>CAZECJ010000037.1:0-22764 GCA_964510645.1 uncultured Verrucomicrobiota bacterium | reverse complement strand
CCCACGTGTCGACGATGGCCATGATGACGTTGTCGACCGGCTTCTTGTCGGTCATCGTCGTCTGGCGCGCGGAGGACCCGGCCGCCGTCAGGACCATTTCGCCCGGCCCGGCGCCCATGGCGTCGGCCGCGACGACGAACGAGGAGGTGTCCTTTCCCTCGGTATCGACCAGCCGGACGAGGAGGAAGCGGATCCCGTCCAGAACGGGTTCCTTTTTGGTGGAAACGACGGTGCCGACGACTTTGCCGAGATTCATGCTGCCTCCGGGAAAAAAGTGAAAAGGGTGGGCGGAAGCCGTCCGCCGGCGGCGGACGGCTTCTGCCGATCAGGGACGGCCTACTTGCCGCCCTTGGCGGGCGCGCGGCCCAGCGGAAGCGCCGCATCCACGTTGGCGTGGGGGCGGGCGATCACGTGGACGGCGACCACTTCGCCGACGCGGCCGGCGGCGATCTGCCCGGCGTCGCAGGCGGCCTTCACGGCGGCGACGTCGCCGCGGACGATGACGGTGGTGAAGCCGCCGCCCGTCTTCTCGTAGCTGACCAGTTCGACCTTCGCGGCCTTGACCATCGCATCCGCCGCTTCCACCGTCGCGGGGAAGGAACGGGTTTCAATCATGCCCAATGCATCTGCCATTTTCGTACCTCTTGTTGTTGGTTTTTCTTTTTAAATCCTACTTGCCTTCGGTCCGGCCGGTCACGGCCTCGATCGCGGCTTCGGCGGCGCGGTAGGCCACGTCGATGTCGCGCTCTTCGCCGCCGAGCCAGATGCGCCCGAAGCTGCCGAACGTGATGACTTCCAGCACGTTGATGTTCGCGGCCTTCTCGGCTTCGTTCGCGGCCAGCGCGGCATAGCCGGCGGGGGCGACTTCCATGATGAAGAGCGACTGCCCGCGCGTGATCATGTTGCCGTGGCGCATCCGGTTGATCAGCATCGTCTGGTGGTCGTCGATGTTGCGGATGACCTGCGACGAATAGACCTTCGGCTTGATGCGCTGGTCCTCGGTGAGGTCCAGATCCTTCAGGATCGCGGCGCCGGCCTGGCGGACGTCGGCCTGGGAGTCGGAATGCACCTCGAGCATGCCGTAGAGGCGCTCGACGATCTGCATGCCCGGCGTCACCCGCGTGGACTTCAGCGCCACGTCGGTGACCTGGTTGATCGCGATGCCCGGGGAAATTTCCACGAACAACGCGGCCTGCTCGGCAACGGGCAGGTAGCCGCGGGCCACCGTCGCCAGGAACGAGGCGAACTGCGGCTGCAGGCTGTCGATGAATACGTAGGTTCTGAGTTCTGCCATGGGGGCTCCTTAGTTATTTGCCGCCGGTGGCGGCGGCCGATTCTTCCATCATTTTCACACTGTTCGACGAGCCGACCCGGGTCGCCCCGTTGCGGATCATCAGCATCGCGTCCGCAAAGGTGCGCACGCCGCCGGACGCCTTCACGCCGAGGCGCTTGGGCGCGACCGTGCGCGCCATCAGCGCGATGTCCTCGGCCGTCGCGCCGCCCTTGTTGAAGCCCGTGGAGGTCTTCACGTAGTCCGCGCGCGCCTTCATCGACGCCTCGCAGGCCTTCACGATCTCGTCCTTTGTCAGCAGGCATGTCTCGAGGATCACCTTCAGCAGCGCGCCGCCGTCCTTGCACGACTCGGCCACCGTCCGGATGTCCTTCGTCACCGCGTCCCAATCGCCGGACTTCACGAGGCCGACGTTGATGACCATGTCGATTTCCTTGGCGCCCTCGCGGATCGCGCGGCGGGCTTCCAAGGCCTTGATCTCCGGCGTGCCCGCGCCCAGCGGGAAGCCGACCACCGCGCAGACCTTCACGGACGAACCGCGCAGGAGCTGGGCGACGTAGCGCACCCACGAGGAATTCACGCAGCAGCTGAAGAAGTTGTGCTTGAGGGCTTCCTCGCACAGCTTCTTCACGTCGTCCTGCGTGGCTTCCGGCTTAAGAATGGTGTGGTCGATCATCCGCGCCAGCTGGGCGGGCGGCAGGTTGGCCACGTTCGCGGCGCCGGCCGCCGGGGCGGCGCCGCCGCCGACGATCTGTTTGACGCGCTCCGCGATGCGCGCGACGTCTTGAGGGCTCAAGTCCAATTTCATCTCCTTAATGGCCGCCATCACGGGGGTCCCCGCGCGGCCGCTTTCGAGGTCCTGGATCATCTTGACGCGCCGAAGGTGCCTCTCTTCGGTGCAGTCCGTGGCGATGAAGACATCCGCGATGGCTCTCGCCTGTTCGAAATTCGTCTGGCCCGAACCCAGCGTCAGGACATTGGCTCCGTTGTGCTGCCGGGAATTCTTCGCCAGCGCCTCGTTGTAGCACGCCGCCGCCCGCACCCCCGGGATCTTGTTGGCCGTCATCGCTGAGCCGATGCCCGCGCCATCCACCATCACGCCCAGATCGCACCGTCCTGCCGCCACCGCCCGCGCCACGGCAGCGGCGAAAACCGGGTAGTCGACCGCCTCCTTGGAATTCGTGCCGACGTCGGTCACGTTGTGGCCCTGGCTCCGGAGCCAGTCGGCCAACTGGGTTTTCAACTCATACCCGCCGTGGTCCGAGCCCACGGCAATTCTGCAACGGCGATTCGACATACGCGGGGTATGTTTATCCCATGGCGCGGCAAGGGCAAGTCTTAACTGCTCGTTTTCCGAAAAAGCGTTAAACCGTTTTCACAAAACCTAAAATATCCCCCCGGCGCCGGGTATCGCTTGCCCTCCGTGGCCTTGGCGTAGGCGGACGGCTCGATCCTTCTCCGGAAACTTTTCCATGCGAGCTTGGAATAACGGCGGCCGGTTCCGGGCGCTCCCAGATCGGTTGTAGGCCAGGGCGCTGACCTGGCGGATGGGGAGTACCGCCCAATCCGGAGTCCGGTCTCGGCCGGGCCAAGCCCGCCCTTTGCCGAGAAAGGGTGGCGCCGGGGTTGACCGCAGTCGAATTCAGGGCCGCCGCGGGCCATTGAGAGCCCGCGGCCAGAGTCGGTCCGGAGCGCTTCGGCGCCCGGGACCCATCCCGGACGAGCCCGCATGGTTGTTTGGGTGTATGCCGCGCCGCGAATGCAAGCCGGAGCCCTGCGCTCGAAGAAAGAAAAGACGGCTTTGGAAAAAGCCGTCTCAGGACCCACTTTGCCCTTGTGCTACCGGGGGCTTAATGGTTGTTCGGGATCATTTCTTTTCATATTTCCAGGTGAAGTTTACTGCCTTGTTAGTGAGCGACCTGTAATCCCCTGTTTTGTAGTTCTTTAGCGTGAAAAAGAGATTCGTTACCGTAACCTCTGGGGGATCCGGCAAGGTGTTTTTCCCCATGATATCTCTATCCGGTAAATAGGTTAATGCTATTTCCTGAATAACGAGACCTTCGCCAAAAGCATAGACCGGTGAGGATGAGTTCCCGAAGGCAAATCCGTGATCAACGTGCGCCTTCACGCGATCAGAAGGCGTCTGCGCTTGAACCCAGATGTAGCATAATTCTTCTGGCACGTTGAAGGTATATCGCACAAAAAGCTTTTCTTTTAGTTTCAGTGTGCTTCCACTTTTAGGCCAAGTCACAACCTGGAATATACCCGGTCTGTATGTTCTTTCTTTAGGTGGCTTCACCGATGTACATGATGCGCATAGAAGGCCCAGCAGAAGCGTAAGGAATATTGGTCTCATTGTATGTTCCCGAACGTCAGCGTTCTGGGGACCCGACACCTTGTGGCGGGCACGCTGCAAGCGCTTGTTATGATTCCTCATAGATTCTACAGTGCTAGCCGCCATAGTTGGTGACTTCACCCATCTCCCAGTTGTCACCAATCTTATTGAATATGGCATGTGTGCCGTGGGACGATTTGCCTCGCTCTCCAGTTACGGAGTGGACCCACTCATCGTAGTTGAACTCATTAATCTCTAGAATCTGTTCCCCGTCTATGAAGTACATCTTCACAGTAACAAACTCATAACCACCTGTGCTGACATTGGCCGTGATGAATCTCTTGTCAGCATCTGACAAGGTACTTCCATTGAGTGCGTCCGGGAGCCTGCTCATTTCTATCTTGTCAATGTGTTGCGTGAGGAAAGCACTCTGATCGCGGTCGGGCCGATGTCCCACGGCAGTGTTTCTGCTGCAACCACCGAGGATGAGCAGGAAGGCTATGAGTGGTGTTAGATTACAACACCCTTTCATGATCATTTCTTTAATCATAACGTCACGGTTCAGGGGACCCGACACCTTGTGGAGGGTACCCTGCAACCGATTGTTAGAATATTTTTAGTTTCAGAAAAACAAATTGGCATATATCACCCTTAAATCCTGATGCGTCGACCTGTTCCCATTCCCCTATTTTCATGAGATGCCAATCCTGCCAAAGAATCGGATGCCGTCGCCAGTAAATCGAGAGCAGTTCCGGATTGGGATCTCCATATGCACCAATGATGTCGAATGAGTCATTTCGTGTATCTCCGCTTGGCAGATGATGTTCCGCTGTCACCAACACTCTATGGGTGTCGCTGATTTCAATCTCTTTGTCCGAAATCAATTGAGCGCCCTTAAGTTTCAGCAGTTCATCAGGCTGATCACCTCGGATTTGAGACAAATCTCCTGGAACGGTAATGAACATGATGTGTGCAACAATATTAGTTGGGAAATGCTTGTATATAAGTGAAGGGTCAATTTCAAGTGTGCGTGCTAAATCAAACTGCCAGCAGAAGCCATATCGCTCGGCTTTGTAAGCGAGCACTTGAGGCCAGGGGTGGACGTCCTTGGTGGCTTTGAGTGTTAAGCTGTTGCGATCCATGTCAACAGAATCGAATCTGTATTCAGGTGGGGCGGGGAGCCTATAGTAAAACCACTCAGCGTTGCTTCCCTCATCGGGCGGGTTGGAATAGGTGTCTTGGAAACTTCTTAGAAAGAAGCGTGTTTCGGCATCGTTGTCAATAGACCACTGATACCACCAAGGCTTCGCATTTCTTTCCCAGCGTTTGAATATTTGATTACCAATTGAACAAAGCGCCTTATCGCCGTTTCTGATCAGTTGGATATTCATATTGGTTGAGAGAAGTCCCGCAGAAAAGTGCTTGCTTGTTAGTTTGCCGAGGTATTCCTTCTCCTTCGCACCATCAAAAATAACGTAGTATTGATTTACCCTTACACCATATTCAATGTAAGTATCATTTAGAATTTGATCGCCGCTTGGCAGGTCTATGCCTTCGTTCCGTTGATCCGTCCTTGAGATAGAAAAGAAATCACATCCAGCCATGGCGGATGTGAATGCGACAATCAATATATACAGATTTATGCGCATAAATTCTTTGTTCTGAATTCTAACAGTTTTATTGGGCCGACCGGCAGTCGGTTTTATGCTGCGGGTTGCTTATTCCTGACTGGCCAAAGAATAACGGAAAGGAGGGGGCGGGTCAATCGTGCAACGGGCTGCAGTTTCGAGGAATAGAGAGATGGCGGGCCGGTCGGCGACTTCGCTGGCCGGGTCGTGCGAGCGGAAAAATTCGCCGACAATGGACCGCGAAAGGCTGTTTTGCCCGTTCAGGAGCGAAAACGGGCATGAGCCGCGATTTGCCGAGCGGGGGGGCCTTGTCTCGCAAAGACGCTGGGGATGCAGAGAGGGAAGAAAACCGATAATTTCGAATATCGAATGTCGAATTTCGAACGTCGAAGGGGAAGAGGGGGGCAGATCGGAACGCTGGCGTTGCGGGATCGGGAAGCGGTTTGGCTCAGAGGGCTTCGGCGATGAGGCTGAAGGGGCCGGCCCAGGTGATTCGGGCGCGGATCAAATCGCCGGGGGCGGCGGAGGAGGCATCGACGAAGACGGGTTTGTAGTCGGGAGTGCGGCCGTGGCGGCGGCCGGTTTTCTCGACGGTTTCGACGAGGATTTCGACGGTCTGGCCGAGGAGAGGGGCGTTCTTGTCGGTGAGCCGCGCGCGGAGCTGGGCTTCCATGGCGACGCGGCGGCGTTCTTTTTCGGTTTCGGGGACGTCGTCGGGGAGATGCCGCGCGGAATAGGTCAGGGGCCGCGGGGAATACTTGGCGATGCGGATCATGTCGGGATCGACGCGGCGCATGAGGGCCATGCTGTCTTCGAAGTGCGCGGCGGTTTCGCCGGGGAAGCCGACGATGACGTCGGTCGAGATTCCGGCGTGCGGAATCGCGGCGCGGACCTTGGCGATGAGGGCTTCGTAGTCGGCGGCGTCGTAGCCGCGTCGCATGGCGGCGAGGACGGCGTCGGCGCCGGCCTGCACGGGAATTTCGAAATAGGGGCAGAGGCCGGGAACGGAAGCGACGGCCGCGATCAGGTCGTCGGTGATCCAGCGCGGATGGCTGGTGAGGAAGCGGACGCGGGCGAGGCCGGGGAGCGCGGCGACGCGGCGGAGCAGGTCGGGCAGATGGATTTCGCCGGCGCGGTCGAGGCCGTAGCGATCAACGATCTGGCCGAGGAGGATGATTTCGCGCACGCCGCGCGCGACGAGCTTTTCGGCTTCGGCGAGGATTTCGGCGGAGGGACGCGAGCGTTCGCCGCCGCGGCGGTACGGGATGACGCAATAGGTGCAGGCGTGGGAGCAGCCGAGGACGACAGGCACGTGCGCGACGACCGCGCGGCGCGTCATGGAATCGGGCAACGGCGGCGGCGGGAAGTCGTCGCCGCCGGCCGGATCGGGGGCTGCGATGCCGCGCGCTTGGAGGAATCCGCGCAGGGGCGCGAGATCGGAGGGCGGCAGGAAGAGATCGACGAACGGAAAGCGCGCGCGGAGCTGTTCGAATTCGCGCGGATTTTTCCCGACGAGGCAGCCCATGAGGGCGACGACGAGGGCCGGATTCTTCTGCTTGAGTTCGGCGACGTAGGTCAGGCGCGAGTAGATCTTGTCTTCGGCCTGCTGGCGGACGACGCAGGTGTTGAGCAGCAGCCATCCGGCGTCGCGGGCGCGGGGAACGGGGCGAAAGCCGGAGGATTCGAGAAGCGCGGCGGCGCGCAGGGCGTCGGCCTCGTTCATCTGGCAGCCGATCGTCCAGAGATGATAGGTGGAGGACGTCAAAGCCTGGCCGCCGGGCGGAGGGGATCCGGGCCTCAGCGCTTCTTCTTGGCGCCGGCCTTGGGCTTCGCCTGAGCCTTCTTGGACGCCGGCTTGGCGGGCTTCTTGGCTTTGGGCTTGGCTTTCAAGGCGGCCTTCGCGGGGGCCTTCTTGGGCGCGGGCTTGGCGGATTTCTGGGCCTTCTTGGGCTGGGCCTTGGCCGGCGGAGAGGCGCCCGCCGCTTTTTTCGCAGGCGGAGCAGAAGGGGGGGCCTCTTCGGCGCCCGCTTCGGGCTCGTCGTCGTTGAATCCTTCGAGGAGGAGCAGTTCCTTTTCCTCTTCGGTCGGCTCTTCTTCCTCGTCGTCGTCGACGAGGTCGGCTTGGGCGGCGCAATCGGGGCAGAGGGCGGACTGGGGGAAGCAGGCCGAACAGAATTCGATGCCGCACATGGTGCATTCGCGGAGGAAATCTTCGCCATGAAGTTCGCATCCGCTGCTGTAGCCGCCGAAGGGGCTGAATTCCTCTTCATCCATGTTCATGGTTTCGCCTGTTTGCCGGGTTGTCGCCGAAAATCTTGCGCGGCCCATACCGCGCTCGTCATGTTCCTACTGTTCTCACGGGAATGGCAAACCGTCAAGAGGCGAATGCGCGAAAAACGCGCGGGGCATTTTTTGTTTGCGGCGGGAGGAGGCATCGTGGAAAGTAGGGCAATGCGCGGATCGCAGAAGACATGAAGTCGGCATTCTGGAACAAGTTGATCGAACGGCTGGACCGGCTCGATCCGGGCAGCGTGCAGGCGCAATTCCTTCGGCTGGCGTCGGAACGGGGATTGCTCGAAACGATCTTCCACGCGCTGCGCGAAGGGATCCTGGTGCTGGACGCGGAGGGCCGGATCGTCTATGCGAACCGGGGGGCCTGCCGCCTGCTGGGAATGGACGAGGCGACGTCGGTCGGGCAGCCGATGAAGCGCTATCTGCGCGAGATCGAGTGGGAGCGCCTGCTGCGCCTGGACGACAAGGAATGGGCGCGGATGGCCAGCCGCGAGATCGAGATTTCCTATCCGGAACACCGTTTCCTGGCGCTCTATCTGGCGCCGCTCGAAAACCCGACCGATGGCCGGACGGGCGTGGTGATGATCCTGCGCGACGTGACGCAGGAGCGCGACCACGAGGCGGAAATGGTGGAATCGGAGCGGTTGAACGCCGTGTTGATGCTGGCGGCGGGCGTCGCCCATGAAATCGGCAACCCGCTGAACTCGCTGGCGATCCATCTGCAGCTGATCGACCGGGAGCTGCGCGGGCTGCCGGAAACCGAAGCCGGGGCGTTGCGGGAATTGCTGGACGTGGCGCGGGGGGAAATCCAGCGGCTGGACCAGATCCTGGCGCAGTTCCTCAAGGCGATTCGTCCGAGCCTGCCGAATTTCGAGCGCCGCGCGCTGCCGGAACTCGTGGCGGAGACGCTGGAAACGCTTTCGGCGGAAATCCGCGACCGCCAGGTGGTGGTGGAAGTGGAACCGGCGGGCGATTTGCCGACGGCGTGGGTGGATCCGGGCCAGGTGCGGCAGGCGTTTTTCAACGTGATCCGCAACGCCGTGCAGGCGATGTCCGGCGGCGGAGTCCTGCGCATCTCGTTCGCGGCCTCGGACCGGCTGGCGGGAGTGATCTTCCAGGACACGGGCCCGGGGATTCCGCCGGGGCAGATGGGCGAGCTGTTCGAGCCGTTCCGCACCACGAAGCCCAACGGGCACGGCATGGGGCTGATGATCGTGCAGCGCATCGTGCGCGACCACGGCGGCACCGTGCTGGTGGACAGCCTGCCGACCGGCGCGCGGATCCAGCTGAACTTCCCGCGCGACGACCAGCGCGTCCGGCTGCTGTCCGCGCCGAAGGCTTCGGAGTCCGGGAAGGAAGCGCCGTGAGCTCCCGGCCCGTCATTTTGATCGTGGACGACGAAAAGAACACGCGCGAAGGATTGGCGCGCGCGTTGCGCGGCGAATACGCGGTGGCGGAAGCGGAAAACGGCCAGCGCGCGCTGGAATGGCTGGAGACGCATTCCGCGGACGTGGTCCTGTCGGATTTGCGCATGCCGGGCATGGACGGCATGGCGCTGCTGTCGCGCCTGCTGGGGCGCGAGCCCAAACCGGTGCTGATCCTGCTGACGGCCTATGGCAACATCGAGACGGCCGTGGAGGCGATGAAGCGCGGCGCCTACGATTTCCTGGCGAAGCCGGTGAATCTCGACCGGCTCGACCTGCTGTTGAAACGCGCGCTGGCGGAGCGCCAGCTCGGCGCGGAAAACCGCCGGCTCAGGGAGCAGCTCGATTCGAAATACGGATTCGAGAACATCATCGGCGTCTCGCCGGCGATGCAGGACGTGTTCGAAACGATCCGGCAGGCGGCGCCGACGCGCGCCACGGTGTTGATCCAGGGCGAAAGCGGCACGGGCAAGGAACTGGTGGCGCGCGCCCTGCACCAATGCAGTCCGCGCCGCGACGGGCCGTTCGTGCCGGTCCATTGCGCCGCGCTGGCGCCGACCCTGCTGGAGAGCGAACTGTTCGGCCACGAAAAGGGAGCGTTCACCGGGGCGGTGGAGCGCCGCCGGGGGCGCTTCGAGATGGCCGACGGCGGCACCTTGTTCCTCGACGAGATCGGCGAGATCGACGCGTCCCTGCAGGTGAAGATATTGCGCGTGCTGGAGGAGCGGAAGTTCGAGCGCGTCGGCGGCACCGAGACCCTCAGCGTCGACGTGCGCCTGGTGACCGCGACGAACCGCGATTTGCGGAAAAAGGTGGCGGAGGGAACCTTCCGCGAAGACCTGTTCTACCGGCTCTACGTGGTGAATTTGTCCTTGCCGCCGCTGCGGGAGCGGGATGGGGACGTCGTCCTCCTGGCCCAGCACTACCTGAAGACGCTGGCGGCGGAAAACGGCAAGAAGGCCCTGTCCATTTCTCCCGAGGCCATGGACGTGTTGGCGGCCTATCCGTGGCCGGGCAACGTGCGCGAACTGCGCAACGTGATCGAGCGCATGGTGGTGCTGGGCACGGGCAGCCGCTTGGAGGTGCGCGACTTGCCGGCCGTGGTGCGCGACGCCGGGGCGGGGGGGGCGCGGACGGGCCGGGGCCTGCGCGACGCGGAGCGGCAGCTCATCGAGGAGGCGCTGCGCCGGCACCAGGACAACCGCACGAAAGCGGCGCAGGATCTGGGCATCAGCCGCCGGACCCTGCATCGGAAACTCAACGAATTCGGATTGCGGACTTCCCGGGACGGCTAGAGAAAGGGCGGAACCCATGGCGCTATCATTCGAGTCCAACATGCAGAATCTGCTCTACCAGATCGATCAAGGATCCGGCCGGAAAGTCATCCACGCGGTGCTCTTTTCCCTGTTCGCGTTCGCGATGGCGGCGCTCTACACCTTCACGAACTTCCAGGGGCTGCGGGACGCGCGGGCGATGGACGAAGCGCAGCTGGCGCGTTCGTTCGCGGAGAGGGGACAGCTCGTCACGCAATGCGTCCGGCCGTTCGCCATGGGCCGGCTGGCCGCGCGGTCGGCCGACGGTTCCGCGGCCGTGATGGGCCATCCGGATCTGCTGCATCCGCCGGTTTGGCCG
Organism: uncultured Verrucomicrobiota bacterium; assembly: GCA_964510645.1. Lineage (GTDB taxonomy): Bacteria > Verrucomicrobiota > Kiritimatiellia > CAIQIC01 > Lenti-01 > Lenti-01. The sequence continues at coordinate 12,162 of CAZECJ010000037.1, read as the reverse complement.
GCGCTGCTGGCGGGAACCTTCCGGCTGGGCGGCGTGCCGGAGCCCGGCGTGCCGACGACGGACTACGTGTATGCGTGGGACTACGCGCCGGTGGCGGCGAGCCATTTCTTCACGGCGCTGTCGGCGCTGCTGGTCTGGTTGCTCGGCCGCAAACTCTTCGATCTGCGCGTGGGGGTGCTCTCGGCCAGCGCGTTTCTGGTGAGCGATCTGGTTTGGCGCCAGAGCCTGCTCGGATCGTCGGGTTCGGCGGCGACGTTCTTCGCCTTGGGCGCGGTCTATGCCGCGCTTTGGGCGGCGGAGTTGCCGGCCGGGTCCGGTCCGGATCAGGAGCAGGGGCCCGTGTGGCGCTGGCTGGTTCCGCTGGTGCTTTCGTCGCTCTTGACGGCGGCCGCGTTCCTGACCCGCTATGCGGCGGGCGGCATCGCGCTGCTGGTGGTCTTCGCGTTTCTCGGCTCTTCGCGCCGCCGCCGCCCGTGGGCGAAGGCGGGCCTCTATGCGGCGCTGGCCGCGCTGCCGGTCGTGCCGTGGATGGCGCGCAATGCCGCGATCTGCGGAAATCCCTTCGGCTGGGTTTTCTACGAGTTGCTGGCCGGGACGTATCTGTTTCCCGGCGACGCGCTGGCGCGTTCCCTGAGCCCCGAACTTCCGGATGCGGTCGCCGCGTTCTATGCGCTGCAGCTCAAGATCATCGGGAACTTGCGCGGGTTCATGGCGCAGGGGTTCGGATTCGCGGGCGGGGGATTCCTGCTGGCGTTGTTCGGGGCGATGTATCTGCATCGCTTCGTCCGGCATGCGAGCCGCACGCTGCGCTGGTGTTTTTTGCCGGCGGCCGCGCTGGCGATCCTGAACGCCGCGGCCTTCGGCGAGGAAAGCCTGGGCGCTCTGGCGATTTTCTGGCCGTTGGCGATTCCCTATGCATGGGCGTTCTTCCTGGTGCTGCTCGACCGCCTGCAGTTCGAGGTGCGCTATTTCGCGTCGGCGGCGATCACGGCGGTGATGTTCCTGACGGCGTTCCCGTTGCTGGTGAGCGTGGTGCCGCCGCGCACGGGCCTGCCGTATCCGCCGTATTTCCACCGCTATGTCGGCTGGGTTTCGACGATGCTGGAGCCCGGCGAATGCCTGACGACGGACATTCCCTGGGCCACGGCCTGGTATGGCGGGAGGACCTCGATCCAGTTGCCGAAGGATATCGACGGGTTCTACGAGATCAACGGCCAGCACCAGAAGATATCATTGGCCTATTTCACGACGGTCACGCGCGACCAACCTTGGGTGCGGGGACTTTCCGATCCCACCGCGCCGGAATACAGCTGGTACCAGGTGTTTTCCGCCGGCAAAGTGCCCGGCAATTTCCCGCTGACCCACGGACGCTTTCTCGCCGGCAGCGACCAGCTGATCTTGGCCGACCATCCGCGCTGGTAGGACATCTGCCATTTTCGCCGTCGCAACACGTTGCGCAACCTGGCACTCCGTGATCGAATCCGGCAGGGGAGCGCATGAAAACCCGGAGGTAAACCGCTTTATCCGCCGAGGGGTTTTTCGCTTCTTCTCTCAAATAAAACCGGCTACCTTCTTGTCTATTGTTAATGTCGTATTATATTCGAAATGTTGTCTATAAGTGTTCGGCCGAGGAGAGTTTCATGATTAAGCGAATGGTCCTTCCCGTCTTGTTGTCTGTTCTGTTCTGTTTGCCGGCGCTTGCCGACGGCGCCCGGTTGATTCCCGGAACGGCGACCGAGTTGCCGAAGCTGGTCACGAAGACCGGCAAAACCTACAAGCTCGGAAAAAAGCCGTATCCGGCGGGGACGCGCGAGAAGTGGATCGCGGAAGGGCGCGTCTTGGCGAAGACGCCGGAAGGCTATCTCCCGCAGGGCAAGATGCTCAAGGGCGCGGCGGACAACCGTTCGTATCTGCCGCCGATCGGCGATCAGAGCAGCGAAGGCGCTTGCGTGCATTTTGCGGGTTCGTACTACACCAAGACCGCCAACATGAAATGGAAAGACCCGTCCATCAACGTCAGTGCGGCCAGCAACCAATGTTCGCCGCGGTTCACCTATAACCTGAGCAATGCAGGCGCCGACAACGGCGGCTACGGGCACGAACCGTTCGAAATCTTCATGCGCTACGGGGGGGCCTCGCTGGCGCAAAAGCCGTACGTGGCGGGACAATACACGACCCTGCCTGTGGCCGCGGATTTCATCGAGGGCTTGCATCGCCGCACGACCAACTACGTTTGGCTGTGGGACTTCAATCCCGACGCCTCGCAGATCGCCGAACTGAAGGCGTGGCTGGATGCCGGCCACGTGGCGGCGTGCGGCGTCTATGCCGAAGAAACGTTCGATGCCTGGGGAGCCGGAGATGCTCCGTGGGTCGGCACCACGTGCACGCTCGACGACATCAACCACATGGTCACCGTGTGCGGCTACGGCACGGGGTTCTATCTGGTGGCCAACCAGTGGGGCACGTCCTTCGGCAGCAACGGCTACATCGTGGTGGATTCCGACTATTTCGAGAATTATTTCTCCGACGTGATGTATCCCCTGGAGGGGTCCTACGCGCCGGCGACGGACTACGCGAAGCTCACGATCAAACACACGGTGCGCAGCGATGTCCGGGAATTGCTGCTGACCGCCAACGGCGTCAACGTCTGGAGCAATTCACCCTTGCCTTTGAACATGCCTCCGGGCGGCGGCGGCACGTTCGACACCGATTCCCGCGACAATCTGGAGCTCGCCATCGACCTGTCGGACGTGGCGTGGGATCCCACGGCCAACGTGGTGACCGCGCGGGTCAAGGACGCCGTTTCGGGCAACGTCGGGACGGTGACGGTGTTCTCGGTGATGTACGACGGAACGGAATACGCATCGGCGAACGTTCCCGTGACCGTGCCCTATAATTCCTATACCAGCGCGTGGGTCCGGCTCTACCAAAGCACGGACACCAACGTGTGCTTCACGTCGGCTGGAGCTTCGGTCGGCGAAGGCAGCGGTTCGTACGTGGTGACGGTCTACAAGACCCAGGCGTCCGGCGACGTCAGCGGGCAGGTCGTCGTTTCCGGCACGGCTACCGAAGGCGCCGGCGCCGACTACACGATTTCCGGCACCAACTTCACGCTGAACGCCGCCACCACGTCGGCCACCTTCACGGTCACGATCAACGACGACGCGGACGAAGAACTCGCCGAGACGGTGATCCTGACCTTGGCCAACGTCGCCGGCGGCATTCCGCAGGATCCCTCCGTCTTCACCCTGACGATCAATCCCAGCGACCTCACCGGCGGCAGCGTCCTGATTTCCCAATACACGGAGACCGACAGCGGCACGACGCCCAAGGGCATCGAAATCTGGAATGCCTCGGCCGCGGACCTGACGTTCGACAGCGGAGCCAACCTGCTGAACGTCAAAGTGGCCATGAACGGCACTGCGGCCACCTCCGTTCTCACGGTGGCCAGCGGCACGTTGGCGGCAGGCGACGTTTGGGTGATTGGTACCAGCGACATGTCGCCGGACGTGGTGGTGCCCTTCCAGTTCAACGGCGATGATGCCGTCGTGCTCGAGCTGGGCGGCGTGGTTCAGGACGTGATCGGTACCCCGGGCAGCGATCCGGGATCGGCCTGGACCAGCAACGGCGTTTCGACGGCCAACCAAAATATCCAGCTCAAGCTCGGCACCACGTTCGGCGATCCGGACGGCTGGACGGATCCGAGCGAGCGGTTTGAAACCGTGGGCGCGGGCAGCGTGCTGACCGGCTTCGGCGAACCCCCCGGCGGCTTCAGCGACATCCCGCCCGTGCTGGCGGCCATCGGCAACAAGTCGGCGATCTGGAGCAACGACCTCAGCTTCAGCGTGAGCGCAGCGGATGCCGTGGACGGGGATTCGATCGTCCTGTCCGCCAGCAACCTGCCGGCGGGCGCGACCTTCGCGACGGTCACCAACGCCGGCACCGTGTCGAATACCTTCGTCTGGAACGACGTCGGCCCGCTGGGCGTCTATACCTCGACGTTCTACGCGGTGGACAAAGACGGCACGGACAGCGAGACCGTCATCTTCACGATCGGCGACGGCAGCGGCCCCAGCGAAATCGTCTTCCAGGGTTTCGAAGGCACGGCCGCGGACACGTGGGGCATCACCGCTGCCAACAACGTCCAGAACTTGCCGGGGGCCGCCGATACGCCGGCGAATCAGCGCGTCCGCACCGGCAGCTATTCCTGGCAGCCGGGCGATTCCGAGCAGATCACGGAAGTACTGGAACTGGCCGAGGTGGACGTCTCCGCCTACTCGGACGTGGTAATGACGCTGCACCTCTCCGCTACCAGCACGGATACCAACCATTACGGCATGTTCCCCACCGACACCATGGGTTTCTATCTGGGACTGAACGGCGGAGCCTATCCCGCCGCGGCGGATCTCACGGTCACGGGCAACGAGCTGGTGGGGGGCAGCATAACGGGTGCGTTGTGGTCCTATACGGCCACCGGCGTCGCGGCCACCACGGCGGGCGTTTCGCGCACGGTCGCGCCCGCGTCCGGCGGGGTCACGGCGGACGGCCTGGCGACCGTCCAGATCGCTCTGCCGCCGGGCACCACCGCCGTAAAGCTGAAGGCCAGCGTCTATCAGGAATATGCCGGCTACTATTGGAACGTGGACGACGTCACGCTGGCGGGCATCGCCGACGGCGGCGCGCAGGATTTCGCGCCGTTCATCGCCGTCAGTCCCGCGGGCACCGACAAGTCCATCGCCATCAGCAATAACCTGAGCTTCGCGATCACCGGACGGGAAGTGCCGAACGATGCGGCCGACGAAATCCGGATTTGGGCGACGGGTCTGCCGGAGGGCGCGACCTTCCCGGAGATTTCGGGCACCAGCGTGCTGACCAATGCCTTCAGCTGGACGCCCACGGTCACGGGCACGACCGTCGTCAGCTTCTTCGCCGGCGACAAGGACGGGACCAACCAGGTGGACGTGACCATCGACGTGTTCGAGCAGCTGCCGGCCGGCACCTACCGCGCGGTCATCTGCGGCATTTCCGACTATGAAGGCTCCGACAACGACCTGAACTACTGCGACGACGACGCGCAGGAGTTGTACGACCGGCTGCTCAGCGGATCCAACTGGTCGGCCGACAACGTCCAGCTCCTCCTGAATTCCCAGGCCACGGAGGGCAACATCCAGGCCGCCATCGCCGCCATGGGCGCCGCGTCGGTTCCCGGCGACGTCAATCTGTTCTTCTTCTCGGGCCATGGCGGCGGGGACATGGCTGACACCGACGGCGACGAAGATGGGGACGGCTACGATGAATACATGTGCCCCTACAACCTCACCACGGACGAGATCACCGACGATGAACTCAGCGACTGGCTGGACGCCCTGCCGACGGACAACATTATCGTCCTGCTGGACACCTGTTTCAGCGGCGGCCATCTGAAGGCGGCGGGCAGTCTGACCTACAAGGGCTATTCGCGGACCGGCAAGACGGTGGCCACGATCAGCGGGTTTGCCGACGACCTCCGCAAGAAAACCAAAAAGGACTCCGACGAGCTGGTTTCGCCCTATATCGCAACGGCTTGCGACGAGACCGAGCTTTCCTCCGAGGATTCCGAAATCCAGAACGGCGTTTTCGCCTACTATCTGCTGGAGGCGCTGACCAATTCGGATGCCAACGCCGATGGCTGGGCGGCCGGCGAGGAAGCCTTCGACTATCTGTATCCGAAGGCCGTGGCCTACAATTCCGAACAGCATCCGCAGGAATACGACGGCTGGCCCGGCCTGGCCAACATCGTCACTTGGGCGCCGCTGGCCGACCAGCCCCCGACTATCGCCTTGGATCCCGCCGGCACCAACAAAACGGCCATCATCGACACGGCCATGAGCTTCACGGTGACGGCGACGGACAGCGACGGCTTGGCGGTCTCGCTGGCGGTCTCCGGGTTGCCTTCGGGCGCGACGGCGCCCGACACCAACGGCACCGGCGCGGTCTCCACGACGTTCAACTGGACGCCGACCGCGGCGCAGACCGGCGTCTACCACGTGGCGTTCTCCGCGACGGACGACGACGGCACGACCGTGCGCGGCGTGCAGATCACCGTGCGCGACGGCAGCGTGGCGACGGACTTGTTCATTTCGGAATACGTCGAAGGATCAAGCAACAACAAGTACATCGAAATCTACAACGGAACCGGTGCGTCGGTGGATCTATCGGGCTACAAGCTCCAGCTCTATTCGAACGGAGACACCACGCCCAGCCAGGACATTACGCTCTCGGGCACGCTGGCCGACGGCGCGGTCAAAGTGTACCAGAACGCTTCCGCGACAATCTATGCCGGGGAAAACAACGCGGCGGTGGCATTTAACGGCAACGACGCTGTGGCGCTCCACAAGATTTCCAGCGATGCCCACGTGGACATCGTCGGCCGGATCGGCGAAGATCCCGGAACAGCCTGGACGGCCGGCGCGCTTTCCACGGTCAACCAGACGCTGGTCCGCAAGTCGACGGTCTTCGGCGGCATCACCGCCAATCCGGCCAGCGGCTTCCCAACCTTGGCGACCGAATGGGACACCTACGCCGTCGATACGGCCACCTATCTCGGCAGCCACGAGTTCGGCGCGGGCGAACCCACGCCACCGACGCTGGCCGCCATCGGCAACCGGTCCGTGACGGTCGATGAAGATCTCCAGTTCCAGGTGACGGCCACGCCGACCGACAGCGACGCGGTGACGCTGACGGCCAGCAATCTGCCGGCAGGCGCCACGTTCAACGCCACCAACCAGAACGGCACCTTCCAGTGGCTCGCGGCTTCCCCGACCGGCGTCTACAGCGTGTCGTTCTATGCGACGGACAAGGACGGCAGCGACAGCGAAACCATCTCGATCACCGTGGGCGAAGCGGGTTCGGAACTGCTGGCGCCGGTCATCCAGGCGGCTTCCTTGGTGCAGGCGCAGCAATTCAACGCCAACTGGCAGGCTTCCGCCGGCGCCACGGGCTATCGGCTGGACGTCGATACCAACGGCACGTTCACCGCCGGAGGCGGAGGCCGAGGCGCCACGCACGTTTCCGAGAACATCCAGAGCTGGACTGCCCATGGCGGCTACGGGACTTGGACGCAATCCATCCCGGCGGGCACGGTGAACATGACCCGGTGCATTGTGGCGCCGGCTGCGGCCGCGAGCGGGGTTGGCAGCATCGGGCGGGTGCAGTTGGAGGCCTCTACCGGCATCTTGGCGTTGCCGGCCCTCAACACCGTGGGCACCGTCACGATGAACATTGCGGCCGGCGGCGCGGGCCGAACCGCGAAACTGCAGAAGTACAGCGGCGGCTCCTGGGTGGACCTCATCACGTGGACGAACATCGGGACCACCGGGACGGCGTTCGCTTTCGACGTGAACGATTCCGGTTCCAGCGTGCAGCTGCGCCTCGCTTCTCCCAGCGCGGCCATCTACGTTCACGACATCCTGGTCACGTCTTCCGCCGCCGCCGCTTCCAGCTTCGTCCCCGGTTACGAAAACCTCGACGTCGGCGACGTGACGACCCAGGTCGTCACGGGTTTGACGGAAGGCGTGACGTACTACTACCGCGTCCAGGCCTACAACGCTTCGTCCAACAGCCCGTACTCGGCCGTGACCAGCGTGGTGACGACCGCATCGGGGGGCGGCACGCCGCCCGTGCTGAACGCGATCGGCGGCCAGGAAGCGTTCGTCGGCCACGACCTGCAATTCCAAGTCTCCGCCACGCCGACGGAGGCCGATGCGGTGACGCTGACGGCGAGCAACCTGCCGGCGGGCGCCACGTTCAACGCGACCAACGAGAACGGCACGTTCCAATGGCTGGCCGCCGCCCCGACCGGCGAATACAGCGTGGTGTTCTATGCCTCCGACGACGACGGCAGCGACGGCGAGGCCGTCGGGATCTATGTCTATCCGCTGCCGCAAGTCGGCGGGTTCGCGGCGAGCAACGGCGCGCCGGCGACGGCGACGTTCCGTTCGGTGCTGGGGCAGGCCTATCGCCTGGAATTCTGCACCGATCTGCATGCGGATCCCGTCGTCTGGACGGAAGCCGACAGCGAAATGGGCGACGGCAACGACCTCACGCTGTCGGACACGAATGCCGTGGACTTGATGCGGTACTACCGCATCGTGGCCCCGTAGGCCGATCAGTCTTCGCGCGCGCCGCGCCTCGCGAGAGGCGCGGCGCTTTCCATGCCCGGATCTTTTCCCGGCAAACCGCAAGGGGGGCATTGCGCGGGCGGGGCAAACCCGCTAGGATCAAGCCGTATGAATGTCTGGAAGTTCACCCAGCGGATTTGCCTGATCGCCATCGTCGCGCTCGCGGTGGGCATCGTGCTTCGGCTGTTCCTGCCCTTGCTTGACCGCCAGGAAGCCTTGCGGGCCCAGGAAGAGACGCTGCGGCAGGATATCCAGCGCGAGGCGGAACATTTTCGCCAGCTGAGGCTGAAACAGGAAAAACTCCAGGAAGATCCGCGCTTCATCGAAAAAATCGCGCGGGAAGATTTGAACTACGCCAAGCCGGGCGAGACGATCTTCCGCTTCGTGGACGAAGAACAGCCGTAGCGGGCGGCGGCCCATTCCAGCTCGCCGGCGAGGGCGCGGTCGAGCGTGCGGGGACGCAAGGCGCGGGGGACGATGGAATGGGTATAGGTTTCCACTTCGCAGAACGTTTTCCGGGCGCGGGAGAAGAACGTCGGGGTCAGGTTGCCGCGCGTGGAGCGCAGGGGGCCGGTTCCGTTCCAGGTCAGGGGCACGTGATAATGGGTGCGGACGACGGTTTGGCCCGGCAGCTGGGGCAAGGCTTTCAAGGCGGGGGCCAGATCGGGCCAGGCACCGATGATTTCGCCGTCGAGGGCGGCGCAGGTCTGGTGGAGATAGCGGGGTTCGGCGAAGGGCGCGAGGGCGGCGCGCGCTTCGGGCACGTTGTCGCATTCGATGGCGGCCGATAGCTGCACGCGGACGATCCGGTGCCATTTCAGGTCTTCCATGCCCCGGAAATCGACCGCGGCATGGCAGGTGTCGAGGCACCAGCCGACGTCGGGCGCGAGCCGGTCCAGCCGGGAATCGAAGAGCTTCCACGCGCATCCCGGTTCGGGTTCGACGGCGATGCGGATGCGGCGGCCGGTGGTTTCAAAGAGTTCGCGGCAGCCGGCGGCGGCCTGGGCCAGGTTTTTCAGGGCCGACCGCCCGTCGGCGGCGGATTTCCAATCGGGAAGCCATCCGCCGGGAACGGTGGTGAGACTGGAGGAGGCCCCTTCGGGAATCAACCCGGCGAGCAGGCGGGCGACGAGCAGGGTATAGGCGAGCCGCTCGGGGCTTCGCCAATCGGGCCGATAGACGGCGGCTTTGACGGCGGGCGAGTGGAAATCGCCGAAAGGGAAGGCGTTGACGCCGGCGACGAAGCAATCGCGCTCCTCGAGCCAGTCGCGGAAGGCGGAAAGTCGGCGCGGGGCGGCGAGTTCAAGGGCGGTCCGATAGCCGAGATGGAGGCTGAGCGGAAACGGCTGATCGGGCGCCACGAGTTTCTTGACGGCAAGCGTGTGGACGGACAGCGCGTTCCGAACAGCCTTCCAGTCCGCGGCGGGGTGGACGTTGAGGCAGTAGGGGATGGGATAGGGAGAAGAGGATTTCAATATTCAATATCCAATCTTCAAGGAAGGGACCACCATCAGATCATTTCCGGTCGGCCAGCGCGGCGATGCATGCGGCCATCACGGCTTCATCCACGGCATGGACTTCCACGCGGGAGCCCAGCGGGGCGGGGAAGGTCAGCGTCAATTCGCCACCCAGATGGGCGCGGAATTCCTCGAGACCGGCCAGGACGGCGAGTCGGCCGCGGCGGTCGGTTCGGGACAATTCCGGCGCATAGATGGGCAAGCCGCAGGCGCGGAGGGTTGCGACCAGGCGGAGGGCCTGGGATTCAGGCAGGAGCCCGCGGCCCGCGGCATAGAGGGCGTCGAGGGCGATGCCGATGGCGACGGCGTGGCCATGGGAGATGCGGTGGTTCGAAAGCAATTCCAGCTTGTGGGCAGCCCAATGGCCGTAGTCGAGCGGACGGGCGGTGCCGAGTTCGTAGGGATCGCCCGACGTCGCGATGTGGTCGAGGTGCAGGAGCGCGCAGCGCTCAAGGATGCGTCGGATGGTCGGCAAATCGCGTTTGCGGATTTTCGGCGCGGCGCGTTCGATGGCGCGGAAGAAAGCGGCATCCTTGATCGCGGCGACTTTGACGGCTTCGGCGATGCCGTCGAGGAGAAGCGGCAAGGGGAGCGAATCGAGGAAATCCTCGTCGTTCAGCACGGCCCAGGGCGGGGCAAAGGTGCCGAGCAGGTTTTTGGCCCCGGCAAAGTTGATGGCGTTCTTGACGCCGACCCCGGAATCGCACTGGGCCAGCGCGGTGGTCGGGATGCGCACGAGGCGAACGCCGCGGTGGAAGAGCGCGGCGGCCAGGCCGGCGGCGTCGAGGAACGCCCCGCCGCCGACCGCGAGGCAGAACGAATGGCGGCAGATGTTGCCCGATTGAAGCGCCGCGAGCATTTGCCGGATCGGTCCGGCCGACTGTTTGATGCCCTCGCCTCCGGGCAGCGCCAGCGGGGCGCGGACCAGATGCAGGGCGTCGGCATGCGCTTCGAAATAGGCGCGGATGTGCGCCGGCAGCTCGGGAAAAGCGTCGCGCGCGCCGCGGTCCAGCAGGACCAGGCAGCGGTGCCGGCGGTTGCCGCCGCCGCGCGTCAGGGCGTCGCGCAGCGCGCGGTTGCGCGGCGAAAACAAATGGCGGGTGAAAACGACCGGGAAGGCGTGGCGAACGACGATTTTCTGGAGATGGACAGTCACAAAGCCAATTAAGAATGAAGAATGAAAAATGAAGAATTACATGGAATAAATCGCCACAAACGAGAGAAAGGTTCAGGCCGGAAGCCTGAACCTTGAACTCTGAACCTTGAATCCATGGCGGGTCACGCCGGTTTCCAAGAGTCCTTCAGCGTGACGGTGCGGTTGAAGACGGGCGCGCCGGGCCGGCTGTCGGGATCGGCGGAGAAATAGCCGACGCGTTCGAACTGGTAGCGGTCGCCGGGCTTGGCCTCCAGCAGGCTGGGCTCGACCAAGGCCTGGATGGTCTTCAGGGAATCGGGATTCAGGTGCGACTTGAAATCCACGTCCTTGTCGCCGTCCGGTTCGGGCACGCCGAAGAGGCGGTCGTAGAGGCGCACTTCCACGGGCTTTGCCGCGCGGGCGGGCACCCAGTGGATGGTGGCCTTGACCTTGATCGCCGCATCCATCGGGGCGAAGGTGCCGCGCACGGCGACGACTTTCCCGGCGGCGTCCTTGTCGACGCCGGTGCAGGTGAGGAAGCCGGCGTTGCGCAGGCGGACGGCCTTGCCGGGGCTGAGGCGGAAATACTTCGGCGGCGGCACTTCGGCGAAATCTTCGCGCTCGATGAACAGTTCGGACCCGAACGGAATCTCGCGTTCGCCCGCGGCGGGATCTTCGGGATTGTTCGCGCCGCGCACGGAGGCCGGCAGCGCGGCGGCGTTTTCGATGACGACGCGCAGCGGATCCAGCACGGCCATGGCGCGGCGCGCGGTCCGGTTGAGGTCGTCGCGGATGCAGTGCTCGAGCAGGGCGACGTCGGTGAGGGAATCGTACTTGGTGATGCCGACGCGTTCGCAGAATTCGCGGATGGCGGCGGGGGGCACGCCGCGGCGGCGCAGGCCGCAGAGCGTCGGCATGCGGGGATCGTCCCAGCCGTTCACGAGCTGGAGCTTCACCAGTTCCAGCAGCTTGCGCTTGCTCATGACCGTGTAGGTCAGCGAGAGGCGCGCGAATTCCATCTGCTGCGAGGGGAACAGGTTGCAGTTCTGGATGACCCAGTCGTAGAGCGGGCGGTGCACCTCGAATTCCAGCGTGCACATCGAGTGGGTGATCTTCTCGAGGGCGTCCTCGATGGGATGGGCGTAGTCATACATCGGATAGAGGCACCACTTGTCGCCGGCGTGGGGATGCGCGGTATGCAGGATGCGGTAGATGACCGGATCGCGCAGGTGGAGATTGGGCGAGGCCATGTCGATCTTGGCGCGCAGGACCTTGGCTCCATCCGGAAATTCGCCGGCGCGCATGCGCTGGAACCAATCGAGGTTTTCTTCGGGCGACCGCTTGCGGAACG
>CAZECJ010000036.1:0-23263 GCA_964510645.1 uncultured Verrucomicrobiota bacterium | reverse complement strand
AGTCCATCCCGCACTTCAAGCGCTACAACCACATGACCAACATCTGGAACGCCGGATGGGCCGCGGACATCCGGGCGACCTACGGCCGCCTCAACGCCGCGCGCGAGAATTCCCCCGCCCTTCGGTCGCAGCAGAACTACTTCCTCGCCGACTCCACCAGCGGCAATTGGAATCCCGACATCTTCGCCGTGGCCAAGATCCAGGCGCCGTTCGTGTCCGTCGCCACGCAGGACGTCGTGTTCGCGTTCATCAACAACAACTTCCGCGCCGACTACAACCGCGCCGGGAACTTCAAGCTCAATGCCACCAATGCGGCCGGCGCCAACTGGTTCGGCATCCAGCCCAGCCACGTCTACAACGTCGTGAACCTCGCGGCGACGAATCCGACGACCCTGCTGTGGGGCGGCGGCATCACGGGCAGCACGCTCATCGCCAACGGCATCTACGTCGGCTTCCAGAGCAACGCCACCTGGTCCGGCGGCCAGGCGCAATACATCCGCCTCCTGGATACCACCGCCGGCATGACCGCCACCAACGTCAACGACATGTTCCTCAGCGAGGATCGCCTGCCGGCCCCCGCCATCGCGACGATTTCCAACCGGACCGTCGCGGTCAGCAATACGCTCGCCTTCTCCGTGGACGTCGCGAAAGACCCGACCGACGTGGTCGAGCTGACCTGCCAGAGCGATCTCGCGCCGACCCACTGGACCTTCACCGCGCCCAACAACTTCTCGTTCACCCCGGCGGCCAACGAGACCGGCGTGCATACCTTCCTCTTCACCGCCACCGGCATCGATGGCTTCGACGAGGAACTCATCACCATCACCGTCACCGCCTCGCAGGAACCCACCCCCTATGAGCAGTGGGCGTCCGATGCCGGCCTCGACCCCGACGGAGCCAACGGAGCCCCGGCCGACAACTTCGACGGCGACCCCTACACCAACGAGCAGGAATTCCAGGCCGACACCGATCCCACCGATTCGAATTCGTTCCTCCAGCTGCAAAGCCTGAGCTTCTCCGGATCGAGCTCCGACCTGAACCTGGTGCTGGACAAGAATTCCGCCGCGCCGCGCGCCTACGTCATCCATACGGCGCGGCAGATCGTCGGCAACGGATGGGATTGGTCCGTGCTGGGCACCAACAGCAGCACCAATGGCGTTCTGCCCGTCGTCAACGCCACCAATCCCGCGCTCTTCTTCAAGGTCACCATCCCCGCCCAATAGCGAGGATTCTCCGGCACCGGCACTCGGCTGCGGGCGAGGAACTCCCTCCCCCGGCCGAGTGTTGTGTTCCCGGCGGCGCGCAAAAACATTCGGGTTTCTGTTGTTTACCCCGCTGGAGTTGGGGTAGGATTTCGCGCGGTGAAAACAACCCTCCATCTCGCGATTCTCTGCGCCCTGGTCGATTTCACGGCATTCGCCCAAGATTCCACCGGCATCCACCTCCAGTATGCGGTTTCCTTCAAAGGCAACACCGTGGCCACCCAGACGGTTTCCATCGTCCAATCGGCAGGAGTCAAAACCATTTCCAGCTCGTTTACCGCCGATCTGCCGGTTTTCATCGCCAGGCACCATTATTCCGAACAGCTATCCGCCTCGTTCCGATCCGATGGCAAGGTCGAGCGCCTCGGAGCCAAAATCCAGGACGGCCCCGTGCAAACCGTCGTCTCCGGCGCGCTTCAGGACAACGAGATGCTCCAGATCGTCCGCACGGACATGACCGGCGTTTCCACCGCCACCGTCGCGCGCGCCGATTTTGATTTCCACTCCCTGATCCTCTACGGCACCGCCCCGGCCGACTTTCTCCCCACGAACCGCACCGCGCGCGTCCTGTCCATCGCCGAGGGGCGCGTCGTTCCCGTCGCCATCCAGACCATCGACGAAAGCGATACCTTCGAACGCCAATACCTGAAATCGACCCATCTGGTCTGGACGGAAGGCATCTACGTGTCCCACTCGTGGCATCCCGAACGCTTCAGCAACCTGCCGCGCCGCTACGTCCGCCAAGCGGGCAGCGGCGAATTCACCTTCAACCTCTTGCGATAAACCCAACCCCGGAGTCGCCGCATGAATACGCCCGACGCCCCTGCTCCCGCGTTCACCGTCCTGCGCCCCCTTCCGAAAACCGCCATCTTCTGGAAGGATTCCGAGATCTCCTACGCCGATCTCCTGGCCCATTCCGCCGCCTTGGCCTCTCTCTACTTCTCCGCCCCCGGCGAACGCGTCGTCGTCTTCTCCGAAAACCGCCCCGAATGGATCTCCGCCCTTTTCTCCATCTGGCGCAACCGTTGCGCCGTCGTCCCCGTCGATGCGTTCAGCCCCGCCAGCGAACTCGCCTACGTCCTCCGCCAGACCGAACCCGTCGCCGTCTTCTGCTCCGCCAAGACCCAGGCCGTCGTCGAGGAGACCTTGCGCCCCCTCGCCGACCTCTCGCCGCGGGTCATCTGCTTCGACTCCGAGGACTTCCCCGCCTTGCCCTCCGGCGCCATCGCCGGCGCCCCGCTGATGTCCGGCCCGGCCGACGCCTTGGCCGCCGTCTTGTTCACCTCCGGCACCACCGGCGCGCCCAAGGGCGTGATGTTGACCTTCCGCAACCTGCAGGTCAATCTCGAGTCCGTCTGCGAGCGCGTGCCGATCTTCCGGCCCGAAAGCCGCACGTTCGCCCTGCTGCCTTGCCACCACATCCTCCCCCTGATGGGCTGCATCCTCGGCCCGCTCTACGGCGGCGGCTCCGTCATCCTGGCCCATTCCCTCGATCCCGCCGAGATGATCGCCACGATGAAGCGCCACCGCGCCACCATCCTCGTCGGCGTGCCCCGCCTCTACGCCCTCTTCCGCAAGGCCATCATCGAAAAACTATTCCATTCCCCCGTCGGCCGCCTCCTCTATCGCCTTTCCGCCGCCATCGGCCGCCTGTCCGTCTCCCGCCGCCTGCTGCTGCCCGTGCAAAAGAAATTCGGCGGCCACCTCCGCCAGATGGTTTCCGGCGGCGCGCCCCTCGATCGCGAGGTGGCCCGCGATCTCGCCATCTGCGGCTTCGAAGTCCTCGAAGGCTATGGCATGACCGAATGCGCCCCCATGATCACCTTTCCCCGCCCCGGCGCCGTCCGCCTCGGCTCCTGCGGCAATCCCTGCCTGCCCGATTCCGTCCGCATCGAGGACGGCGAAGTGCTCGCCCGCGGCCCCCACGTCTTTGCCGGCTACTGGAAGAATCCCGAAGCCACCGCCGAGGCCATCCAGGAAGGCTGGCTCCATACCGGCGACCTCGGCTACCTCGACAGCGACAACTACCTCTTCATCACCGGCCGCAAGAAGGAAATCATCGTCCTGCCCAACGGCAAGAAGGTCAATCCCGCCGAGCTGGAAGAAAAGCTCGCGACCCTCTCGCCGGACATCAAGGAAGTCGCCGTCACCCTCCGCGACGATCTGCTCCACGCCCTGATCGTGCCCGTTGCCGGATTCCTCGACGGCGTCCCCGTCCAGCAAGCCGAGCACTTCCGCTGGAACCTGCTCGAACCCTACAACCGCGTGGCGCCCCCGGCCAAGAAGATCACCCAGCTCACCATCGTCTCCGGCGAACTTCCCAAGACGCGCCTCGGCAAGCTCAAGCGCCACGAGCTCGCGCGGCTCGCCGTCGGCACTTTCAGCGGCGATTCCGTCCCCGCGCCCAAGCCCGAGGATCTCGGCGAGGCCTATGCCGCCTTCGACCGCTTCCTGCGCAAAGAGCTCGAATGCCTCCGCGTCGCTCCGACCGCCCACTGGGAAATGGATCTCGCCCTCGACTCCCTCGCACGCCTCTCCGTCCTCGTCTTCATCGAGAAGACCTTCGGCGTCAAGCTCCCGGAATCCGTCTTCCAGGATTTTCCCACCGTTCTCGCCCTCGCCAAGCACGCCGACGAAAACCGCCTGTTTTTCCGCGAACGCGCCGGCAGCTGGGATACGCTCCTGAAGGCCCGGCCCGATCAGCCCCTTCAGTTGCCGCGCTCCGGCTGGATCCACCCCTTTCTCAAGAACCTGTTCGGCCTGGTCCTCCGCCTCGCCTTCCGCGTCCGCGTCGAAGGCCTCCAGAATCTGCCGGAAAAGGGCACCTGCATCCTCGTCGCCAACCACCAGTCCTACATCGACGGCCTGTTCGTCTCGATGTGCCTGACCAACGCCTTCCTGCACCGCACGTTCTACTACGCCAAGCGCAAGCACGTCGTCAATGGCCTCTTCGAATGGCTCGCGCGCAACTGCAACGTCATCATCGTCGAAGTCGGCCGCGACGTGCAGCTCTCCCTCCAGATGATGGCCCAGGCCCTCCGCGAAGGCGGCAACCTCCTCATCTTCCCCGAAGGCACCCGCTCCGCCGACGGCCAGCTCGGCGACTTCAAGGGCACCTTCGCCGCCTTGGCGCTCGAACTGAAGGCCCCCGTCGTTCCCATTGCCATCAGCGGCGCCTACCGCGCCTTGCCGCGCGGCAAGCGCCTGCCGCGCTTCTGCACCCGCGTGACCGTCCGGTTCCTGCCCCCCCTCCCCGCCGACGACCGGATGGACGAGCATCGCCTGGCCGACGCCGCCCGCGACGCCATCGCCCGCAATCTGTTGACCCCGTGACGCCACCGCCCCCCACCCCGGAGAACCCATGAAAACCACGACGCTGATCTGTTCCGTCCTGCTCCTCGCCTTCGCCGCCGCCGCCCCGGCCTCGGAAAGCCTCGTCCTCAACGGCTCCGGCATCCGGACCAAGCCCATCCTCGGCGCGATGTACGAGCTCTCCCTGTCGGTCCCCGAATCCCTGAAGGGCGCCGAGGCCCGGACGCTCATCGAAGCCGACCAGCCCATGGAATTCGCCTTGGAAATCCAAAGCCGGCTCATCACCCGCGAACGTTTCGTCGAAACCACCACCGAAGGCTTCGAAAAAGCCGCCCAATCTGGCTACACGTCGGCCAAAACAACGGCTTTTCTCGACCAGTTCGCCGCCACCGAATTCAAGAAAGGCGACGTCGTCCTCATGCGCTACGCCGACGGCGCGCTCGCCACGTCCTACCGCAAGGCCGACGGCGGCGAAACCCTGCTGGGCTCCATTCCCGGCCTCGACCTGAAGAAAGCCCTCTTCGCCATCTGGCTGGGCGACGTCCCCGCCCAGGAATCGCTCAAGAAATCCCTGCTGACCGCTCCCTAGACGCCCATGCGGCGGCTCCTCCACGCGCTTCTCGCCGGCCTGTTGACTCTGCCGGGCGCGGGCGCGGCGGCGGAACCGCCCGCGCCCAGCAACGACGAGCACGCCTCCGGCCGCGCCCTGATCCTGCTGGCCGCGCCCACGGTCGACGACGACTACTACCGCAGCCGGCGCCGCGACCTCCTGGACTTCCAGGTCGCCTACGCCAAAAGCATCCTGGGCCGCGACAACGTCGTGATCCTGTGCGACCGGCCGACGCGAAAGGAATTGGCGCAAGAATTGCCCGAAGACGTGCTGCTCGTCGGGCCGATGCGCGACGTCTGGATGCGCGATTTCACGCCCGTCATGCCGGACCGCCCCGTGCTCTTCCGCTATTCGGCGGCCGCCCAAGGCGGCAAGATGCTCGACGCGTCCTGGGTCCAGGCCGGCTTCACGCGCTACGCCCAATACCGCGGACTGGAATTCCGGACCTGCCCCTACGTCCTCGACGGCGGCAATCTCGTCGACAACGGCAACGACAAGGTCATCGTCACGGACCGCTTCCTGGCCGACAACCGTCTGGACAAGCCGCAAGCGGTCGATCTCCTCCGCGAATGCCTCGGCGTCGCGCAGGTCGCCATCCTGCCGGCCGATCCCGAAGACCGCCTGGCCCATGCCGACGGCATGGCGGCGTTCATCGCCTCCAACATCGTCGCGTTAACCCGCTACGGCGGAGATTTCCAGGCGGCCATCGTCCGGGAATTGCGCGACGCCTTCCCGGACGTCGAAATCGTCGAACTCGAAACGGAATTCGGCACCCAGGCCTTCGATCCGGAATTCGGCTCCGCCCAAGGCCTCTACGCGAACGCCACCGTGACCGACCACTACGTCTACCTGCCCGTCTACGGCCTGGAGACGGATGCCCGGGCGCTCGCGCAGATCCGCGCCCGCACCGACCGCGAAGTCGTCCCGGTGGATGCCCGCCAAATCGCCCCGCTGGGCGGCAGCGTTCGCTGCCTGAGCGGCCAGATGAAGGGAAAAAACGCGCGCAAGCTGATCGAAGCCGCCCGCGCGCCGTAGGTCATCACCGGCTGGCGTGGAAGTCCACCATCCATGGAAAGTTCCGGCCCCAATTTGGACTGCGCGGGCACGACCGCGCTTTCCCCGACCGCGACACGTCGCGGTCGCCCCAAAGCGGCGTCTTGCCGCCGCACTCCAAACCGAACCACAGCCCCAATCAGCCCATCGTCTTCGTTCGCTTCAACGGCTGTTCACTTGAACATTGGACATTGGTTATTGGACTTTGGATATTGATTCCCCTTCTCGTCTCCCCTCGTTCCCCCTGTTTCCGCTTCGCCGAAATGCAAGCCGACTATGGCGCAGGTTCTTCCGTCTCCGCCTCCGCGGCATCCCGTTCGTCGTAGGCCCGGAGCAATTCCTCCACGAATCCGAAGCCGATTCCCGGCAGGAAGTATTCCACCTCCACGATCACGACCGCGTCGCGCCCCTGCAATTCCGCCAGCAGTCCGGAATCCGGCGCATCCGGATCCAGGTGCGAGGCGCGCGGCCGGGGCCAGTAGAAATGTCGCTTGTTGTAGAAGTAGGTGTCCTGTTGGCGGTAGAGCTTGCTCCGGGCCATCAGCTGCGTCAGCTGGGTCCCGAAGCTGTCGCAAATGAACAGGATGTCCGGCCGATAGGTCCCCGGCACCTTCTCCCGCACCGGGTGGATTTGAGGTCCGACCAGCTGCTGGCGCGTCCACAGGTTGGCCAGATCGCCCAGGTCGTTGTCCGGGCCCACGACGTTCCGATTCGTTTCCGAACCGACCACCGCCAAGGCGGGCAGATCCTTGCCCGTCAAGTCCCGCAGGCGGCACAGGATCTGCTCGACCACGCGCGCGGCGCCATAGTAGTTCCAATGCGTGCCGGTATGGGCGAACAGCAGCGGCGCGCCCTCTTCCCGCTTCCACTCGAGAAACAGCCGGTGCGCATCCACCAGGTTCACGCCGTCCTGCCGCAAGAAACCGATCATGTTCTCGTAGTTGCTCCGCCGCAAGGAGCGCCCCGCCGCGTCGGCCTCCTCCGGCAGAAATTCCGGATAGATCTCCGCCTTGCTCGGCGCGATCACCAGCAGGAACGCGATGCCGTCGGCGGCCAGCCGGTCTTGCAGCCGCCGGACCGCGGCGCTGGCCTCCCGCAATTTCGTTTCCGGGCTTTGGCCTGCCTGGCGATAGGTGTCCACATAGACTTTCTCGAACAGGAAGCCCGCGCGCCCCAGCACCACCTTGGTCCCATCCCCCCGCGGCAGTTCGCGGAACAGGCTGAAGTTGATCTGGTTGGCCGCGCGGACCCAGCGGCCCCGCAAGCCGATATGCCGGTTCAGCCACGCATCGATTTCCGGCTGCAGCGTGCCCTGCCACCAGGCGCCGGCCCGGAGCGCCGGCGCCGGCACCTCGCTTTCCGCCCCTTGCAGCGGCAGTTCCGGTGGCCAGCCCGTCAGGGAGTGGATCGTGGGCAGCAGCAGCACCAGCACGAACAGGCCCGCCGCAATGGTCAGAAAGGCTTTCACGTCGGCTAGGAGGCGTTCCCCGCGGCCCGGGTCGCGTCCAAGGCATCGTAGGCCTTGAGCAGGTCGCGCACGAACCCGAACCCCACCCGCGGCAGCCAGTATTCCCCCACTTCGATCACGACGGCGTCGCGCCCCCGCAGCTCCTCCAGCAAGTCGAGCTGCCGCTTGTCCAGCGCCGCGTTTGGCGCCTCGGGATAGAAGTATTGCCGGTTGTAGTAATAATACGTGTCCCGCTTGCGGTAGAGCCCCAGCCGATCCATGAAATTCGTCAGCGTGAACACGAAGCTGTCGCCGATGAACAGCAGGTCCGGCAAATGGCTGCCCGCCTGCACCTCCGCCACGGGATGCACCTGCGGGCCCGCCAGCGGGCGTCCCGACCACAGGTTCGCCAGCTCGCCCAGATCGTTGTCTTCGCCGACGATCGTCCGGTTGGTTGTTGCCCCGGCGATCCGTAACGCCGGCAGATCCTTCCCGGTCAGCTCGCGGAGTCGCCGCATGATTTCTTCCACGACGCGCGCCGCGCCGTATTCGTTCCAATGCGTGCCCCCGTTGGAGAACAGCCGCGGCGTTCCGGGCTCGGTCTTCCAGTCCAGGAAGAGTTCGTGCGCGTCCACCAGATTCACCCCGTCCGCCCGCAGGTACTTGACGAAATTCTGGTAGTTGCTGCGCCGCTCCGGCCGCCCGGCCACGTCGGCGCTTTCCGGCAGAAATTCCGGATAGATTTCCGCCTTGCTCGGCGCGATCACCAGCAGGAACGCGATGCCGTCCTGCGCCAGCCGGTCCTGCAGGCGGCGCGTGGAGGAGCTGATGTGGCGCAATTCCGAGCCCGGCCGCCGGCCGGAACGGTTGTAGGCATCCACGTAGACCTTCTCGAACAGCATCCCGGCGCGCCCCAGCAGCACCTGCGTACCGCTGCGTTGCGGCAATTCGCCGAACAGGCTGAAGTTCGCTTGGTTGGCCGTCCGCACGAGCAGTCCGCGCAGCCCGATCCGCTGGTTGATCCAGGCGTCGAATTCCGCCTGCATCGTCCCGTTCCACCACGGCGAAAAGCCGACGGCCGGCGGCGTCGCCGTGGTCTCCACCCCCGCCAGCGGATAATCCGGCGGGAAACCGGCCCGCATCTGGACCAGCGGCAACGCCAGCAGAAGGCTGAACCCGATCGCGGCGCACAGAAGAAAGGCTCTCATCACGTCAGAACCGGAAATAGATGAACGGATTGAAACTGCTCGTCGCCAGCACCGCCGCCGACCAGACCAGCAGGACCATCGCCACGGCGAACCGCGCCGCCGCCTGAGCGACCGTCGCCCGCGCCGGCTCCAGACGCATGAAATCGAACGGATGCGCCTTCAGCGCCGGCCCGAAGCACAGCGCGACCGCCGCCGCCAGCATCGTCCAGTGGCGCCGGCCGAACTCGAACGCCGCTGCGTCGGGCGCGGTAGCGAACATGTCCACCATGCGCCCCATGTAGGCTACCGCCTGCGGCAGCGACTCCGCGCGGAACAGCACCCAGCTGAACAGCACCAGCACGAACGTGACGGGGATCCCCGCCCACGCCGACGCGCGCAAGATCCGCGTATTCTTGAACAGCTTGTCGAGGCACAGGAAAAAGCCGTGGAACGCGCCCCACGCCACGAAATTCCACGCCGCCCCGTGCCAGAAGCCGGAGACCAGGAACACGAGCCACAGGTTGAAATACGTCCGCGCCACGCCCTGGCGGTTGCCGCCCAGCGGAATATAGAGGTATTCCCGCATCCAGTTCGACAGCGAGATGTGCCACCGCCGCCAGAATTCCGTGATCGTCCGCGAAATATATGGCCGATTGAAGTTCTCCAGGAACTCGATCCCCAGCAGCCGTCCCAGCCCGATCGCCATGTCCGAATAGCCGCTGAAATCGAAATAGATCTGGAACGCGTACGCCACCGCGCCCAGCCACGCGCCCCCGCACGAAAGCGTCCCCGGCGCGGCCCCGAACGCGGCATCGGCCACTTCCGCCATCGTGTTGGCCACCAGCACCTTTTTTCCGAGCCCTTGGCAGAACCGCAGGATGCCGGTGAAGAACCGCTCGCGCGTGTGTTCCCGCTCGATCAACTGCATCGCCACGTCGTGGTACCGCACGATGGGCCCCGCGATCAGCTGCGGAAACAGCGCCACGTAGAGCAGATAGTCCGCCGCATTCCGCGCCACCTGCGCCGTGCCCCGGTACACGTCCACCAGATAGCTCACCTTCTGAAACGTGAAAAACGAAATGCCGATCGGCAGCGCCACCGCCGCCCAGGCCACTTCCCCCGCGCCGAACCGCGCCAGCCAGCCGTTCAGTTCCGCCACGAAGAAATTCGCGTACTTGAAGTACAGCAGCAGCCCGATATTCATCGCCACCGCCAGCGCCAGCACCCCCTTGCGCCGGCCCGGAGTCCGCCGTCCCTCCGGCAGCTCCCGGCTCAGCCCGTAGTCCGCCAGGCTGGAAACCACCAGCACCAGCACGAATCGCGGCGCGCCCCACGCATAGAAAAACAGGCTCCCCGCCAGCGCCACCCAGTTCCGGTGCCGGTTTGGACAGACGTAGTACGCCGCCAGCAATGCCGGCAGGAAAACGAACAGGAACGTGATCGAGCTAAAGATCATGCAGCGAAAAGATGCCCAATCCCGCCCCCCCCGACAAGCCGGAAAAGACCTGCATGGAAGTCGACGGCCCACCTCTTCCACCCCCCCATCGGTTTGCCCCGTTGGATGAATCAGGCCGTTTTCAGCCCCCAATGGATTTCACCCCGGAACGCCGAGCGTCTGCTCAGCCTCCAGATCGACGCCTGTGCCCAGGATGTTGGGTGACATCCTCCCCGAAAACTGGACAGGTGAACCTTTAGTGTGATCCTCTCCTGGAAGCCCGGAAAGTGAGGCAGGTGATGAACGGAAAGCGACACACGGAGGAGCAGATCATTTACGCGGTTAAGCAGGAGGACGCCGGCACAGCCGTCAAGGAGATCTGTCGGCAGCTTGGCGTCAGCGAGCCGACATTCTATGCGTGGAAGAAGAAATACGGCGGGATGGGCGTCAGCGAACTGCGGGAGCTCCAACAGCTGCGGGACGAGAACCAGCGCCTGAAGCGGTTGGTGGCCGATCTGACACTCGACAAGCACATCCTCCAGGATGTGCTGTCAAAATAGTCTGAAACCCCGACGGCGGCGGGAACTGGCCAACCAAGCCGCGAATGGTTCGATCTCAGTGCCCGCCGAACCTGCCGGCTGTTCGGAGTTTCGCGCTCGACGTTCTATTACCGAAGCCATGCCCGGAACCATGAAGCGTTGAAGATGCGACTGAAAGAACTGGCTCTGGCCTGCCCGGTTTTCTGTGATTGCCCCCGGGGGCGGCAACCGCTATTTTCACCGGATATTTTGTCTATAGGAGCGACCCATGAGCCAACCCCTTTCGACCTTGAAGACCTTCGCGTACGCCGGCAAGACCGTGGCCTACCACGAGCTGGCCGCGCTGGAAGCCCTGCGCGGCGCGCCGCTGTCTGAGCTGCCCTACGTGGTGCGCATCCTGCTGGAATCCGCCGTGCGCAACCAGACCCACCCGGCCTACCAGTGGAGCCATGTGGAGGCCCTCGCCCGCTGGAAACCCGGCGCGGACGGCGCCGAGGAAATCCCCTACCTGCCCGCGCGCGTCCTCTTGCAGGACCTCACCGGCGTGCCGTGCGTCGTGGATCTCGCCATGCTGAGGTCGGAAGTCGTCCGCCGGGGCGGCAATCCCGGCCTGATCGAACCGCTCGTGCCCGTGGACCTCGTCGTGGACCACTCCGTGCAGATCGACTGCTCGGCATCCTTCGACGCCCTGCTCAAGAACATGGAGATCGAATTCGGCCGCAACCACGAGCGCTATGAGTTCCTGCGCTGGGGCCAGCAGACGTTCAGGAAACTGCGCATCGTGCCGCCCGGCGTCGGCATCTGCCACCAAGTCAATCTCGAATTCCTCGCCGACGGCGTTCACGCCGAGCCGCAGGCCGACGGCTCGCTGCTGGCCTATCCCGACACGCTGGTGGGCACCGATTCGCACACGACGATGGTCAACGGCCTCGGCGTGCTCGGCTGGGGCGTGGGCGGCATCGAGGCCGAAGCGGCGATGCTCGGCCAGCCCATCGCGCTGCTGACGCCCGTGGTGACCGGCGTGCGGCTGACGGGCGCGCTGCGCCCGGGCGTGACCGCCACGGATCTCGCGCTGGTCGTGACGCAGCTCCTGCGCCAGCACAACGTCGTGGGCCAATTCGTCGAATACTTCGGCCCCGGCCTCGCCCACCTCTCGCTGGCCGACCGCTCGGTGCTCGCCAACATGGCGCCCGAATACGGCGCGACGACGGGCTTCTTCCCCATCGACGCCGAAACCATTTCCTACCTGCGCATGACGGGCCGTTCGGCCGAGCATTGCGAACTGGTCGAGCAGTATGCCCGCCGGCAGGGCTTGTTCCTCGAGAAGGGCTCGCCCGAACCGACCTATTCGCGCACGCTCGAGCTGGATCTGTCCGGCGTGGTGTCCGCCATTGCCGGGCCCAAGAAGCCCCACGACCACCAGCCCGTCGGCGAAATCAAGAAGCGCTTCCTCGCCGCGCTGCCGGCCGCGCCGGACCAGGGCGGCTTCGGCGTGGCCGCCGACCGCCTCGGCGCGACGGCCCGGCTGCCCGACGGCTCGGACATGCGCCACGGGTCCATCGCCATCGCGTCGATCACCTCCTGCACGAACACGTCGAACCCCGTCCTGCTGCTGGCGGCGGGCCTGATCGCGAAGAAAGCCGTCGCCCGCGGCCTGAAGGTGCCGCCGTACGTGAAGACGTCGCTGATCCCCGGCTCGCGCGTGGTGACGGCCTATCTGACGAACAACGGCCTGCTGGCCGAACTGGAAAAGATCGGCTTCGGCGTGGCGGCCTACGGCTGCGGCACCTGCATCGGCAACAGCGGCCCGTTGCGCGACGACATCGCCGCCGCCATCCGCGAGCAGGATCTCGTCGCCGCCGCCGTGCTCTCCGGCAACCGCAACTTCGAAGGCCGCGTGCATCCGCAGTGCAAGGCCAACTACCTGTGCTCGCCGCCGCTCGTGCTCGCCTTCGCCCTCGCCGGGCGCGTGGACGTCGATCTCGACGCCGAGCCCGTCGGCACGGGCAGCGACGGCCAACCCGTCTTTTTGCGCGACCTGTGGCCGTCCGCGGCCGAGATCAACGCCCTGCTCGCGCAGGCGAACGATCCGAAGCTCTACGCCGAGACCTACCGCGACGTGAACCAGTACACGCCCGAGTGGAGCCAGATCGAAGTCGCGCACCAGCCCACGTTCGCCTGGCACCCCGAATCGACCTACATCCGCGAGCCGCCGTTTTTGGCCGCCGCGAAGCCCTCGCCGGAGATTTCCGGCGCGCGCATCCTCGGCCTGTTCGGCGACTTCATCACCACCGACCACATTTCGCCCGCCGGAACCATCGCCAAGGATTCTCCCGCGGCGCGCTATCTGGTCGAGCGCGGCATCGAACCGAAGAACTTCAACTCCTACGGCTCGCGGCGCGGCAACCACGAAGTCATGATGCGCGGCACCTTCGCCAACGTGCGCCTGCGCAACCGCATGGCTTCGCGCGAAGGCGGCTGGACGAAGCTCCAGCCGTCCGGCGAGGAAACGAGCATCTTCGACGCCGCGATGGTCTACCGGCAGGCCGGGACGCCCGCGATCGTGGTCGCCGGCAAGCTCTACGGCGCCGGCAGCTCGCGCGACTGGGCGGCCAAGGGTCCGATGCTCCTCGGTGTCCGCGCCGTCATCGCCGAAAGCTTCGAGCGCATCCACCGCTCCAATCTCGTCGAGATGGGCGTGATGCCCTTTGAGTTCGTCGACGGCCAGACCGCCGAGACGCTCGGACTCAACGGCACCGAGACAGTATCCATCCGCGGCACGGGCCCTCTGGCCCCGCGCGGCGCGCACGAAGCCGTGGCGACCAAGCCCGACGGCCGCGAAATCCGCTTCCGGATCCGCAACCGCATCGATGCGCCCATCGAGATCGCCTACTACGAAGCCGGCGGCATCCTGCCGTACGTTTTGCGGAATTTGCTGGCCAAATAGCCGCCCCGATTCCGCCCCTCCGTCCCCGGGTACTGTTTTATAAAACAGTACCCATCATTCCGATTGCCATTCCGGGTATTGTTTTATAAAACAATACCCGATGTTCGATGGAGGGCGCCGCATGAAACAACTGAATCCCACCTTGTGGCGCACTTGTCGCGCGTTGAGCGGACGCACGCGGATGGGCTTGCTCCGCAACATCCTGAAACAGCCGGGCGGCAACGTGTCCCAGTTGGCGGAACTGCTGGCCATCGGGATTTCCGACGCCAGCCAGGAACTCCGCCGCCTGCAATCGCGAGGACTCATCAAGCGCTCCTGCCAAGGGGCAGCCGTGGTCTATCTGCCCATTCCCGATCCTCAAGTTCCTTCGGCCGCCCCCCTGCTCAAGGCGCTGCAAACCGCCTGGAACGGTACCCCTCCCGGGGAAATCGATGTCGTCGCCCGACGGGCCATGGGTCTGGCGTGCGAACGACGCGTGTCCATCGTCCGCGCCCTTGCGCAACAGCCCCGGAGCGCCGTCGATTTGGCGAACCTCGTCCGAACCGGCCCCGACAACCTGAAAAAGCATCTGCGCATCCTTCGGGAAACCAGCTGGGTGGCCAAGGAGGGCAAGACGTTTGTTCTCAGCCCCGCCACCCACCCCGTGCAGGCGGCACTGCTCAAGCTCCTCTGATCCGCCACCGCGCCACCCCGATAAGTTCATCATTGGTTTTCATTCCCTTTTCGGATAAGAAACAGGCTCTCCATGCAAAAGGATCCCCCATGAAATTCGACCGACTCCGCGACAGCTATCTGGCCCGCCTCCGCGCGGCTGCCCCCGTCGCCCAAGGCAAATTCGTCGCCAAGGGAAACGCCTTGGCCCTGCTGCAAGCCGTCGTCCGCAGCGGCGACCGCGTCTGCATCGAGGGCGACAACCAGAAGCAGGCCGATTTCTTCGCGCGCGAGCTGGTCAAGCTGGATCCCGCGCAGGTCCACCACCTGCATATGACGCAGTCCACGCTCGTGCTGAACGAGCACCTCGACCTGTTCCGCCTGGGCATCGCCGAGCGCCTCGATTTCGCCTATTCGGGTCCGCAGTCCAAGGCGCTCTACCAGCTCGCCGCCGAAAAGAAGGTGAAGATCGGCGCGATCCATACCTATCTCGAACTCTACGGCCGCTATTTCGTGGATCTCTATCCGCAGGTGGCCATCCTCGCGGCCGAGGCCTGCGACGACGCCGGCAACGTCTACACCGGCAACAACACCGAGGACTCCCCGCTCATCGCCGAAGCCACGCGCTTCAAGATGGGCGTCGTGATCGTGCAGGCGAAAAAGAAGCTCGCGCAATTGCCGCGCGTGGACGTGCCCGCCTCCTGGGTCGATTTCATCGTCGTGACGGACGAGGATTACCACCTGCAGCCGCTCTTCACGCGCGATCCCGGCAAGATCACGAACCAGCAAATCCTGATGGCGATGATGGCCCTGAAGGGCATCTACGCGCCCTACGGCGTGCAGGCGCTCAACCACGGCCTCGGCTACGCCACCGCCGCCATCGAGCTGCTGCTGCCGACCTACGGCGCGCAACTGGGCCTCCAGGGCAAGGTGGCCACGCGCTGGGTGCTCAACCCCCACCCCACGCTCATCCCGGCCATCGAAGCCGGCTTCGTCGAGCACGTCTATGCGTTCGGCGGCGAACCGGGCATGGACGACTACGTGCAGGCGCGGCCCGACATCTTCGCCGTCGGTCCCGACGGCTCCATGCGTTCCAACCGCTGCTGCGCGCACATCGCGGGGCTCTACGCCATCGACCTGTTCATCGGCGCGACGCTCCAGATCGACCGCTTCGGAAATTCGTCGACGGCCATCAAGGGCATGATCGCCGGCTTCGGCGGCGCGCCCAACCTCGGCGGGACGCCGCCGGGCCGCCGCCACAACTCGCCGGCCACGACCGCCGCCGGCTGTACCCGCGAGCAGGTGTTCCGCGGCCGCAAGCTGGTAGTCCAGCTCACGCCCACCCGCTCCGAAAAGAAGAACATCCCCGTATTCGTCGAAGAACTCGACGCCCAGCAGCTGTACAAGGACGGCATCTTCCCCGAACCGCCGGTCATGATCGCGGGCGACCAGGTCACGCACGTCGTGACCGAAACCGGCATCGCCTATCTCGACAAATGCTCGGACAGCGGAACGCGCCAAAAAGCCGTCGCGGCCGTCGCGGGCGACACGCCCGTGGGGCTGTCGGTCGACGCGGCCGCCAGGGACGCCCTGCGTTCCGCCGGCATCGTGAAGACCGTGGCCGATCTCGGGATCGATCCGGCGACCGCCACGGCCGAGCTCCTGCCGGTCCACTCGCTGCAGGATCTGGTGGCGGCCTCGGGCGGACTCTACCGGATTCCCGCCGGCTGCAAAGGATAGGCGGCGTTATGGTCTTCAGTTCGGCCACGTTCCTGTTCTACTTCCTGCCGGCGGCGCTGGCGCTGTACTTCCTGACGCCGCCGCGTTGGCGCAACTTCTCCGCGCTGGTCGCCAGCCTGGTGTTCTTCGCGTGGGGCGCGCCGCGGTTCGTCTTCGTGCTGATCGCCACGTGCTTCGTCGATTACCACGCCAGCCGCTGGCTGCCGCCAGGCCGGCTGCCGGACCCGAAACGCAAGCTCCTGCTAGGGCTCGTCGTCGCGTTCGACCTCGCGTTCCTGCTCTACTTCAAGTACGCCAACTTTTTCGTCGCGGAAGTCCATAGCGTGCTTGGGCTGTTCGGACGGCCGCCGTTCGCGTGGACGGCGGTGGTGCTGCCCATCGGCATTTCGTTCTTCACCTTCCAGAAGGTCAGCTATCTCGTCGACGTGTACCGCGGTACGGCGCAGGTGGCCGGCAGCGCGATGCGGCATCTGCTGTACATCGCGCTGTTCCCGCAGCTCATCGCCGGCCCTATCGTGCGCTATCACGACGTCGCGCTGCAGATCGAAAAGCGTTCGACAACCTCCGGCCTGTTCCTCGACGGCTTCTGGCGGTTCGCCGTCGGCCTCGCGAAGAAGGTATTCCTGGCGAACACCTTCGCCCGCCTGGCCGATCTGGTCTTCGACACGCCGCCTTCGTTGATGACCACGACGCAGGCCTGGGCCGGCGTGCTGGCCTACACGTTCCAGCTCTACTACGACTTCGCCGGCTATTCCGACATGGCCATCGGCCTCGGCCGCATGATGGGCTTCCGGTTCCTGGAGAACTTCAACTTCCCGTACGCCTCCGCCGGCATCGGCGAATTCTGGCGGCGGTGGCACATTTCCCTCGGTCGGTTCATGATGGAATACCTCTACGTGCCGTTGGGGGGCAACCGCAAGGGCCATGGACGCACCGTGTTCAATTTGTGGCTGGTGTTCCTGGCCTCCGGCTTTTGGCACGGGGCGGCCTGGACGTTCATCCTGTGGGGCATCTGGCACGGCACGCTCATTTCCATCGAGAAAACTCTCGGCCCCGAGCGGATGAAGCGCATTCCGCGCCCGCTGGCGATCGCCGGCACCTTCCTGCTGGTGGCGCTGGGTTGGGTGTTGTTCCGTTCGGGCACGATCCACCGGGCCGGCGGGTTCTACCTGCTGCTGTTCAACCTGCTGCCGGACGGCGCCGGGTTGTTGGCCTTCCCCGAAGTCATGGCCGATCGCGCCCTGTGGCTGGCGGCCGCCGTGGGCATCCCCTGCGCCTTCGCCCCGGCGCTGCGGCTGGATCGGTTCCTGCCCCGCGACGCGGAGAATCCCGAGGCCATCCCCTTCGGCATCGTCGCGCTCCGCTTCGCGCTGAGCGTCGCGATTTTCATCGTGGTCGCCAGCGAAATGTGCGCCTCCGGCTTCAACCCCTTCATCTACTTCCAATTCTAGCCATGACGACATCTTCCTCCATCCCGCGCCGCTGCTTCCAAGGATTCCTGGTCGCCCTGACGGCCGCTCTGTTCCTGGTTCCCTACGTCCAGCACGCCGCGCATTGGCCGGCAGACAAACGGCTGGGCGGCTTCCGGCCCCGCACCGAGCAGTTTCCCGCGCTGACCGCGCAAACCTGGTTGGACGGCTCTTTCGCCAAGACGGTCGATCTATGGGCCAGCGAGCACGTCGGCATCCGCGGCTGGCTGGTCGCGCTCAACCGCCAGATCCGCTACTCCTGTTTCGGCCAGGTCGAAGCCGCGCCGCTGCGTAAGCGCGCGCTGGTGATCGGCACGCCGCCGATCCTCTACGAAAACATCCTGCTCATCGACGCCTTGCGCCCGCCCCAGATCACTCCCGAAAAAATGGATTTTTTCGCCGGGCGCCTCGCGCGGACGCAGGAACTGCTGAAGCAACAAGGCATGGCCTTTCTGGTCATTCTCGCGCCCAACAAGGCCATCGTATATCCCGAATCGCTGCCCACCTGGGCCCGGAACCGCGTCTCCGAAACCAACTCCGACTACCGGGCCTTCATCGCCGCGCTCGGCCGGCACCAAGTGCCGTATCTGGACAGCCTCGCGTTGTTCCGCGATCTGCGGCCGCAGTATCCCGATCTCGTCCCGCCGCACGCCATCCATTGGGGCCATCAAGGCGCCTGGATCGCGTGGCAGCAGGCCATTCCGCTCTTGAACCGGCAGGGCCTCCTGCCGGAGATTCCCGTTCCGGGAACCGAGGACGTGATCATGGACAAGCCGTCCAGCATGAACCAGGAACTCCGCGGCCAGCTCAACGTGTTCTGCGCCCCCCATGCTCCGGCGATTCCCTCCGCCTATCCCGTCGCCGCGCCGTTGCCGCCGGGCACGGAAGCCATGCTCCGCGTTCTGGTCGTCGGCGACAGCTTTGGCTTCACCCTCGTGGACGCGATGGCCCGTTCCCGGCTCTGCGCCGACCTCCACTACTGGTTCTACATGAAAAGCGCCAAGGGCGCCGTGCCGGCCTCCTTCGACAGCCGCGCCAGCCGCAGCCTCCCGGGAATCGCGGGCCTCGGCGTCATGCCCCGCAGCATCGAAAACGGCCGGCGCATGTTCGCCGGAAAGAATCTCGTCGTGTTCGTGATCACCACGTTCAACATCGACAAATTCAGCTGGGGGTTCGACCGCTTGGTCGAACAGCTCTACGGAAATCCGGACGAGGCCGCGCCGGCTCCCGAAGACTTCGACGAAGAAATCGAAGTCAACTTGGGCGACTAGAGCGTCTTTCAGAATGCCATAGCCACTCCACATCCCCCGACGGAGTCGTCGGGGGCTCCAAAGGCATAAAGCCCATGGCTGTTTGGAGCCGGGACAGCCGATCCGCCCGTGGCGGAACCTCGTCCCGGTCCGATTCAGCGGCTACAGAATAGATGAATTCGCTCTAGGCCTTGCCCGGCGGGTCCGCGCGCGGACTTAATCGAAGTCGATATCGACGTCGAAATCGTCGAAGTCGCCGAGGTCGTCGGACACTTTCAGGATGGTGAGCCGGTCCTGCAAAATATCCGCGTCGCCCGTCCAGAAGCGATCGGTGTCCTCGCCATCCAGCGCGATCCGGTAGTCCCCGGGATCGAGATCGTAATAGCGTTCGTCGCCCTTGCCGACGCTTTGGGTCTGGACTCCGTCGACGAAGACCCGCACGCGGTCCGGCGTGTTGTTGTCCACCACGAGCGTTCCCTTGCCGGCCGGCGAGACGTGATCGTAATCGTCGTCGTCATCGTCGCACCCGGCGCTCCAGACGGAAACCATCGCCGCCGCCGCCAGAATTTCCAACCACCGCAACCATTTCACGCGCTTTTTCATCGTTTTGACCGCCTTTCCATCGGTTGCCGGCATCATACCGCAATCCGGAAAAATGCAAAGCCCAAGTCGAATGCCGCCGCCCGGCACCGCCGGTTCCGCCCGGATCCAGCCAGGCCGTCAGGCAAAATCGAGGGGGCCTGCGCCTTTTCGCTTGCATGCATCCGGATCCCCCCCCACTATTTCCGCATAGGAAAACACAACCCCTCAAGGAGATAACATGAAAAGATTCCCGCTCAAACCGCGTTTCATGGCGTTGCTGGGTCTGGTCGCACTGCTGGGCATCGCGGGCTGCGACGATGCGCTCGACGATTCTCCGGACAGCATTTCCGGCGCTTGGTCCTGCACCTTCACCCGCTCCGGCGAAACCACGCTGTATGAGACCTGGGTCTTCAATCAAAACGGCGACATCGTGAGCGGTTCCTATACCTTCAAGGGAGACACCTATACCTTCGCCGGCACCTACGACGACGGGGACTTCCGCGCCACCGATTCCGACAACTGGTCGCTCCGCCTGGACTTCGACGACGACGACGAGGGCGAAGGAACCATCGCCGGCACGGCCTCCACCGGCGCCTACCAGGTCTGGGACGCCGACTTGTCGCGCTGAACATCGGGCCGTCGCTCGGCGCGCGGCCCTGGGCTTGGCCCTCAGGCCCGCGCGCGGCAGATGAACGCGCGGTAGCGCAGATCGGCCTGGAAGCCGGCGGGCGTGAACCGAAACACGTCGTTCGGCTCGCCGAATTCCGCGGAAAGGGCTTGGCCGATGGCTTGCAGACCGGCCGCATCCGTTCCGTAGCGCAATCCCAGTTCGTCCGAATCGAGAATCAGCGTCGGCGCCGGCCTCTCCTCCACCACGGTCCAGCCCTGGGCGGCCAGCCGCTGCCGCAGTTCGGCCACCGTCGGATACCACTTGCCCGTGCGCAGCTGCCGGTAGAGGGCGTTCAGGCAGGCGGCGTCTTCCGCCCGCTCGAAACACGCGGTCTGGTGCACCCAGAACTCGCCCGGCGCCGCCTGCGCGCGCAGATGCTGCAGCAACGGATCGAGGCCGGTCTCGCCCGCGTAGTGCAGCACCGAACGCATGAGCCACAGGACCCGCACGCCCGCCGGCACCACCGCCGCCCGCCGAAACGCGCCCACGGAACTGCGCACGCACTCCAACCCCGCCTTGGCGGCCTCGGCCAGCTGCGGCGCCGAGCCGTCCAAAACCGCGAGCGAGGCGTCGGCGCCGCCCGCCGCCCGCAATTGCGCCAGGAGGAATCCCGTGCCCCCGCCCAGATCCACGATCCGGTCCGGCCGCGCTGCGGCCCAGATCTCGCGCACCGCCTCGACCAGCGGCCGCGCCACTTCCGGATCGGAAAAATAGCCGCCGTGCATCTGGCCCCACGTGGAGCCGTGCACCGCTTGTTCGGGACCGAAAGATTCCGCCGTCATCGCTGGCTGCGCTTGCCCACCGTGGCGCGATCCACGCGCAACCGGAACGTGGCGTTGGTCGGCATGGGCGGCGTCGGATTCGTCACCGTCGCCGTATGCACGGCGTATTGTCCAGCGCCGATGACGGTGGCCTGGGTATAGGCCATGACGGATAGCCAGGCCGGATGCAGCGGATCGGCCGCCGCATTGGTGGCGACGTCCACCCGGTAGCGGCCCACGTCCTGGACGTCCCACCGGAGCCGCATCGCGTTGCTGGACGCCGTTTCGATGGAATTGAAATGGAAGCCGTACTCGTAGGCGCCCATGTCGCAGTTCGTCGTGGCAAATCCGAGGACGACGGGCGTGCCGACCCGCGGCCGGGGATTTCCCTCGATGTCCGTCCGCGGCGCGCCGTTGGTCGTGCCCGCGTCGATGCAGAACGAAGCCGTCGCCAGCCGGAAATCCCCCGCGCCCGCGTCCACGAACGCCGGGGCGTTGGTGAGGTTCGGCCAGAAGTAGTTGGAGGTCGTGCAGCAGTTGCTGATGACGCAACCGAGATCCCCGTTTTTCAGATTGGCGTTGGTCGGCGCCACATTGAAATAGAGGATGTCGTTGACGAACCGCGTCCAGTAGGCATGCGCCCCGCCGCCGTCCTCCCCCGCTTCGTTGTACGCGATCGTGCAGTTGACGATGGGCGAAAACGATGCGGGCGGCCCGGCGCAATACACGCCGCCGCCATGTTGCGTGGCGGTATTGCTGAAGATCACGGAATTGACGAGCGTCGCCGGATTCGTCGTGCCCGATGCGTGCATATACACCCCGCCGCCATGGTCGAGGCCCGCCCGGTTCCCGATGATCCAGCAATTCGAAACCGATCCGCCCTCCGTGATGAACACGCCGCCGCCGTAGTCGGCCCCGTTGTTGCGGATGATGCAGCGATGGATCCGCCCGTACGAATTTTCGTACAGCACCACTCCGCCGCCGGGACCGTTGGTGGCGGTGTTGCCCTCGATCGTGCAATCTTCCACCAGCGAATTGGTCGCTTCGGCAGAAACGGTGATGCCGGCGCCGGCGGCGGCCCAGTTCCCCCACACCAGACAATCGCGCACGGTGGCGGCCCGGACGATATAGATGCCCCCGCCATAGGCGAATCCGGCGTTTCCGCTGCGGACGGTGAATCCCTCGATCACGCTGTTGGTCCCGTCGATGCGCATTCCGCGGCTTTGTTGCGCCGCGTTGATGATGGCCTCCCGACGGTGCGTGCTGCGCAGCGTCAAAGCCTTCTCGGGCGGAACGTAGATCTCGCTGCTCGGCAAGTCGTACGTGCCCGGCGCCACGAGGATCTCGTCGCCGCTTGCGGCCGCATCGATCGCCGGCTGGATCTCGACGGCGGCCATCCCCCAGTTGGTGAACGGCGCGGCCGGCGTCGCGTTCGACACGTTCACGTAGCGCGTCGCCGCGGATGAAGAAGAAATGGAAACCAGCCCCCAGATCAAAAAGAACCCGACGATTTCACGGATTTTCATGCAGCGCATCCCTCCAACCATGCCGGAAGTGTGCGCCGCAACGCCCGCCGGCGCAAGCGGGAAAACGGATGCGCCTAGTTCGTGGGCTCGCCCTCGTCGGGCACGGGAACCAGCGTCACGCGCAGCATCTCCCGTGTCCCGGCGGCCAGCACCGGCTGGAAGCCTTCGAGGCGGTACAGGCCCGAGCGTCCGGCCGGCGCCCCTTCCGGATACACGACCACCGTCAGATAGTGCGCCGAACGACCGCCGGGACGGCCGACGCAGGTAAACCGGAGCGCGGTATTCTCCCCCGGCCGGTGGATGACGCCGGGCAGCGTCGTCCGGCCGATCTCGCGCGCCTGGGAATCGGCGCGGCGCGGATCGTACTCATACAGCCGCGCCACCAGCACGCCGCGCTCCACGGCGGGGCCCTCCGCCGGCAGGACGCAGACCACGTCCACCTGCACCGAACCGGCCGGCGCGGCCAGGCTCGGTGCCGCCGCCGGCGGCGGCGCGTCGATCCGGACGCACCCCGCCCCCAGCACGAGGCAACTCCATATCCAAATCATCCAACTCATCTCATCGCTCCCATTTCGCGGGATTGAAGCCCAAACCGCCCCGCCCGTCAATCCGCCGGAACCCCGTCCCCGGCGCAGGGAATCGCCGCTCGTCGGTTTTACGTACTGTGGAAAACTTTTTTCCATGCTACGTAAAAAATCATCAAAGTTTTTACGTTCTACGTAATTTCCGCGCAAAGTTTTTACGTTCTACGTAATTTTTGGGCAACGTTTTTACGTAGCCCCTATGTGCCAATGACAATGAGACACGAAGCTGACCGAAGAA
>CAZECJ010000035.1:0-25348 GCA_964510645.1 uncultured Verrucomicrobiota bacterium | reverse complement strand
GAAATGCGCGAAAGCCTGCCGGAACAGCGCATCGCGCGACCGCTGCTGGCGCGGGCGGCTTTTCGCGGGGCAGAACAGCGAAACGAGACTTTCCGGCGGCGCATGGCGGGGCAGGGCGGATGCGAGGACCCGGAGCAGGCGCGCACGCGCCGCGCGGTCGCGGCGCGGCAGCGCCGAGTCGAACCGCGGCGCCTCCGGTTGCCGGGGAATCGCGAGCGATGCGCCGGACGCGAAAGCCGCGGGATCGGCCACGACGAGATTCAGCGGCCCCGCGCCGATGGATGGGTCCACGACGAACAAGGCACGGCCCGCGCCGTCGAGCAGCAGGACGCTGCGCGCAAATCGCGCCTTCACCGCATATTCGCCCGGCCGGATCCGATCGCCCATGGACAGGATTTTCACGCCGAAAATCCTACGCGATCGCCCCGCCGCTGGCGATACCGTTTCGGATGGAACGGAGGGCAAACTACGAAAGGCGCGAAACCCGCGAAAGGAAATCGTTTTCCGCAAAGATCACAAAGAAGGATGGGGATGTAGGCCGCCCTTGTACGGGCGGCGGGATCGGAGGGATTTCAATATCCAATGTCCAATAACCAATGTCCAATTTCCAAGGGAACAGCCCCCGGGTCGGCGTCCCGGGCTGTTCTGTAGGCCAGGGCGGTGACCTGGCGGATCGGGGATCACCCCAACTCCGCTTCGTAATCGATCACGGATTGGGCGGGATCGACGTCCCACGGCCGTCGGCCGGTTTCGCGGAAGCCGCAGGCGGCGTAAACGCGCCGCGCGGGCAGGAAGAACGGATGCGCGCCCGTCGTGACCCGGGCTTTCCGGACGCCCAGCTCCCGCAAGCGCCGGAGGATTTCCCGGACCTGCGCCGCGCCATGGCCCCGTCCGCGGAACTCGGGCAAGATGCAGTTGTGCCCGACGATGCCGAATGCCGGCTTTTGCCGCGGATCGTAGGACCCGAAGCCCACGAGTTCAGCGTCCGCCCAGCTCAGGAACACGCACGACCCGATCGTGTCCGGATGCGCGAAAACCTCGCGGTCGAACTCCGCCCACGTCGGCGCGACCCGTCCCCAGCACCCCGGCTCCGCCTCCACCAGCGCCGCATAGCTGCGCTGCAGCAGGGACAGAATCGTCCCCGGGGGATGGGCATGAGGAGGTGTGAAACGGAGGGGCAACAAGATTAAATTACTTACTCTCAACCCCTTTTCTGGGTTGGGACGGTATTGTAGTTGTGCCATCTGGGTTGACGATAATAGCACCGTCCTTGATTAATTGCTTCTGCAATGCACCATACCATTCAGTCTGAGGTTCCAGCGGCGGACATGAGCTTGCGCCGGATAATGGATTTATTGACATGGACATTCTTGAAACGACACCCGGAAACATCTCCTTAATAATCTGAGAACGTGTGCTGGAAGGCCAAAATAAATTATGCAAATTCCCCCAGGTTTCGACATCATCCACGCATTTCATGTATAAATTGAAATAAACTGAATCTTCAATAATTAGACGGTTGCTACCCAGCTTGGTCCACAGCGGAGCTATTCGTTCGAGCCAATCAGCCATCTCATCGGCGCTCATATTTTCGGATAATGATTTGAAATCGCCGGGCTTTGCTCCCGGATCAAGAGGCAGCGATTTCAATTCCTTTTGGATAAGGCGGCAGAGATCTCGGAATTCATGCCAAGCGGCTTGCTTCGATAGAGCTTCTTCTCTTTCTTGCCGTTTGTTGTCGGCCATTGCGATTTCAGTTTGAATAGCGAGAAGATCGCTTTGTTTGTCGGAAATGGCATTTTGTCGTGCAGAAGCGCGCAGTTGTAAAACGGAGACCAAAATTGACGCTACAGACAAAAGCACAGCCGCCATAGTCTCAAACCACACTTTGTGACCTTCAAGCCAAAGGCCTGATGAAGACAGCGTCACTGCTATCTTGGATCGCAACCTATGTCCAAACCCCGGCAATAATATTTTCAATATAGCTCCTATTCTAATTCCACGTCACGGTTCAGGCGCGACATGCGGCTATAATAGTTACAATTTGCAACGATGAAAAGCCATCTTAATGCGGTGGCCTGCGGGCTCGTTATATCCTCTTTTTTTACGAACTATTTTGCCATTGAATCCAGATCGTTCCAGGACAGTTTAATAGGTTTTCGTGCTTTATATGAGAACCAGCGAATACCGCCGACGCTAATAACAGCCCTGCCGCGCCGAGTCTTTCCCCACTTATCCCAAATAATTAACTCGATTCCGCGCGTGCCGATAGTTAGCGGTTCAATGACTGTAGCGGACACCCATTTCATTGGTCGGCCTGTAGGCATATAACTGCTCCCTTTTGTGCCGCGCCCCAAAACTTAATCGTCTCCGAGTTGGATGGTCTAGATAATTGGGTTTTGGCCGTTAAAAGAATAAGCCTTTGGCGTGTCGGGGTCAATGGCGTGCCGAACCGGCAACGAGCCGCGATTTGTGCGGCGGGGGTGGGCCGCCCGTCAACGCAAGCGGCGCAAGGGGCGCGAAAGGAACGCCGTTGGGCGAGGAGTGGGTCGGAACGCTTGCGAGCGTTGGCGCCGCTTGCGTGGAATGGCTCGAAAAGAAGCTCCGAGGGCTTCGCCGAGCAAAAAATGGCCCAAAAACGGCTGAAAATGGCCCGAAAACCGCTCAAAACGGTAAAAACGGGGCCGTAACAAAGAATTTTGCGAATGGGGACATGAAGCCGTGTCCATCCGCGGTTGGTTTTCGGCTGCCGTACGTAGTGCAGCCTTCAGGCTGGGATCGAAATCCCACGCTGAAGCGTGGACTACATACGAAAAGGCGCGGGGCTTGGTGCGGGGGCCTGGCGGGGTCTCGGCGGGCGAAAAATGGCCGAAAAATGGCCAAAACGGCCCGAAAACCGCTCAATACGGCAAAAACGGGGCCGAAACCACGAATTTAACGAATGGGGCCAAAATCCGAGTCCATCCGCATGCATCCGCGGATGGGGTTCGATTTTGGGCTCGGAAAGGCCTCGGGAGGCTGAAAACACCTTAAAAATGGCGAAAAACGGCTCCAAAACTGAAAATATGGCAGGAAAACAGGAAAATTTCAGGAAAACAGGAGGGGGGAGGATTTTTCGTGTTTTTCTGCCCATTTCCTGTTTTCCTGCTGAAACTGCCGGTTTCGGGGCGGTTCGGGCGGTGATCTGGCCGATCGAGGGATCTCAATAGCCAATGTCCAGTTAACGAATGTCCAATTTCCAAGGGAACAGCCCCCGGGTCGGCGCCCCGGGCTACAGGGCGGATGGGTTTCTGTAGGCCAGGGCGGTGACCTGGCGGATCGAAAGGATCGTCATCCCGCTTGTCCGCCGCAGCTTGACGCGAAGGAGGAAGCCGGTCGAGAGATCTCGGCTGGGGGTGTAGGCCGCCCTTGCACGGGCGGCGGGATGGGGGGAGGCTCAATATCCAATGTCCAATAACGAATGTCCAATTTCCAAGGGAACAGCCCCCGGGTCGGCGCCCCGGGCTACAAGGCGGATAGGTTTCTGTGGGCCAAGGCGCTGACCGGGCGGATCGAGGGATCGAATATCCAATAACCAATTTGCAAGAGGTACCGCCAGCCGGGCGGTCGATCAGGATTCGCCGAGGGCTTCGAGATCGGCGGCGTCTTTCTTGCGGCCGGTGGATTTCTTGTTGCGGATATACTCGGTTTTACCGATGAAGTGCACGGGGACGTCGCCGTAGTGGCCGGCCACGCGGTGGGCGCGGGCTTCTTCCCACGTGACGCCGGTGAGCGACGTCAGCAGATCGATGCGGACGGGCGGAACGCCGAGTTGGACGACCCGGTCGGGCGCCAGGAAATCGCTTTCGGAAAGATCGAGCGAGGCAAAGCCGAAGTCGGCGAGGGCGGCGAGAATGGCCCGTGCGTTGTCGGGATCGGGGCGGACGAGGAGATCGATGTCGCCGGTGTAGCGGGGTGCCCCATGGAACGCGAGGGCGTAGGCGCCCACCACGAGGTAGTCAACGCGGCGGGCGTTGAACGACGCGAGCAATTCTTTGAAGTCGGGTTGCAGTTCCATCGTGTTGTTTCCGGAGGATTTCGACGGCGGCGAGGCGGGCGGAAGGGGGTTGCCGCAGCCAGTGGCGGAGATCGAGCCGGATGGCTTCGGGATCCCTGAGGGGACGGCGGGATAGGACGGGCTGGATCATGGATGAAGAATACCATCGTAAAAGGCGGGAGTAAAGGGCGGCGGAGGGGGGAGCCATTGACCCGGGCGGGGGGAGAAAGCGCAATATCCAATAACCAATGCCCAATATCCAATTTCCAAGGGGAACAGCCGCCGGAATGGGAACGGGGGTTCAGTATTGGGTTGACGGGGCGGGGGGTGAGCAATTAAGAATTAAGCATGAAGAATTCCGGGCGGCGTGGTAGGTTGAACCATCCATGTTCAAGAAGGCGGCAGGCGATGGCGGACAATTTCATTTTGGTCGAGGGGGCGCGCGAGCACAACCTCAAGAACATCACCGTGCGGATTCCGCGCGGCAGCCTGTGCGTGGTGACGGGGCTCAGCGGCAGCGGGAAGTCGTCGCTGGCGTTCGACACGCTCTACGCGGAGGGCCAGCGGAAGTACGTCGAGAGCCTGTCGTCCTATGCCCGGATGTTCCTCGAGCAGCTTCAGAAGCCGGACGTGGACCGCATCGAGGGGCTGTCGCCCGCGATCGCGATCGAGCAACGGACCGGCGCGTCGAATCCGCGGTCGATCGTGGCGACGACGACGGAGATCCACGACTACCTGCGTCTGCTGTACGCGAGCGTGGGGCACCAGCACTGCCACCAGTGCGGCAAGCCCATCGCGCGGCAGAGCGCGGAGGAGATCGTCAACCTGATCCTGAAGAAGCCCGAGGGCACGAAGGTGCAGCTCTTGGCGCCGCTGGTGGAGGGGCGCAAGGGCGAGCACGAAGAGGTCTTTGATTCGGCGCGGCGGCTGGGATTCACGCGCGTGCAGATCGACGGGGAGCTGCACGAACTGGAAAAGCTGCCGAAGCTGGACAAGCAGAAGAAGCATTCGATCGCGGCGGTGGTGGATCGGCTGGTGATCAACGATAAGGTGCGGGGGCGGCTGACGGATTCGGTGGAGCTGGCGCTGAAGCAGGGCGCCGGGGTGATGAACGCGCTGTTCCAGGAGCCGGGCGGGGGCGAGGCGTGGATGCCGCAGCTGTTCTCCGAGAAAAACGCGTGCGCCGACTGCGGGATCAGCTTCGACGCGCTCCTGGCGCGCAATTTTTCGTTCAACAGCCCGTACGGGGCGTGTCCGACGTGCGAAGGCCTCGGCCAGATGCTGGTGTTCGACGAGGATTTGGTGGTGCCGGACCCGACGAAATCGCTGGATTCCGGCGCGGTCGCGGCCTGGCGGCCGGCGGGGCGGCGGGAGGCGATCTACCGCAAGGGGCTGCTGCGGGCGCTGGCGAAGCATCTCGGTTTCGACCTCGGCACGCCGTGGGAGGAGCTTCCGGAAAAGATCCGCCAGATCATCCTGCACGGCTCGGGCGCGGAGGAGGTCGAGCTCGGCTTCTGGATGCGCGGGGCCTGGCGGAAATACAGCAAGCCGTTCGAGGGCGTGATTCCCAACCTGCAGCGGCGCTACGCGGAGACGGAGAGCGACTATATCAAGCACAAGCTGTCGAATTTCATGAGCCGCCTGCCCTGCACGGGCTGCGGCGGCAAGCGCCTGCGCCCGGAGAGCCTCGCCTGCCGCGTGGCGGGCAAGGGCCTCATGGACGTGATGGAATTCTCGGCGCGCGACGCGGCGGCGTTCTTCGCGGACCTGCCGCTGTCCGAGCAGGAAAACAAGATCGCGACGGAGGTGTTGAAGGAAATCCGCAAGCGGCTGCGGTTCCTGTGCGACGTGGGGCTGGGCTATCTGAATTTGAACCGCGAGAGCGGGTCGCTCTCCGGCGGCGAGGCGCAGCGCATCCGGCTGGCGACGCAGGTCGGCGCGGGGCTGGTGGGGGTGCTCTACGTGCTGGACGAGCCGAGCATCGGGCTGCACCAGCGCGACAACGAGAAACTGCTGCGGACGCTGAAGGGCCTGCGCGACCTCGGCAACACGGTGGTCGTGGTCGAGCATGACGAGCAGACGATCCGCGAGGCGGACTACGTCATCGACCTGGGCCCGGCGGCGGGCGTCCACGGCGGGGAAGTCGTCTTCGCGGGGACGGTGCCGGAGCTGCTGAAATCGAAGACGTCGCTGACGGCGCAATTCCTCAACGGCGAAAAGAAGATCGACGTTCCGCACGAGCGCCAAGCGCCGGGCGAGGCCTGGCTGGAGATCTTCGGCGCGGCGGAAAACAACCTGAAGGGCATCGACGTGCGCTTCCCGCTGGGGCGGATCTCGTGCGTGACGGGCGTATCGGGCAGCGGCAAGAGCACGCTGATCGACGACATCCTGCGGCGGGCGCTGTTCCGGAAATTCTACACGGCGAAGGAAAAGCCGGGCAAGCACAAGAAGATCGCCGGGATGCAGCACCTCGACAAGGTGATCGTGATCGACCAGTCGCCGATCGGGCGGACGCCGCGGTCGAACCCGGCGACCTATACGGGCGCGTTCAACGCGATCCGCGACCTGTTCACGCAGTTGCCGGGCTCGAAAATGCGCGGCTACAAGCCGGGGCGATTCAGCTTCAACGTCAAGGGCGGCCGCT
The DNA here is from genome assembly GCA_964510645.1 of uncultured Verrucomicrobiota bacterium. Classification (GTDB taxonomy): domain Bacteria; phylum Verrucomicrobiota; class Kiritimatiellia; order CAIQIC01; family Lenti-01; genus Lenti-01. The sequence continues at coordinate 18,668 of CAZECJ010000035.1, read as the reverse complement.
GCGAGAAGTGCAAAGGCGACGGCATCCTGAAGATCGAGATGAACTTCCTGCCGGACGTGTACGTGACCTGCGAGCAGTGCCGCGGGCGGCGCTACAACCAGGAAACGCTGGAAGTGAAGTGGCGCGGCAAGAGCATCGCCGACGTGCTGGACATGACGATCGACGAGGCGCTGGAGTTCTTCGCGCCGGTGCCGACCATCGCGCGCAAGTTCCAGACGATGAGCGAGGTCGGGCTGGGTTACCTGAAGGTGGGCCAGCCGGCCACGACGCTCTCCGGCGGCGAGGCGCAGCGCATGAAGCTGAGCGCGGAACTGGCGCGGCGGGACACGGGCAAGACCCTGTATCTGCTCGACGAGCCGACGACGGGGCTGCATTTCGCGGACGTGGACCGGCTCTTGCAGGTGCTGCTGCGGCTGCGGGACGCGGGCAACAGCCTGATCGTGATCGAACACAATCTCGACGTGATCAAGACGGCCGACTACATTGTGGATCTGGGACCGGAAGGCGGCGACGAAGGCGGCCGCGTGGTGGCGTGCGGCTCGCCGGAGGAAATCGCGGCGAACCCGGCGTCGTACACGGGCGCCTACCTGCGGCCGCTGCTGGCGGCGCCGGCGCCGAAACCGGCGAAAGCGAAGCGAACGAAGAAGGCATGAGGACATTCTGGGCCATTTGGATGGCGGCCGCGGCGCTGGTGTGCGCCGCGCCGGCGTTTGCGCAGGAAACGGACGAAGAGGAGCCCCTGTCGACCGCGAAACTGACGGTCGAAGAAGCGGGGCGGCTGCTGGCGACGGGGCGCGCGGCCTACGAGGACGGACTGTACCGGCTCGCGCGGCGCCGCTTGGAAGAACTGGTGGCCGGCGCGCCGGACAAGCGCCGGCAGGCCGAAGGCGCGCTGTGGCTGGCGCGGGTCCAGCTGGCTTCGGAGAAGCCCGCGGAAGCGCTGGACCTGCTGGACGCCCACGTCGGACAGGTTCGCTCGGCTGCGCTGGCGGCGAATTACGCCCTGGCCCGCGCGCAGGCTCGCTTCGATCTGGGGCAACTGGCCGGCGCGGCGTCGGAACTGGACGGATTCCGCGAGGAATTCGCCGCGCAGGAAGCCTCGCCTCCCGCGCTGCACCTGCTGGCCCGGGTGTTCATGGCCCGCGCCGACTGGGACGGCGCGCGGGAAACCTGCGCCTTGATCGAATCGCGCCACCCGGGGAACGCGGCGGCGCCCGCGGCTTGGCTGGATCTGGCCGACTGCCTCGCCGCCGCGGGCCGGCAGGACGCCTCGCGCGCCGCGCTGGCGCACGTCGAGACGAACTACGCGGGGCAAGCCTGGAGCGAGCGCGCCACGCTGAAGACCGTGGAATTGCAGCTGACGCAGGGCGAACGCCCGCAGGCGATGGAGCGGCTGAAGCTGCTGGCTGCGAACACCAACCTGCTGCCGGAAACCCGGGCGTACGGCTACCGGATCGTGGCGCAGGCGGTGGGCGCGGAATCGAATTTTCCCGTCGCGCTGGGCATGATCGACCGGAGCATCGCGGCCGCCGCCGATCCCTTGCAGCGCCTCGAAAGCCAGGTGGTGAAAGCCCAGCTCCTGCTGCAAGCGGGCCAGATCGACGAGGGCCGGAAATCGATGCGGTCCGTCGCGGCGAAAGTGCCGGACGAAACCCGCGCGGCCCGGCTGCAGCTGGGCCTGGCCGACGAGCTGTCGCGGATGGGGAAATGGGACGAAGCGGCCGCCGAATACCAGGCGTGGCTGGAGGCGTTCGACGGGGCGACGGGCACGGCGGAAGCGCTCGCCGGGCGCGGCTGGGCCCTCTGGTCGGCCGGGCATCCCGAAGAAGCGGCCGCGCCGTTCGCGCGCGCCGCCGCCGCGGAATCCGATCCCGCGCGGCGCCTGACGCTGTGGCAGAAGCTCGGGGACGCGCAATTCGCCAGCCGCCAATACGCGCCGGCGAAGGCCTCGTATGCCGCGGTGCTGGCGGCCGCGCCGGCGGCCGGGGACCTCGCCGCCCGCGCGCAGCTGCAGCTGGCCGAAACGGAATTGGCGCTGGGCGAGACCGAGGCCGGGGAAATCCGCCTGCTGGACCTGAGCCGCGTCCAGGCGGAAACCGAATGGGGCCGCTCGGCCATGATGCGCCTCGGCGCGCTCTACGAGGATCGCGGCGCGCTGGAAACCGCGATGGAGCAGTACGGCCGGGTCGTCGACGCCTGCGCCGAGCCGGAAACCTGCGCGAAGGCGCTGCTGGCGCGCGGGCTGATCCGCTATCGCATGGGCGCCTTTCCGGCGGCGATGGACGATTTCACGCGCATCCGCGACCAGATGCCGAAGACGAAGCCGGCGGCGCAGGCGACGTTCATGCGCGGCTGGTGCTTCTACCTGATGGGGAAGGACGCCGAAGCCCTCCAGGTCTGCGAGCGGTTCTTGGCCGACGATCCGTCGTCCGAATTCGCGCCGGACGTCCGGTTCTGGCTGGCCGAACATGCGTTCAACCACGGCGACTTCGAAGCGGCCGAGCGGCGTTTCCTCCAGGTGGCGGCCGACCATCCCGACAGCCCGCGCGCCGGCGACGCGCTTTACTGGGCCGGCCGCGCCGCGACCGCGCGCCGCAACTATCTGGACGCGAACGAGCACTACAACGCCCTGATGGCGCGCGATCCGGACAGCCCGCGCCTGGCCGAGACCCTGCTGGCGCAAGGGGACGTCCTGAGCGAGCTGGGGCAGTTCGCGGCGGCGATCCTGGCGTTCAACGAGGTTATCGTGAAATTTCCGCAATCGCCGGAGGCGCTGGTGGCGTGGGGCCGCAAGGGCGACTGCCAATACACGCTGGGCCAGGAAAATTCCGCCCGCTACGAAGAGGCCCTGCTGTCGTACCGCACGCTGCTGGATTTTGCGGTGGCGCCGGCGGACTTGCGCCTGCAGGCGGGCTACAAGGTCGGGCGCTGCCTCGAGAAAATGGGCCGCGCCACCGCCGCGCTCGACCGCTACATGGAGGTCGTCTACTCGTTCCTGCAGGAAGAGCGCCCGCCCGCCGAGGCGAACGTGTGGTTCACGCGCGCCGCGTTCGGCGCCGCCGCGCTGCAGGAAACCGCAGGCAACTGGAAAGAAGCCGCCGGCATCTACCGCCGCGTGGCCGATTCCGGCGCGCCGGCCGCCGCCGAGGCGCACGCCCGCATGGAACGCATCCGCCAGGAGCACTGGGTGCTGTTTTAGCGATCGGGGTTCCGGGTTCAACGGTTCAGCGGCTCAGGGGTTGAAAACCGTTGAACCGTGAACGGTGAACTGTGAACCGGCTGTTTTTGTGGTTGAGCGGGAGCGGGGGCGCGGCATAGACTGGCCCTCCAGTTCCCTTTGGGAAACTTGGTAACGGAGCGCAGAGACATGTTGAATCTGATGGGCAATGGCGGACCGGTGATCTGGTTGCTGCTGGCGTGCGGACTGTTCGCGGCGCTGGTGTTTCTCGAGCGCCTGTTCAATCTGCACCGCGCGCAGATCGCGGCGGACGACTTCCTGAAGGGCGTCTACAACATCCTGAACCGCGACAACACGGTGGAGGCGGCCACGATCTGCGAGGAAGCCCCGGGCCCCGTGGCGCGGCTGGCGCTGGCGGCGGTGCTGCACCACGACGACGCGCTGGAGAACATCGGCCGGGCGATCGAGGACGCGGGCCTCGAGGAAATACCCCGCATGGAACGCGGCCTGGGCTGGCTGGCGACCGTGGCGCGCATCACGCCGCTGATCGGGCTGCTGGGCACCGTGCTCGGGATGATGGACGTGCTGCTGGCGGCGCATCGCGCCGCGCCGCTGGTGTCCATGGCCGACCTGACGGGCGGCCTGTGGGCCGCGCTGTCCTCGACGGCCTTGAGCCTGGTCATCGCGATCCTGGTCTATGCGGGCTACAACTTGCTGGTGTCGCGCGTGGAATCCATCCTGCTGGACATGGAACGCTCGGCGTCGGCGCTGATGAATTTCATGCGGCAGTGGAAGCGCAACCGCGAGGCGCCGAAGGCATGAGGATTCCCGACCAGCCCATCCAGATGCAGTTCCGCACGGTGCGGCGGCGCTTCAAGGGGCGCTATCGCCGCGCGGTGGGCCCGATCGAGGTGACGGCGCTGCTGAACGTGCTCGCGCTCGTGGGGCTGTTCCACTTCGCGTCGGCGCGCTTCGTGCTGCAGCCGGGCGTGCGCCTGAGCCTGCCGGTGACGCCCTTCGCGGACGGCGCGTCCTACGGCTCCCGCGTGCTGACCTTGTCGCAGGGCGGGCTGGTGTTTTTCGACGACGAGCGGATGACGCTGGACGCGCTGGGGGCGGCGCTGGCCCAGGCGGGTCCCGATGCCGGCGGCGCGCCGCTGCTGATCGAGGCGGACGAGGGGACGTCCTATGGCACGCTGATGGACGTGTATGCGCTGGCGGCGCAGGCGGGCATCCGGAACGTGGTGCTGGCGACGCGTCCGCCGCCGGTGGCGCCCTAGGGGCCGACCGGGCATGCACCGCTCCCGTCCATCCGAAGATCCGGCCCGGCGCTGGCGGCAGTTCTGCCGCGCGGGCGGCCGCTGGGCCCTCTTGTTCGCCGCGCTCTGGTTCGGCGGCTTGACGCTCCTGTTCCGGATTTCGCCCGCGCCGGCCGCCGCGCTCCGCGCCGCGCCCGCGCAGCTGTCGGGGTGGTGGCCCGCGTCCGGCGGCGCGGCGCTGGATGTCCGCGCCCAGTGGACGCCGGCGGCGTTCGCGCTATCCACGCCGGCCGGATTCAGCCATTCCCTGCGCGGCGAACGCGCCGGTCTTGCGCCGCCCGTCCAGGCCGAACGCCTGCCGGCGGCCTATCTGGGCGATGCGCGCGCGTTCGAACCGCTGGACGTCGCGGAACCGGGGCACCTAGGCGCCGCCGCGCGGTCGGCGCCCGGCGGTTTGGCGCCGGACGGAGGCGTCTTCCCTCCCCGGGTCCCGGAGCCGGAAATCGCCCGCATGGTTTTTCCCGACGGCTGGGAATCGCGGCTGTTTTCCGGCATCGATCTGGATTTCCGGAAGTGGACGAGCGCCGCTTGGGAGGCCCGGGTCGAGATGCGCTTCGACGGCAAGGGCGTGCCGGAATCGATCCTGCTGGCGCAGGCCAGCGGCGTGCCGGAGGTGGATCGGCGCCTGGCGCGCTCGGCCAGCGGGTGGCGCCTGCTGGAGCCCGCCGCGCCGCGGGCGGGCGTCGTGGCGTGGAAGTCGCCGGCCGCCGCGGACGGGAGCGCTCCATGATCCCGCTGGCGCTGCCGGACTGGTTCCGGATGTTTCTGGTCGCGAATCTTTCGGTGGTATTCGCCGCCACGCTCTATTACTCTGTGCGCGGATATCGGCGGATGCCGCGGCACCGCGCCGCGCCGTTCATCTTCCGCTGTTCGGTCTGCGGCCACGTGTACGTGGACCGCCGGAACGTGCCGATGTCCGAGTGCGAAAAATGCGGCGCCATGAACGAGAGCACGAAGAGTTATTGAGAAAAGAGAATTCAGAAGCCAGCATTCAGGATCCAGAATGGAGGACTCCCTGAACCCTGACCGCTGAACCGTTGAACCCTGAACCCTGAACCCAAGTTGTTTGCCATGAGCCTGAACATCCCGATCCTGAAATTCACGCCGCACAAGGAATTGCCCGAGCTGGAGAAATTCCTCGCGCGGCCGGCGATTGACCCGGCGGCGGAGGAGACGGCGCGCCGCGTGCTGGCGGACATCCGGGCCAGTGGCGACAAGGCGGTGCAGAAGTACACCAAGGAATTCAACGGGATCGCCTTGGCGCCCGCCAAGTTCGCGGTGTCGAAAGAGGAACGGCTGGCCGCCTCGGAGCAGGTGGACCTGATGTTCAAGCGCAGCGCGTCGGACGTCTACGCGCGCATCGTGCGTTTCGGCAAGGCGGGCATGCGCAAGGACTGGAGCATGGCGACGCCCAAGGGCGGCGTGCTGGGCGAGAAGTTCACGCCGCTGGCGCGCGTGGGCGCCTACATCCCCGGCGGTGCGGCCCCGCTGGCCTCGACGGCGCTGATGACCCTCTCGCTGGCCAAGATCGCGGGCGTGCCGGAAATCGTCGCCTGCACGCCGTGCGACAAGAAAGGGAAGGTCGATCCCTTCCTGTTGCACGCGCTGGAAGTGGCCGGCGCGACGGAGATCTACCGCATCGGCGGCATCCAGGCCATTGGCGCCATGGCGTTCGGCACGGCCACGATCCGCAAGGTGCAGAAGATTGTCGGTCCCGGCGGGCCCTTCGTCACCGCGGCTAAAAAGCTGGTCTACGGCGACGTGGATCTCGACATGGTGGCCGGCCCCAGCGAAATCGCGGTGCTCGCCGACGAGTCCGCGGTGCCGGCGCACGTCGCCGCCGATCTGATTTCCCAGCTTGAGCACGGCACGGGCCACGAAAAGGCCTTGTTGGTGACGCCCTACATGGCCATGGCGACGAAAGTGCTGGCGGAGATGGAGCGGCAGATCGCCACGCTTTCGCGCCGCGAGGCCATCGAGCGCGCGGCCGCGGCCGGCGCGATGTTCGTGGTGACCGACCATCTCGACACCGGCATGGACCTGGTGAATCAGTTCGCGCCGGAACATTTCGAGATCATGACGAAGGAACCGCGGCGCTGGCTGTCGAAAGTGAAGAACGCCGGCGCGGTGTTCGTCGGCGCCTGGACGCCGGAAAGTGCGGGCGATTTCGTCGCGGGGCCCAGCCACGTGCTGCCGACGGGCGGCACGGCGGCGTATTTCTCGGGGCTGACGGTCGATTCGTTCCGCAAGCGCACGAGCGTGGTCGCGTTTACGCGCGCCGATCTGGCCGAGACCCTGCCGTTGATCGAGGAAATGGGCCGCGTCGAAGGCCTCGACGGCCACGCCCGCGCCGCCAGCATCCGCTTCGATGCCTGAGGTTTTTCTCGCGCGCGGGAATCGCAGCTCGGTTTGCCTGTGCATAGTTAATTAACTATGCACAGGTTTTTTTGCGTGCCGTGGAAAACCGGGTTCCGGGCAAGCCTCGCGTGAATCCGCACCGGAGCATTCGGGCATTTTCCGAAGCAGACGAAGAACCGTGGGGGGGCGGCGTGCAGGCGAAAATGAGCCGCTTGCATTGTGGAACGCGCGGGGATAGGCTTAACAATATCCGAACATACGGAAAGGTGCCCGCCAGGAGAGCGATCATGAAGCACAAGCCCCAGATCCGATTCCGATATTCCACGAAGCTGTTTTTAAGCCACCTCGTGGCGGTCTTCCTGGTTTCGGGCAGCGTCGGCACGTTTTTCTACGTGCGGGCGATGGACAACCTGATGCGGAGCCTGCAGTCGCGCTTGCAGAACAGCGCGGCGCTGCTGAGCGAGACGCTCGACGCACGGGAGCTCGACGGCATCCGGACGGCGGCGGACATGGACCAGGCGGCCTATCGGGACGCGCTGGAAAAGGTGCGGCGGGTGCGGCGGACGAATCCGGACATCGCGTTCCTGTACGTGATGCGGCGCGCGGACGACGGCGCGGTGAGTTTCGTGGTGGATTCCGACGAGACGGAGGCGCAGGCCCGGCCGGGCAAGGTCTACGACGACGTGGTGCCCGAAATGCTGGAAGGCTTCCACCAGCCGGTCGTGGACGACGAACTGTACGAGGACGAATGGGGCACATTCCTGTCGGGCTACGCGCCGCTGCGGAACGGCGAGGGGCGGTATCTCGTGGGCATCGACATGCGCGCCGACCAGGTTCGCAACAACCTGCGCGAACTGAGGCTGACGGGCCTGGCTTCCCTGTTCGCTTCCGTCCTGCTGGCGCTGGTGTTCGCGCTCTATCTCTCGCGCGGGCTGGCGCGGCGCATCGCGCGGGTCACGGCGCACTGCCGGGATCTCGCGATGGGGCGGCTGAACGCCCGCATCGAGGGCCGCACGTTCGACGAGTTCGACGATCTGGCCGAATCCTTCAACGCCATGGGCGAGACGCTGGGCGGCACGCGCTCCGATCTGGAGAAAGCGATCGCCGAGCTCAAAGCGACGCAACAGGGGTTGGAAGACCGCGTGGAAGAGCGGACGCGGCAATTGCAGGAGACCGTCGAAAAAATGGACGTGCTGCGCGGCTTGCTGCCGATTTGCTGTTCGTGCAAGAAAATCCGCGACGACCAGGGCTATTGGCAGCAGGTCGAGCAGTTCGTGACGCAGCACACGGGGGCGCGGTTCTCGCACGGCCTGTGTCCCGAGTGCGCGGTCAAGCTCTACGGCGAGATCGCGGCGAAGGACTGATCGGCGCCGAAGCGGGCGCGGACCCGGGGGTAGAACTCGTCGAAGGCGGCCTGCAGTTCGGGTTGGCGGCGTTCGATTTCCCGTTCGGCGCCGCGCAGGGCGGCGGCGGCGGGAGAGCGGCGGGCGAGGCGTTCGAAGGCGAGGCGCAGGCCGTCCATGGAGCCGTAGGACAGCAGCCATTCTTCGGCGAGCAGCCGGTCGACGAGAGGGCGCAGGGGCGTGGGCCGCCCGCGCAGATAGCCTTGGACGTCGGCGAGGCGCGCGGCGACGTGGTCGCGCAGCGGGACGGAGGAATAGCGCGGCCAGTCGCGGGTGAGGAAATAATCGCCGGCGAGGTCGAGGAGAATGCCGCCCCAGCGCCGCCAGGGCGGGGCGAAGCCGGCGCGCGCGGCGCGCAGGGCGGGGGCGGCGTCGGCGAAGGCGTCGATGGCGCGGTGCCGGCGCACGCCGGCGGCGAAGGCCGCGTCGGGGGCTTCGGCGCCGAGCCGCCGCAGGAAATCGGCGAGGAGGTTGCCGCCGGCGACGCCGGCGGGGAGGCCGTCGGAGAGGTGCAGATGGGCCAGCAGATTCACGGGGGAACGCGCCGCGATTCCGGCTAGACGAGGAACGGGATGAAGCGGCGGGTGGTTTTCATGTAGGCGCGGTAGGCGTCGCCGAAGTGCTCCAGGCATTCGATTTCGTCGATGAGCGCCGCCAGGACGAGGAACACAGACGCGGAAAACGCCAGCAGCAATTCGGGCCACGCGGGCAGTTTGAGGTAGAAGCCCCAAGTCAGGAAAAGGAGCGAGGCGTAGAGAGGATGGCGGACGTGGCGATAGAGGCCGAAGTCGACGATCCGGGACGTCCGCTCGAACGGATACAATTCGTCGCCGGTCCTGGCGGGATCGGGCTTGCCCAAGGTCCGGAGCAGATAGGCGCCTCGCAGGGCGAAGTAGGCGGAGACGGTGATCAAAACCCAGGAAACGAGTTGGCGGGGGGAGGTCCAGGCGTCGATCCAGCGCGGCACGACGAGCAGGAACAGCGCCGCAAGAGACTCCCAGGCGAAGAACCGGGGGAAGCCGTGGGAGCGCGGGCGAACCAGCGATTTTCGCGAAACGAACGCGAGAAAAACGGAGGCTGCGCAAAAGATCGACGTGCGGATCATATGGGTTCCCATTTCACTGGTTCCAGAGGCGTTGCGGAAGGGTCCCGCCTATTCCGCCGGCGCGGCGGCGCGGTAGCGTTCGAGCGTGGCGGCCAGACCGGCGTCGCCCGGCAGGGCGGCGACCGCCCGGGTCTGGAATTCGATGGCTTCGGCGATGCGGCCGGAATCGAACAGCGCCCGCGCGTAGGTGTCGAGGATATTGCCGTCCTTGGATCCGGAGAGTTCCATCGCTTGTTGGGCGAGCCGCGTAGCCAGTGGCAAGTCGCGCTGCCGGACGGTTTCCGCCGTGAGGATGGCCCAGGCGAATTCGTTCAACGTGCCCGGATCTCGGAGGTCCATCTCCTCGATCTGCCGGGCGAGAGCGGCGGCTTTTTCCGGGTCGCCGCTTTCGCCGACGGCGGCGAGATAATCCCGGATCGCGGCATCCGCCTTCTGGTGTTCCTTGGCGCGGACGGCGAACTGTCGCCATTCTTGGCTGGCCGCGTCGAAGTCCACGTCCGGCGGGGCCAGCGCGCGCGCGGCGGCCTCCAGCCGCGCGAGTTCCGTCTCGGCGCCGTCCGCATGCAGGGCCTTGCGGTAGGCGCGGGCGGCGGCTTGGAACCGCGCCTGCCGGATGATTTCCGGCGCGCTGAAATTTTTCCCGTCGGGTCCGAGGGGGCCCCATTCGGCGTCCAGCGCTTCCAGCGCCCGGCCTTCTGCCGCCAGTTCGTCGTCGCTGGCGCCGTCCATGGCCTTCCGGTAGAAGGCTTCCGCGCGGGTGCTCGCTTCGGCGCGCTGACGGGCCTTTTCGATGCTGAACGTGCCCGCCAGCACGTCGGCCAGCGTTTGGTCCAGCTGGTCCATCGGGTGGCCGATCCAAACGATCTGGCCTTGATGCACGAGGAACGCCGCCGGGATGCCGTCTTGGCCGGCCGCCTCCATCCAGTTTTTGGCCATGAACTGGTCGGCCGTATCCATGGCGACGGCGTAGTCCATGGTGTCGCCCATGTCGGCCACGAACTGGGCTACCTTTTCGTTGGCGTTCGGGTCGCGTTCCCAGACGTTCATGCCGATGAAGGTCACGGCGGGGAATCGATGGGCGAGTTCCGTCAGGTGGGGGATGGTGGCGCGGCAGGGGCCGCACCAGGTGGCCCAGAACTCCACGACGTAGGTTTGGGCTGGATCGAGGCGTTCCACGGGAGTGCCCTTGACCCATTGGAAGGTCTTCAGTTCCGGGGCGGGATCGCCGAGGGTGAGCGCCCAGGCGGGCGGGGTTTGGATGGCGGCCAGCGCGACGCCCAACAGCAACAAGATGTTTTTCATGGTTTTTCTTGGGTGGGCCTGTCCGGAACCCACTCGTCGATATTCAAGCCGAACCGACCCGGGAAAAGCAAGCCCGGGCGGATGTCCAACGCTCGGGCGGGCCGGGCGGATGGGGGTGTCGGGCGGATGGGGGTTGCGGCGGGGGCGGGGCGGTGGCATGATGATAGGGAAGTCGGCTCGCGGCGGCCGGCGAGGAGAGGCTCGTGAACGCGAAAACGGTGAAGTGGACGGCGGGCGCGGCGGCGCTGGCGGCGTGGGCGGCGCTGGGCGGTTGCGCGGAGAAAAAGCCGGTGCTGCGCATCTATACCTGGTCGGACTACGTCAAGCCCGCGCTGATCCAGCGCTTCGAGCGGGAAAACGGCTGCCGGGTCGCCATCGATACCTACGACTCCAACGAGACGATGTACGACCAGCTGGCCGCGCGCGAAAAAGAGCCATTCGACCTGCTGTTTCCCAGCAGCTACATGGTCCAGATCCTCCGCGACCAGGGCCTGCTGCAGCCCCTGAACCCCGATTGGATCCCCAATCGGCGGAACGTCGACGCCACCTATCTGGCGATGGCGCCCGACCGGGAGATGACCTACAGCGTGCCCTACGCGGTCACCATCACCAGCCTGGGCTATCGCGGGGATGACGTGCAGGAGTTCCGGCCCACCTGGGCCATGCTCGACCGCCCGGACCTGAAGGGCCGCATGACGATGTTGGACGACTATCGCGAGACGATCGGCGCCGCCCTGAAATTCCTGGGCTACAGCCTCAATTCCACCAACGATTCGGAACTGGCCGAAGCCAAGGACGTCGTCCTGCGCTGGAAGAAGAATCTGGCCGGGTTCCAAAACGAGAACTACGGGAAGGATCTCGTTTCCGGGGACATCCTGCTGGCGCACGGCTACAGCGGGGATCTGATGGCGGAGCAGGGCGAAAACGCCAACCTCCGGATCGCCGTGCCGGAGGAGGGGGCGGCGCTGAGCTTCGACGACATGGTGATTCCGGCCGACGCCCGGGAGGTCGTGTTGGCGCACAAATTCATCGACTTCATCCTCGATCCGCGCGTGGCGGCGGAAATGACCGAATACATCTGCTATCTGTGCCCGAACGAGGTCAGCTACCAGTATCTCGCCGGGGAATTCCGGACCCATCCGATTTTGTTCCCGCCGCCGGAGGTGGTGGAAAAACTCGAAATGATCGGCGACCTCGGCCCGAGCCAGGCGAAATACGAAAAGATCTGGCAGGAAATCCAGGCCGAAGACTAGCCGTTTTCCGATCCTTTCCGCGCGATCCGCCGGGGGTTCCGGCGGATCGTTTTTCTGCGCCGGAACCGGCGGCGGCGGCCGAATGGCCCTGTTTCCAATGCCCGAAGATGACGTCTGGCCTCCAGACCCCCATAGCCCCTGCACCCGGGGCCATAACTGATTGCCGAAAAACGAATTGCAGGCCAAAAACCACATTTCGTTGTTGTCTTGACGATTAACAGGCACTTTTAGTTGTGGTTATCGGTCTTTTTGGAATATTTTACGCTTTGCCGATTGTGGGGGGACGTTCCGAGGCGTTAGATGCATTCAAACGGTGCGAGGCAACTGCGGGTTGCCTGGTACCGTTGCGATTTTCTGGAGCCGGCGAAAAAAGGAGAACAGGCGGAATGAACAAGGCAGAAGCAACGGTTTTCGACGGGTTCCGCAAGCGCGACGGCATGGTGGTGCCGTTCCGGCGCGACAAGATCGTCCTGGCCATTTTCCGCGCGGCCGACGAAGTGCATCGCCGCGACCACGTCGAAACGAGCGAGACGATGCCCGAGCAGATGGCGGACCTCGTGATCCAGCAGCTGTCCGATCCGCGCAGCGAATACCACGTCTCGCCGGACGAGCACGGCCGCCGCATCCCGCACATCGAGGACATGCAGGACCTGATCGAGATCGTGCTGGCGGAGCAGGGCTACGCGCCGATCGTCGCCGCCTACAAGCGCTTCCGCAAGCACCGCCAGCTGGCCCGCGAGCGCATCCGCGTGCGCAGCCACCACCGGCGCGAAAGCGGCGACAAGCCCGTGGACCTGACCGACGCCAGCATGCTGATGGTCGAATCCGTCGCGCGCGGCAGCACGATGCCGTGGGACCGCAAGGAACTGGTTCGCACGCTGGTGCAGCACACCGACCTGAACGAAGAGATCGCGCTCAACATCGCCAAGACGGTCGAAAACCAGGTCATCGCCAGCGGCATGGGCAGCGTGGACAGCACGCTGATCCGCGAGCTGCTGAACAACGAGCTGGCGCTGCGCGGCTACCGCCACCAGCTGCGCGACCTGTCGGTCTACGGCGTCTCGCGCCAGTTCGTGGACCGCTTGATGTATGCGAAGAGCCTCGAGAACAGCAACATCGTCAACAACAACCCCGAGGCCGTCCAGCTGGGCATCGCGGAACTGGTGCTCAAGCAGTGGGCGCTCGACACGATCTTTTCCGCCGACCTCAAGAACGCGCACAACACCGGCGCGCTCCACCTGCACGACCTCGGCTATCCGCACCGCGTCTATTGCTCGTCGCATTCGGTCGAATACGTCAAGAAGTACGGCCTGCGCGGCCTGAACAACCTGAACAACGACAGCGCCCCCGCGTCCAGCGCCCACGTGCTGACGGGCCACCTGAACACGTTCGTGGCCTCCATGCAGGCGAACTACGCCGGCGCGCTCGGCTTGGCCTACATCAACATCATGTTCGCGCCCTACCTGCGCGGCAAGAGCGCCAAGGAAATCCGCCAGGTCGCCCAGGGCCTCATTTTTGGCGGCGCCCAGAACGCGTTCTCGCGCGGCGGCCAGACGATTTTCCTCGATTTCAACATCCACAGCGGCGTGCCGAGCTACCTCAAGACCGTGCCCGCCGTCGGCCCCTGCGGCCGCTACCAGCTGCGCCGCGCCGACGGCGAAACCGTCCGCCTCGAGGAAGTCGTCCGCGACGAGAAGGACGCCCACGGCAACCGCATGATGGAGCTGTTCCTGACGGAAACCGATGGTTCCCGCCGCTGCGTCCTGCGCGAAGTGGCCGATCCGAAGCACGGGCAGGCCTACGACGCCGACGTGCTGAAGGACCTCGAGGCTCGCGGCGAGCGCATCCTGACCTACGGCGATTTCGAGGAAGAAGCCCGCGAACTGACCCGCGCCCTCCTCGGCGTCTGGGAAGAGGGCGACGCCAACGGGCACGTCTTCGAATTCCCGAAGTGCGATTTCCACGTCAGCGCCGAGACGTTCACCGATCCGAAGCAGCTGGCGATCTACCAGCGCGCGTGCGAAGTGGCCAGCCGCAACGGCTCGGTCTATTTCATCTTCGACCGCGACGAAGTCACGCTGTCCGCCTGCTGCCGCCTGCGCACCACCGTGCAGGACACCTACATGCTGCGCCATCCCGAAAGCCTGCGCTTCTGCGGTTTCCAGAATGTCACGATCAACATTCCGCAGTGCATGTACCGCGCCGCGCGCGCCGGCGAGCGCAGCTACGAGGGGCTCGTCGCCGAAATCGACAAGATGATGGACCTGGCCGTCAAGGCCCACGAGCAGAAGCGCACGCGCATCGCCGAGATGATCAGCGGCCCCGGCTTTCCCCTCTGGCAGATCGGCAAGATGGCCTGCGACGGCAAGCCCTACGTCGAGCTGGAGAAGGCCACCTACATCATCGGGCTGATCGGCGTGAACGACGCGGTGAAGTTCCTGATCGGGCAGGAATTCCACGAGAACGAGGAAGCGCTGCGGCTGGGCGAGAAGCTCGTCGCCCACATGTTCCTGCGCTGCAAGAAGCTCTCCGTGAAGCACAAGATGAAGCTCACGCTGGAGGAATCGCCCGCCGAGAGCGCGGCGCGGCGCCTGGCCAAGGCCGACCTCGTGTACTACCGCGACGAGGCGCTGCAGGTCTACAAGGGCGGCAGCGAAGACGTGGCCTACTACACCAACAGCGTGCATCTCTCCGCCGATGCCCCCGTCTCGCTGGTCGAGCGCATCCGCAAGCAGGCGCAGTTCCACAGCCTGATCGAAAGCGGCGCCATCACCCATGCGTTCATCGGCGAGGAACGCCCGTCGCCCCGGGCCATCGAGACCTTGATGCGCGAGACGTTCTTTCGCACGCAGTCGGCGCAGGTCACCCTGTCGCCGGAATTCACCTACTGCCTCGATTGCGGCCACAACATGCGCGGCCTGAAGGAAAACTGCACTTCGTGCGGCTCCGCGCGCGTCGAGGGCGAAACCCGCGTCGTCGGCTACTTCAGCAAAATCAACAACTGGAACAAGAGCAAGCGCGACGGCGAACTGCCCGCGCGCCAACGCGGCGTCTATGCGGTCGAAACCGCCGCCGCCCCGGCCGCCGTTTGCGCCGAAACCCAGCCGGCGGAGGCCTGAGCCATGTCCAAGACCTACCAGATCCACGTGTTCGGCAAGCCCGGCTGCGACAAGTGCCACACGCTCAACGGCCGCCTCGACGACCTCTTGCAGGAAGCCGAATGGGCCGATTTCGAGAAGATCTACCATGATCTCGAAACCGAACCCGGCCTCGTCGAGTTTTGCGAAGCGGAATGCCTGAACCCGCAGCGCGTGCCTGGCTTCTACGTGTCGAAGGCCGACCCGGCCACCGGCGCGCACGAGCCCCTGCCGAATCCGCAGCCCGGCTCCGCGGACGCCCCCGGCGGCGCCAGCGCCCTCTATACCTGGGTCGGCCTGCAGACGGACTATTCGCCCGTCGGCCGCGGCGTCATCACCCCCAAGATGATCGAGGCCGTGCTGCGCCAGGCCAAGGCGCTCTAGGAAGGGCCACGGCGATGCGGTTCCGGATCGGCCTCCCCGCGACCTTGCGTCGTGGGGGGCTAAATTTTGCTCCCTCACCGCGCAAGGCGGTGGGGACCGCCGAAACCGGAGCGAAACCATGAATCCGTCTCCCGTCTACGGCGTGCTCCAGAACGCCTCGATGGTGGATTTTCCCGGCAAGCTCGCCGCGGTCTTCTTCCTGACGGGCTGCAACTTCACCTGCGGTTTCTGCCACAACGCCGCGCTCATGGGCCGCGCCGATGCCGCCGGCCTGCCGTGGACGGAGGTCGAACGGATCTGCCGCAAGTTCCGCGACAACTGGGTGGACGGCGCGGTCGTCACCGGCGGCGAGCCCACGCTGAATCCCGGCGTTTTCCAGGTCGTGGAAAAACTGCGCGAGTGGGGCTTCGCCATCAAGCTCGACACCAACGGCTCGCGTCCGCGGGTCTTGGAAAAACTGCTGCCGCTGGTGGACTACGTCGCCATGGATGTCAAATTCGCCCCGGCCGACTATCCCGCGCGCGCCGGCTTCGCCGACGTCGCCGCGCTGACGGAATCCATCCGCCTGATCCGCGAACAGGCCAAGGCCTACGAATTCCGCACGACGGTCATCGCGGCCTGGCACGACGCGGACGCGATGCGCGCCATCGGCGAGTGGGTGCGGGGGGCCAAGCTGCACGTCTTGCAGGCCTTCGTCCCGCGCGCCGAACTGCCCGATCCCGCTTGCCGCGCCATGCCCGAGACCTCCGCCGAGATTCTCCACGCCTACGCCGACCTCCTGCGCCCCTACGTCGCCCGCGTCGAAATCCGCGGGGAGTTTTAGGGCTGCATTCAAAGCCCCCCGGGTCATCGCCCCGGGCTACAGTCGGATGGCTGTTGGATCGGTTGTAGGCCAGGGCGTTGTGTTTCGCAGCCCTTGAGGCTCGGGCGGGCCCCACCACCTTGCGTGGTGGGGGAGCCAACTTCGCCTCCCATGGCGCAAGGCCATGGGGGCGCAATAGCCTTGCGCTCGGATCGGTTAATAATGCGACATCGCAACTAGCTGTTGATTAATGATATCTGCATATTCAACAAAAAATCAAATTTTGCGATTGACGCTACATCGCCATGCGATATAGCGTATGGACATGCTTCCTTCTCAAGATTTTTCTTGGATCGCTCAAATGCGCAAGGGGTGCGCGGAGTACAGCATTCTGGTGACGCTTTCCGGCAAGGAGGCGTATGGCTACGAAATCCTGCAGCGGCTGTCCAAATGCGATCCGCTCACCTTGGGCGAGAGCACGGTCTATCCCTTGTTGAGCCGATTGACGCGGGAGGGCTTTCTCACGGTGCAGGTGCGCGAGTCCAGCAGCGGTCCACCGCGCCGCTATTATCGTCTGACTCTCGCAGGCCAGAAACGGCTGCAGGGCATGCATGAATATTGGGGAAATTTGGTTGAGGCGATGTCCACTATCAAAAAGGAGTCCAGTCATGGCTGAATACCCGAACCGCCGCTTATCCCGTGAAGTCGAAGAAGCCATTCAGGACTATCTGGGCAAAATCGGGCAACGGCTGAAATCGTCCGGTACCGATTCTGCCGAGTCGCAGGCCATCCTAGGCGATCTGGAGACGCAAATCCGCACGCTTTTGGCGGAAAAGGGGCCAGCGCCCACCTGGAACGACCTGACGGCCGTCCTGTCCAAGATGGATTCGCCGGATAAATTTTCCATGGACCGGGAGCCGGTCCGGCGCAAACAGGCGCCGGTTATGATCGCCGTCATGTGCTTGGCGGCGCTCGCCCTTCTGGCGGGTGCCTATGCGGTATCCCGTTCAGCGGCTCCGGTAGAGGCCGGCGCCACCGCTCCCGAATCCATTGTCTCGCAGGAAGTGGTCCCTGCGCCGGTCGCGCCCTCCGCCCCGATTCCGTCGGCCCCGATCGCCGAACCGGCGGCAGTTCCGGAAGCCGTCGAGCCGGCTCCGGAAGTAATCGCGGAACCGGAAGAGATTCCGGTGGCAATCGCGTCCTTCAGTTCCGCCGCCAACGTGCGCGAGGCGGACACGGTGCGGCGCGCCTTGGTGGACGGGCTGATCAATGCTCTTTCGCAATCCGACGGGATCCGCGTGGTGGAACGCGAGCGAATCGCGGAAGCCCTGCAGGATCTGCGGATGAGCTCCGAAGGCATGATCGACCAGTCGACTGCGCTGCGCCTCGGACACATGGTGGGGGCGCGCGTCATCGTGACCGGAAACATCCTCCAGTTGGACGACGAGCTGGTCATCACGGCGCGCTTGATCAACACGGAGACCAGCGAACTGGTCGCCACCCGCGCCCAGGGACCGCGCGGCCATTTGCTGGCGGTCGTGGACGAACTGGCGGCAGGCGTCGCGGAACGCCTGGTGCAGGACGACAAGGGGACGCTGGCCCGGGAGGATGATCGGGATGCCGCGCGGACGGCCGAGCAGCGGCAAACGCTGCAAGACCAGTTGAAGGGCTTGGAGCGGCCGCGCCTGCTCGTGCTGCTGCCCGAATCCCATCTGAACCGGATCGTGCCCGATCCGGCCGGCGAAACCGAATTGGTCGAGTGGCTGCTGGCCTGCGGTTTCCCCGTGGCTTCGGCCGAATACGCCGGGGTCGAAGCGCCGACGCCGACCGCGCAATGGGACTCGGAAACGGACGTCCGGATCCGCCGGCCGAACGTGCGGGACGGGGTGCAATGGCTGATTTCCTCGCGGAGCATCTTTAGCTTCGTAACCGGCGGGATGTCCAAGGATGCCGACAAGCTGCTGGAGATCGCCGACGTGCTGATCCTGGGGCAGGGGATCAGCGAGCGCGCCAGCACCCGGTCCGGCATCCAGTCCTGCAAGGCGCGGCTCGAACTGAAAGCGATCGATATCCGGACCGGGGAAGTCCTGTTGGCCAAGTCCACCTATGGCGCCGGCCTGGACGTGGCCGAGCATATCGCGGGCAAACGCGCCCTGCAGGCCGCCGGGCGCCAGATGGCCATCGACCTCATTCCCGAGCTGGCCAAACGGTGGGCGGAAATCCGGCCGTCCGTTCCCGCGAAAGGAACGCCATGAAAATCCTGCGCGCGGGGGGAGTGTTTCTGGCGGTTTGGGGACTTGGATTTTACCTGCCGGCGGTTTGGGCCGCGGCGCCGCTCTACGAAAAGGGCCTCCAATGCGAGGCCGCCGAAAACTGGGAAGCGGCCTACGATGCGTACGTCGCCTCCGTCGAGAACGGGGAACAAGT
>CAZECJ010000034.1:13811-25606 GCA_964510645.1 uncultured Verrucomicrobiota bacterium | reverse complement strand
TACCTTTGCTGAACAGCTTTTTACCAAGATGGATGATCTCATCAAAATGACCGGTATTAAAAAGAGTCTGCAGACCATTGCGCACGCCGGAATAGTCCGGAATCTGCTCGTCATCAGACCAGTGACTGGACCAAGCCGATTCGCGGCTGACCTGGTCGATCTCTCTGCTCAACATTTGCGCAAGACGCTCCGCTGATGGCTGAGATATTCTGGGATTACTGAGAAGCTCCAATTCGATTTGCGGATGATTCTTCACGATCTCGAGTACTATTTTTCTGAGTTCGGCCTTTGATCTGCCTTTAAGATAGGCATCCAGATCATCAGGACTCCTTGTGGCGCTCACCTCCTGCTCCTCCTCCAAGTCATCCTCCCATCCCTCCTTCGGATCTTCAGGCCACTCCGTCTTCCCTTCCTCGATCATTATCAGCCGTTTATCATTCTCCGGCACCCGAGGGATGGTTTTACCCTTCTTGACCGCTTGCAGATAATCGATGACGACCGCCACCGCATGCTTACAATCGGTTCCATATGGGCAGGTGCAGGCGGAAGAGAGTTCACCCGCCTGGCAGCTCACCTGCGTTGCATAGCGTGCGGATCCCTGAACCCAGGCGACCAGCTCGTGTTGAGGGGTGATACCCAGACCTTCCACCTGGCCGGAACGTTGGTAGGCTTTACCGCGGGAGAGGATCTTTGCTCCAGCCCACTCCTCCAGGTCTGTCCAAGTGAGGGCCATGAAGGGATTGATGGCTGCTGATTCACCGGAACTTTTCCTCACTTGTGATCCTCCGCTGGCAGTTGATAAAAACTTTTACATTCCACACTCTCGGCGAGCAACCAGGTGTGCGCTCTGTCATAAGAATCGTGTCAGAGCTCTTATTATAGTTTGAACGAACCGGCTTGTATGAATAATTCCAATTTGATTCTATTTTCAGGATTTTCTATCATGAGGGGAGGAAAGCAGCCGGCTGCCGTAGACGACTCCCTGTAACCCGGCCATTTATCATTCAAAATTGACGATTTGATTATTTATTCCGCATTTCTGCTTGACTTTGGGTAGAATATTAGTACATTATGGAAACAACAACGGAATCGTTTGCAGTGGACATGCTAAAAAGCAGCTGTTTACGGGAGGGGTAATGTTGGGGAACTTTCAGGCTCAATCGCATTGATGATTGGGCTTTTTTTGTGCCATCGTATAGATACCCTGTTGGCCCCCTGCTCAGGACCTTTCTTACACAAGCTGCCGACCCTGGAACATCAGAGATGAACCAAAGCCCCGAACAGATCGCCCGCGACAACATTGACCGGCAGCTCGCCGCCTGCGGCTGGATTATTCAGGATAAATCGCAAATCAACCTGCACGCCGCTCCCGGGGTCGCCGTGCGCGAATATTATACCGACGCCGGCCCCGCCGACTATCTGCTCTTCGTCCATGGTAAACCCGCCGGCGTCATCGAGGCCAAACGCGAGGGCGAGGGCCACAATCTCTCGACCCATGAAGACCAGGCCGAAGAGTATGCCGCCGCCCGGCTGAAATACCTAAATAACGAAAAGCTCCCTTTTGTCTATCTCAGCACCGGAGAGCTGACCACTTTCACCGATTTCCGCGATCCCAAACCGCGCGCCCGCAGCCTCTTTTCCTTTCATCGCCCCGAGACACTGCACGGCTGGTTGAGAAAGCAGGACTCTTTGCGCGACTCCTTCCACAACCTGCCCGACCTGCCACCCTATGGCCTGCGCGAGTGCCAGTTCAACGCCATTGCGGCGCTGGAGAAATCGCTCCAGCATAACAAACCGCGCGCCCTGATCCAGATGGCCACCGGCGCGGGCAAGACCTTTGCCGCCATCACCGCCATCTACCGGCTGCTCAAATACACCCAGGCCGGCAAAATCCTCTTTCTCGTCGACACCCGCAACCTCGGCGAGCAGGCGGAGCAGGAGTTCATGTCCTATCTGCCCGGCGATGACAATCGCAAATTCACCGAACTCTATGGCGTGCACCGCCTCAAATCGCGCCACATCCCCGGCGACAACCAGGTCTACATCAGCACCATTCAGCGGCTGTATGCCCTTCTCAAGGGCGAGGAGCTGGACGAGAGCGCCGAAGAGGAAAATCCCAACGAAAGAGGATGGCAGCCCAGAGAAGTGCCTCCGGTGGAGTACAATGCGAAACTGCCGGTCGAGTTTTTCGATTTCATCATCATCGACGAATGCCACCGCAGCATCTATAACCTGTGGATGCAGGTGCTCGATTATTTCGATGCCTTTCAGATCGGACTCACCGCCACGCCGGACAACCGCACCTTTGCCTATTTTCAGCAGAATGTGGTCTCGGAATACTCGCACGAGATGGCCGTGGCCGATGGCGTCAACGTGGGCTATGACGTATATCTCATCGATACGGCCATCACCCGCCGCGGCGCCACCCTGTGGAAGGGCGCCTATGTGGAGCACCGCGACCGCCTCACCCGCAAAAAGCGCTACGCGCTGCAGGACGAGGACGAGACCTACTCCGCGCAGCAGCTGGATGCCGATATCGTCAACCCCTCGCAGATTCGCACCGTGATCCGCACCTTCAGGGAGCATCTGCCCGAGATGTTCCCCGACCGCATTGACGGCAGCGGCGAATTTGAGGTGCCCAAGACCCTGATTTTCGCCAAAACCGACAGCCATGCCGACGATATCATCCGCATCGTACGCGAAGAGTTCAATGAGGAGAGCCGCTTCTGCAAGAAGATCACCTACAAGACCAGCGAGGATCCCAAATCGGTGCTGGCGCAGTTCCGCAACGATTACCATCCCCGCATCGCCGTGACCGTGGATATGATCGCCACCGGCACGGATGTGCGGCCGCTGGAGTGCCTGCTCTTCATGCGCGACGTCAAGAGCCGCAACTATTTCGAGCAGATGAAGGGGCGCGGCACCCGCGTCATCCATTTCGATGATCTCAAAAAAGTCTCCCCCTCGGCGCGCGTGGCCAAGGACCATTTTGTCATCGTCGATGCCATCGGCGTCACCCGCAGCCTGAAAACCGACAGCCGTCCACTGGAGAAAAAGCCGGGCGTGCCGCTGAAAGATCTGCTCGGCGCCATCGCCGTGGGAGCGCGCGACGAGGCGCTTTTCACCTCCCTGGCCAACCGCCTCGCCCGGCTCGACCAGCAGATCAGTGAGAGCGAGAAGCAGCGCTTTCAGGGTCTGGCGGACGGCAAAACCGTTGCTGACGTGGCGAAGGGGCTCTTGCGCGCCTGGGATCCCGATACCGTGGAGGCCTTACGCGAAAAGGCGGCAGCGGAGCTGCCGGGCGCGGCGCCGCGGGATCAGGAGGCGCGCTTCCAGGAGCTGCACGCCGAGGTGCTGAATGGCGCGGCACGGGTCTTCACCGGTAAGCTGAACGACTATATCGACAATGTGCGCAAGATTCACGAACAGAAAATCGACCTGCTCAATATCGATAAGGTAGAGAACGCCGGCTGGGACAAGAACAACCGCCAGAACGCCGAGGCGATTGTGGCCGGATTCCGCGAATGGATCGCGGAGCACAAGGACGAGATCATCGCGCTGCAGCTTTTTTACGGCCAGCCCTGGCGCCGCCGCGAGCTCACTTTTCACATGATCAGGGACCTGGTGGAGAGGATCAAGCTGGAGAAACCGGCCCTGGCGCCGCTGGCGGTGTGGCGGGCCTATGAGCAGCTCGAGCGGGTCAGCGGACAGCCGCGCAACGAGATGGTGGCGCTGGTGGCGTTGATCCGCCGCGTCATCGGCATCGACGGCAGCCTGACCGCTTTTGACCAGACCGTGGACCGCAATTTCAAGGAGTGGCTCTTCAGAAAGCAGGCGGGCAGCGCGCCCAAATTCAGCAAGGAGCAGATGGAGTGGCTGTACATGCTCAAGGAGCAGATCGCCACCTCGGTGCATGTGGCCCTCGACGATCTCGACTACACGCCATTTGACGCCCAGGGCGGTCGCGGCCGCATGTGGCAGCTCTTCGGTGCGGATATGGAAACCATCATCAATGAACTCAACGAAGCATTGGCGGCGTAGGATGGCTGCAACTGATAAAAAACCTAAGAATTGGGTTGTTGTGAGATTAGGCGATTTTGCTGTCTTCCAAAAGGGGAAAAAGCCAAAGAGAGTCGAAAAGAAATATTCAACTATTTGTTCATTACCCTACGTTAACATTAAGGCCTTTGAAAAAGGTCTAGTCGACGAATACACCGATGGTGATGGTTGTGTTCTATGCGATGATAACGATTTTCTTATGGTCTGGGATGGCGCCCGCGCCGGTTATGTTGGAAAAGCCATAAAAGGTGCACTAGGTAGTACGTTAATAAAAATTCGCTTTCCTGGTATAAATCAGGATTATGCATATTACTTTCTTCAATCAAAATATCTTCAAATAAACACTAAAGCCAAAGGCACCGGCATCCCACACGTTGACCCAAATTTGTTATGGAATTATGATTTTCCAATTCCCCCCTTACCCGAACAGGTTCAAATCGTCTCCAAAATCGATAAATTATTTAGCAATTTGGACAAAGGGATCGAGAGACTCAAAGCCGCCCAGCAGCAGCTTAAAATCTATCGTCAGTCCGTCCTCAAATGGGCGTTTGAGGGGAGATTAACAAATAGTAATTTAAATAAAAGTGGACTACCTATTGGATGGAAATGGCAGAAGATCGGAGATGTCGCAACGAGCCTCGATCATCTACGCAAGCCGATAAACAAAAAAGTAAGAGCTAAAAGATTTGGGAACATCCCTTATTATGGGGCAAATGGACAGACAGGGTGTATTGATGATTTTTTATTTGACGAACCGCTCATTTTAGTAGTGGAGGATGAGACCTTCACGGGTAGAATTCTACCTTTTTCATATAAAATTTCTGGGAAATCTTGGGTAAATAATCATGCTCATATACTTCGACCTAAGGAGAATATCGATATCAACTTTATAAATTATCAATTATGGTACTATCCCTTTTTACCTCTAACGACAGGTACAACAGGAAGAAAAAAGTTGACAAAAAATGCATTAATGAATGCTCCTATTAAGATATGTTCAATAGAAGAGCAACAAAGCATTGTCTTTGAAATCGAAAGTCGTTTATCGGTTTGTAACAAAATTGAGGAAGGAATTATTAAAGACCTGCAACAAGCTGAGGCATTGCGGCGGAGCATTTTAAAACAGGCTTTCGAGGGCAAACTCCTCCCCAATGACTTAAAAGACGAACTGTCCCATTCCTTATCAGAGCAAATTAGATTGAATTAAATTGCCCGTTAAGGGCTTAGCAGGTTAATATTAGGTTAGAAATAAGCAAATTGAAGGAGAGATAGAAAATGGAAGAAAAAAATTGTTTTGTAATTGCCCCTATAGGAGAGCTCGATTCTGATACAAGAAAGAGATCCGACCAGATTCTCAAGCACATAATTAAACCTGCAGTCAGCTCCTGCGGTTATAAAGCCATTCGAGCTGATGAAATTGATAAACCCGGGATTATTACTAGTCAAGTAATTCAAAGAGTCGTAAATGATCCTTTAGTAATCGCAGATTTGACGGAACGAAATCCGAATGTATTTTATGAATTGGCAATAAGGCATGCCATTCGAAAACCACTGGTACAGTTAATCCAAAAAGGAGAAAGGATACCTTTTGATGTTGCTGGGACTCGAACAATTCAAGTTGATCATACAGATTTAGATAGTGTTGAGAATGCAAAGCAGGAAATAATTGACCAGATAAAAGCTCTTGAAAAAGATGATTCTGATTTAGAAACCCCAATATCTGTTTCTTTGGAATTACATGTATTAAGACAAAGCGAGAAACCTGAAGAAAGATCCTTAGCTGATATTGTTGCGACTTTATCTGAAGTAAGAGCAAGCATGGGGAAAATTGAATCTAAAATCGGTTCCAATGATCTGAATGTTGCATTAGAAGCATTACAAAACAAAATTAATTCACTTCCGCAGATGCTTGATGAATATTTGGAGTATGGTGGTTCTTACTCAAAGCGGAAAAAACGATTAAATCCAATCCTAATGAAAGAAATGAATATGCTTTATAACAGGCGTGAGTATTCTGAAATATCAATTCTACTCATTGCCAGTAATTTTAAGGATAGCTTACCTTGGTTATATGAGATTGGTGTTGAAGCTTATCGCCAAATGAAATCTGGTAACCCTGATCAAGCAAAAGAATCGATTGATCTTTTTACAAGAATTCTCGAACGAACTATGCATAGTAAAATATCTTTTGAATTATTCGACATGAATCTGAAAGAGAATGGCTTAATCCTTCAAGAGAGTGTATCCTATTTAAACGAAATTTCAAATTCTTTATTAAGCAATAAAAACGTGAAAAGATCAAATCCGGATGTTAAGTAATAGAAATTCAGTTGCATTTTTCTGACACCAGTGCGTACCCGACCTTCGCCGCCCGTCGTTTACTTAGGTAATACTATATTATCAAGGCGTTGCGGAGTTACGAGGTGGCTCTTATGCGGCTCGGAGGGTGGCACTTCGCGTTGGCGCTCTTAGTAACTTATTCAATCCGGCAAAGAGGCATGTGGTGATAAAAAAAGTAAAAATACACGGGTACCGAATCTTTCGTCAGTTCGAGTTCATACCGAATCCAAAGCTAAATCTCATTATAGGCGCAAACGAAAGCGGCAAGTCCACACTGCTTGAGGCAATTGCGTTAGCTCTAACCGGGCGCGTTAATGGTAGTAGCGCATCCGAAGAACTCAACCCATATTGGTTCAACACCAGTCTGGTTCAGGAGTTCGTCACGAGACGGCGTACAGGTCAGCCCATTGCCTTTCCCGAAATTCACATCGAGTTGTTCTTCGAGGATCGTGACGACCTCCAACATCTATGTGGAGCCATCAATAGCGAAATCCCAACCATGGCATGCCCAGGGATCAGTATAAACATTGTGCCGAACCCGGACTACGCGGTTGAACTCGAGAACTGGGCGAAAAAACCGTCAACGATTCTGCCTGTCGAATACTATGTTGACGACTGGCGTGATTTCGGCGACCGGAAGATCACAAATCGCCCCAGGCAGCTTGTGACTGCGGTAATTGACTCACGCACGGTGCGCTCCACAAGCGGAATCGACTATCATCTGAGGGAGATCCTCAGCGATCACCTTGACCCAGCCGAAAGGGCTGCGATTTCCCTGGCATACAGAGAAGTTAAGGCTTCGATGTCAGAAGGCACCCTCAGCGCAGTGAACCAGCGAATCGCAGCCCAGCATGCTTCGCTCCATGACCGGCCCATCTCTCTCGCTATGGACCAAAGTCAGCGGACATCTTGGGAAGGAGCCGTCACCCCTCACGTTGATGAGGTGCCGTTTGCAATGGCAGGCCAGGGGCAACAGGCCGCCGTGAAGATATCCCTCGCAATGAGCCGACAGTCCGCTCGCGCCAATTTTGTGATGGTCGAAGAACCTGAGAATCACCTCTCTCACACTAGCCTCACATCCCTGCTCTCACGAATGGCTTCACTGGCTGGCGAGCAGCAACAACTCTTTATTACGACGCATAGCTCTTTCGTGTTGAATCGGCTCGGTCTTGATTCCCTATTGCTGGTCGGCCCGGAGGGAGCCTGGAGAATACCCGATCTTGATCCTGAAACGGTCGCTTACTTTCAAAAGTTGCCAGGCTACGACACGCTTCGCATGGGGCTTGCCGGCAAGGTAGTGTTGGTCGAAGGGCCCTCTGACGAAATAATCTTCGAGCGAGTCTTCAAGGACATATACGGGAAGTGGCCCATGGAATGTGGCATTGATGTCCTCAGCATGCGAGGACTCTCACTCGGGCGATGCCTAGAACTGTGTGCAGCTCTGGATAAGCAGGTCGCAGCACTTCGGGACAACGACGGTACCGAACCATCCGAACTGCGCAGCTCGGTTGAGTCTTGGCTGTCGAACGACCGCCGAGAGCTCTTTGTTGGTGAAGTGCCTCACGGCAGGACCCTCGAACCTCAGCTGATCTACTTCAATGATGAAGCGCAACTTCGGAATATTCTGCAGCTTACGCCTCAAGCGGACCTCCTTACATGGATGACACGCGAGAAGACCGAGGCCGCCCTCCGCATTGCCGAGTCGTCCGTCTCGCTCAAGCCTCCAGAGTACATGCGTTTAGCGGCTGAGTTCATCCATGGGTAATCATCTCACGCTTGCTGTTGCCGGATCAGGGAAGACACGAGATATTGTGGAGTACTGTTCGGGACTGCCAACCGATCGACGTGCACTAGTGTTAACCTATACTCAAGCTAACCAAGCCGAGCTTCGCGGAAGGCTTGCGGCTTGCGCTGGGGATCATCTCGAGATAGAGGTGATGGGCTGGTTCGCATTTCTGCTCCGCCACTTCGCGCGGCCTTTTCTCCCATTCATGTTTCCTGGTAAACGCATTCAAGGATTCAATTTCGAGGGTCGCCCGCACAGGATGGCTAGCGGACTCAATAGGTTTCTAGACCCAGGTGGCGCCGCGTATGCATGTGAGCTTGGACGCCTTGCGCACGAACTCATTGCGGCGAGCCATGGCGCACTATTGCGGAGGCTCCAATGCATCTACGAGGAAATACTCATAGATGAAGTACAGGATTTGAGTTCTCATGATTGGGATATCATTGACGCACTGCTGAGTTTAAAAGTGGACATTCACATGGTTGGTGATATTCGCCAAGCGGTGCTGGCGACGAATCCTAGGAGTTCAAAGAACAAGAGATACGCTTATGCGGATTCAATTCACTGGTTTCGGGAACGAGAGGCTAAAGGCATTCTGACAATTTCTGAGAGCTCTGAAACATGGCGCTGTCGTCCCGAGATTGTGGCCTTCGCGGACACGATCTTCGACACGAGCTGGGGGTTTCCCACAACCCAATCGCGAAATCATACAGTCAGCCTCCATGATGGAGTTTTTTTGGTTCATCCTGAAGATGTGTATCAGTATGTTAGCAAGTTTCGGCCCCTATGCCTACGGTGTAGTGCGGTTTCCGGAAAGGCGTTTGATCTCGATTATGTAAATTTCCGCCTCGCTAAAGGAACTCAATGTAGAAGAGTTCTTATTGTGCCCACTCATGGTATAGAGGCGTTTGTTCAATGTGGTATAATACTTGGCCCGATCCCCGCTGCCAGCTTCTACGTAGCCGTTACGCGTGCATTCCAGAGCGTGGCAATAGTCCTCGCCGAACCAGGAAATTCGGCACTACCATACTGGGAGCCCGATGTAGAGGGGACGACGGACGAAGGAATTGAATGAACGGGAGAACCCAGGTCGCTTGATCGTCCGGGGATTCTACCCCTGGACGGAACTATTAACAGGGGCCTCTTGCTTCGTCGTTTGATCTCCACCGATGGAGTCCGATATGCAGCTGAAAGCATACTTGCCACGAGCTTTAGCTCGTGGATAGCGTGATAAGAAAAATTAACGGCTTTAGCCGAACACTTTGGGCTAAAGCCCATCTAAAGGCGGGATCGTTTACCCACACTCTTTAGCGCGTGGCATTTTCTTCTCGTTCCCACGCTCGAGAACCTATGTGAAAAAAATCATACGCGATGCAAATCACTGCACCTGATGGCTCTGGATTCGCCACATCATCACACTAGCTCGGTGCTTGGGAACGCCCTTGAAAGCAAAGCGACGGAACCATTAACAGGGCCTCGTGCCCCGTCGTTTGATCTGACCCGATGGGGAGACACCCCGGTGGGAGCAGGGTTAGCGAACGCTAATAAAGAGGGCCGAAAATGCAAAGCAGAGCTTCGTAGCAAAGCACGTCACCAAGCAGAGCTTGGTGACGAGGGGGAATGCTGCAGCTCAATATCAAAACGTCTTAACCATGATCAGAAAGAGAGTTTATGTTTAGCTGGGTACCCATACACCACGAAGCGATTCACAGAATTCTGGAGCATCGCCAAAATCAGAAGGAACTGCTGACGATCCTGCGTGAAATGGATCAGCAAGGCCTCAATGTGATCAGCCTTCACGACAAAGGTGCGGACGGCCAGGCCATCCCGCTCGCGGAGATTGATCCGTTTACCTTCCTGGCCTCGTTTAACCGAGGTGTAACCGATGAGAACCGCCGCAAAAACTGGAGATTCATCAAGACGCGGTGGAATCTGAAATCACCGGCGCCAAATGATTTCAGCGGTATCCCCACCATGAATCCCATGCGCAGTTGGTTTATGCCTTGGGCCAAAGAGCGGGAGAAAGACCATGTGGAACGCCTTTGGCAAATCGCCTCGTTGGCAGCGGATGGGAGCGTTGAACAGGTGGACGCGAGCACTTTCGATCAATGTCTGAGACTTCGGCTGGTGGGGATAGGGAGCCTGACCATCGGTCTGTTCTGGATCAACCCGGACAAGTTCCTTTCTGCCGACAGCAAAACCATAGCCTATGGCAAGTCCAAGGGAATCACGATCAAGCCGGAGGATTACCAGAGTTACCAGCAATGGCTTAGCCTAATGACTGAAAAGGTCGGGAGCAACTTGCCACAGATCTCCCATGATGCACATCTGTTTGCCACGCAGAGCCAGACCAATCTCGACTTGACCCCGGCGCGGATGAAGACCCTCTGGGGTCGCCAGTATTGGACGCTGTCGACGGGAACGGGTGGTGAGCGCTGGGAGGAGTTCTATGAACAGGGGATCGCCGCCATCGGCTGGGACGAGACCTCCGATCTCCGTCAGTTTACTAACAAGAACGAGATCCGCAACAGGATCCTGGAGCTTTGGCCCGGCGATTCATCCAAAAAGAACGATGCTCACGCCTGTTGGCAGTTCGTTCACGACATTAAAGTGGGAGACATTATTTTCGCCAAGCAGGGTTTCGCCAAGTTGCTTGGCTATGGCGTTGTCGAGGGCGACTACGAGTTCGACGCGACTCGGACGCACTACAAGCATGTCCGCAAAGTAAAGTGGCTGGTCAAGGGCGATTGGGAAATGCCGGAGGAGAGCAAGATGGCGTTAAAGACGCTCACGGACATCACGCCATATCAAGGATTCGTCGAGCTGATCGCCGGCAAAGTTGGGTTAAAGATGGGAACAGCGACAGAACCCGGCGACGGTATACCGCCGCCACCGCCATCCACCGGGGTTGCCTACTGGTGGTTGAACGCGAATCCGAAGATTTGGAATTTCGAAGATACAATGGTTGGCAACAAACAAACCTATACGTCGCACAATGAGAAGGGTAACAAGCGCCAGAAATACCGCTATTTCCAGGAAGTGAAGCCAGGCGACCTGGTCATCGGTTACGTGACCAGCCCGCAGAAGGAAGTGGTTGCAGTCTGCAAGATCACCAAAGGCCTGCACCAATCCGGGAGTGGCGAGGAGATCGAGTTCGAAAAGATCGAGCAGCTGGCGAAGCCCATCCCGTACGAGACGTTGCAGGCCAATCCCGACCTGGCGAACAGCGAGCCGCTCATCAATAACCAGGGAAGCCTGTTCAAGCTGACGGAGCAGGAATACGAAATCATCCGCAGCCTGATTGACGAGACGAACATCGCGGTGCCGATCAAGTTAGAAACCTACGATAAATCAAAGGCGATGAAGGGGCTCTTCCTGGCAGAGTCCCTGTTCGATGAGATACTGGCGGCTTTGAAGGAGAAGAAGAACGTCGTTCTCCAGGGCGCGCCCGGCGTCGGGAAGACCTACATTGCAAGGCGACTCGCCTACGCGTTGATCGGATCAAACGACCCTCAACGAATCGAGGTCATTCAGTTCCACCAATCCTATTCCTACGAAGACTTTATCCAGGGCTTCCGCCCGACGCCCAAGGGTTATTTTGACCTGAAAT
>CAZECJ010000034.1:3033-13711 GCA_964510645.1 uncultured Verrucomicrobiota bacterium | reverse complement strand
GCGGCGGACACCAAGAACCTTGGCCCCGGATACCAGATCGGGCACAGCTATTTCTGTCCCCGGAACGGCATCAAACCGGACGACGATTGGTATCGCCGGGTGATCGAGTCGGAAATCGTGCCATTGATCCAGGAATACTGGTTCGACAATGAACAGAAGGTGAAAGAGCAGCAATCTACGCTGCTCATGTGAGTTCCGTTGTGCATATCCCAATACAAAATATCTACTACCTGCTGTGCTACGCCTGGGACAAGCTGGCTGAAAAGGATGTCGTCGCCGTGGAGGCTATTGATACGACCACCCTTGCCGACCTGTTCGCCCGGGTGCTCATCAATGGCACCAACCATCTGCTCAAACGGGGGTTTGATCGTGGCTATGTATCGCAGCACGAATGGACAAGCCGGTTGCGGGGACGAATCTGTTTCCAGGAGTCCATCCGAAGTAATGCCATGGTGACCGGCAGGCTGCCCTGCGACTTAAACGAGTTGAGTTACAACGTCCTGCACAACCGTATCCTGAAAGTCACAATGCGGCGGCTAATCAACACGCAAGGCTTGGCGCCGGAATGCGCAGAAGGCTTGACCCGGCTCTGCCGTCTGTTCACGGACATCCAGGACATTGAGCTGACCAGCCGCGTGTTCGGCCAGGTGCAGCTTCACCGGAACAACCAGTTTTA
The DNA here is from genome assembly GCA_964510645.1 of uncultured Verrucomicrobiota bacterium. Taxonomy (GTDB): domain Bacteria; phylum Verrucomicrobiota; class Kiritimatiellia; order CAIQIC01; family Lenti-01; genus Lenti-01. The sequence goes on along the minus strand of CAZECJ010000034.1, from coordinate 13,035 downwards.
TGATTTCCTTCTAAAGGTCTGCGAACTGCTTTACCACAACCTGCTAGTGACCGAGAAGCCCGGCACCAGCAAGTTCATCGACTTTGTGCAGGACAAGGAGCAGATGTGGAAACTGTTTGAAAATTTCGTCCGCACCTTCTACCGCGTCCACACAGAATACCGGGTCAATCGGGAAGATCTCCACTGGCGTTGGACCGCTGCCAACCGGGGTGCGGAAGGGTTGCTGCCCAAGATGCAGACCGACATCAGCCTGACCTCCAACAGCCGCAAAATCATCATCGATTGCAAGTTCACCCCGGAGGCCACGCAAAAGCATTATGAGGCCGAAACGCTCCGGTCGGCTCACCTGTATCAGATCAACGCCTATATGGACAACCTGGAGGGGGAATGGGCCGACACCTGCGAAATGATGCTGCTGTATCCTACGGTGGACTCGCCGTTGTCGGCGGACTTTACCCAAGACGGCCACAAAATCCACATCCGCACCATCAACCTCAACCAGCCCTGGCAGTCCATCCACAAGGATTTATTGTCGCTCGTCACATGAAATTGCCCAAAGGCAATCCTGGGACAGAAGCTTGGTCACGTTTACTGTTCTATCAACAGGGAGTCGCGGATACTTTCACGAAGGCCATCTCTGACAACGAATGCATTCGGATGTCAGCAGGCTCCTTACAGCGGTTCAGCGAATCGCTCAGGTTTGATGATTACACTCGTTAGCTCGCGTACAAACGAGTGCTGTGGCGATTCTTATGGCCATTTTGTCCCTTGACAGCACTTATTTGACTACTTATATTTTCAGTGAAGGCAATGGACCTTGCCTTCAGCACTTACCACATCGTTCCAGAAAAAGTGCGACCAAACGCTCGATTCCCACCCTTAGACCGACCGCTTTTTATTTTCTCGCAATAATTCTTGATATTGCTTCGAATTTTCCTATATTAACCGCATAATCCACTATTACAACTGTGACTCGCTGGGGGAGCCTCAGGATAATCTTCACTCTATCCTATTTACAAATAGAGTTTCACATCTCATGATTAGGAGTTTAAATGTGATAAAATCATTGAGAGCTGCAAGATATCCGGATTGGTGATAAAACACACCAGGTGATTGTGGGCGTTTCTTAATAATCGCTGGAAATCAAGAACATAATAGTCATCTATAGAGAAGAACTCCCCCATGTGGAGGAAGTACAAGATGGCAAAAGTAAATCCATCCGGCAAGCGGGCAGAGGCACGTTTGAACAGACTGCTCCAGGCAGCGGAAATCTTTTATTCGAGCAGGGGGCCGGTCTATTTCCTGATTACCCTTTTCGCTTTGATTGTGCTGGCAGTCGGCCTTATTTTATATGAAAGATACCTACACAATTCTGAAATGGGCAGCACCGTCGTGCTTTCAGTTCGGAAGAATTATAATCGTGAGGATATAGGCGTTCCGGCTGTTCAATCCTCTGAGGGCTATAGAACCTTCATCAGGCGTTTTGACGAAAATAATAGTCTGCGCACAACCTACTCAGGATACCTGTGCCCTGACGAGTCCCCTGGCGCGGACAAAATTGTCGCCGCTAAAGTACAGGGGAAAAGCGCTGCCCTACCTGATACGATTTCGATTTTTAAAATTGTCAATATGGAATATAAACTGGAGAGGGCCGACTCTATCTTGTGGGGTATGAACCTTTTATCCGAGGAATCGGCGCAGACTGGGACAGAGCTGTACTGGATCCATAAAAAAGCATTCCGGTTGATCATCGATGCGCCGGTGCTGGAGAAGGAAAAGCCGAACTCTATTATACGTAAAAAAATTGAGCCCAAGTTTTGTGATATCATGTTTCATGATGTCTATGGCATCAATGGAATCAGCCTTTCTCCGCGCGCAGATTCCCTCTATATCTTGGAGTACAATGGTGACTATTATAGCTATGGCTTGAGCAATTATCCGGTTCACAGGAAGGGAATATTTTCCGCAGAAGCACGCAGCAGATCTCACAAGCTAAATAATACTAAATTTTTATCATTTGGCTGGCAGGGCCTTGACAATATTCAAAACGCCCCCGCATTAACCGATTCCATTTCAACAGCCATCTGCGCGAACAGCTCAAGTATGATGTTAATCGGTTTCCGCAATACGCTCTCTGATTATGATACTCTGGCCGTTCTGGGCGATAGGCATCGAGACAAAATCTTGATTCAAGCGCCGGCTATGGTACAAGTAGGGGCTGATTCACTCTATATTTTCACAACAGCGGTCGAGGCGCCTGTCACAGTCCTTAAAATTGACGGCCTGCAGCGGCGGTCTTTCGAACACTCCACTTTCCACAAGAAAATACCTCTGCCCTTTAAGGATGATGGTGAGGCCAATGTGCTCAAACTGGTCGGTCAGATCATTACGCAAGCCCGCAGGTCTGCCGCCAAGGTATTTTACATCGAGGGTATCGCAGCTGTGATGACACCCCTCCCGCGATTATTCATCTGTAATCGCGAAGGAAAAATATACTACCTGGATGATTTTGAGAAATATTTCGATCTGGAGAAGGCCCCTTGGCATTGTTTTGATCTTATGAGCGGGATCCCGGGAATTCATGGCCAGGACTTAGCAATTGATCGTCGGGGAGGTATCTGGTTTGCGACTAATAATCAAATTGTGCATCTGGGAGCCCGGTTCTTTACACCCAGCTATCGCATCGCCCGGAGGTTTTACACCCAACGCACTCTTTTATTTTATTTACTCCCAGCCTATCTGATTTTCGCGTTATCCTGGGTCATTGCCAAACGATTGATCTATGAAAAACAGCAGGCGGAGTTGAAGAAAAACGAGGTTCAGAAGCTGAATGAAATAATAACACAAAAAAAACAGGATATTGAAACCGCCAACCAACAGCTGCGCGACCGCGAGGTAGCGAGAATTGTCCGATCTAACAGGCTGAATAAATCAATCATAATCGGCGAGTCCCCGGTAATCGAAGACCTCAGACAAAAGATCGCTGAGGCTGCAAGTAGCGATCTGCCCGTCCTCTTAATCGGAGAAACCGGGGCAGGTAAAGAACTGGTTGCGCGCGAAATTCATACTTTGGGCAAAGGCACTCGTATGCCGTTTACCCCCGTACTGTGCCCGCTTTACAAAGCCAACGAACTATTCAGAAGCGAGTTTTTCGGTCACACCGATGAGGCCTATACGGGCGCGAAGAGAAATGCTCCAGGCCTGGTCGAGGATGCTGAGAATGGCACTCTTTTTCTCGATGAGATTGGGGATCTTGCACTTGAAAGTCAGGTGATGTTACTTCAATTTCTTGATGACAAGAAGACCTATCGGTATCTTAACGATGTCAAGAAAAGAACCAGTAATACCCGCATCATCTCCGCCACCAATCAGCCGCTTGAAGAGATGATCAAGATGAAAAAATTCAGGGAAGATCTCTATCGCCGGCTGAGAGGGATAGAGATCAGCGTCCCCGCTCTTAACAGTCACAAAGAGGACCTGCCGTTACTTGTCGATTTTTTTCTGCATAAGGTCGAACCAAGGCCTCTTACTGTCGTCATTGAAAATGGGGCGATGAATAAGATGGCGCAATGGGACTGGACCAACCAGAATGTGCGCGAATTGAAACATGTGATCGAACGCGCCTATTTCAGGGTTAAAAACCAGAGAAGAACGAGAATTACCGCGGATGATATCCAGCTCGACGCAGCGATCACGATGAGTCCGGACAATCCTGCGGCGGGTCCCGAGCATGGCCTGGCCGCCTGCCTCGATGATATAAAATGGCGGTACATCAACGCAGCGCTAGCCCTTTTCCACGGCAATCAGGCCAAAACCGCAGAACATCTTAAAGTGGAGTATACTACGCTCAACGGCTGGATTAAAAACAACCCCGGCAAGGTTGTCCGCTCCTGGTAAAACGGGCTTACGGCGAATCCGCTCTCCCGGTTTACAGCCCCGCGATACGCGAGAAGCGTTAGATATCCGATTATTCGTAGATTTCTACTGAATATCGGATATAGCTGCAAACTCATCATGGCTATCATTGATTAATAAACAGCCTCTTATCAATCTTTTTACCAAGTTGATAAGAGGCTATTTCTATTGTAAGGCATATCATTATATTATTATTGTAATTAAATATATTGGTTATTGGCATACATTTTGTACTGCTAGTGTAGTGGAGTTTCACGAAGCATCGTTGAATCGATTCGGCGGCTCTGAATAGCAAATCAGGTAAAGGAGCTCTCGATGAAGCGATTTGGAGGCAAACGATGACATTTAATGAAATGGAGGCTGGAATGAGACGGCGGTTGCTAAGGACCGTACTTCTGTTTCTTGTTACGACGATGGCCCTCTCCTGTAACAGTGGCGCCCGCGCGACAAGAGTTCCTTCACGCAACACTTCAGCGATTATCCTCGATCTCGATGGAACCGCCCTGGATGATTCCGGTTTGGTTCGGTCGGCGACCGTTAGCGCACTGCAGCTGTACAAAAAGCGAGGTGGCCAGGTAGGGATCGCGACCGGAAGAGGATTGCAGCAGGCAGAGCCGGCCATTGGCCAGATTCAGCCAACCCTCCCCACCATCCTGATGAATGGGTGCGCGCTCCTCTCTGCCGGGGCAAAACAGCCCCAGGTTGTCGCAGCTCTCGATGAAGAGACTTGGTCTTATTTTCGTAAATTGGATCGCAAGGAGCCGCGGATATGGGGTGTTGTTTATTACTTTAAAATTGCAGCTATTCCAGACAGGGATTCTCTCTCCTTTGCGGCTGTGGCGAGAGCGATCCATCTCGTTCCGGCATACCGGCTCAGCGTTTCAGATATCTCTGCCGATTCGCTCGTGAAAATAGTGGTGGTTGCCGATTCCGCGTATCTTTCGCCCTTGTCCCAGGAACTCAGCGAAAAGCTGTCCAACGCCCGGGTTGTGGCAAGCACTCCGATTACTCTGGAGATTATGCCCAAATCGGTCACCAAGCTGGGAGCGATTGCGAGAGTTGCTCGGGAGAAAGGTATCACGCTGGAGGAAATCGTCGCCATCGGCGATGGCCTGAATGATCTCGAAATGATAAAAGGGGTCGGATTTGGTGTCGCCATGTCGAATGGCCATCCCCTTGTCAAGGAAGCGGCCGATCTTGTCATCGGGGCCAATACGACGGACGCCATCGCAAAATTCATTTACAGCTTGTTGAACTAAGGGAAGAGTCCCGCTTTTTCTAAACAGTACAGGACTCATCCATCGCTGAGGTTGTACTCGTTCAAAGAAAGGGGCCAGCCATGAAGAACCGAATCAGTTTTCGTCCCGCTATGATGCTTGCAGTGTTTGCCTTGACTTTAATGCCGCTTCAGGATTTGAACGCTGTTAATCGCGTCAGGCCAGTTAGTCGGTCCTACACACTTAGACATAATGGCAGAGGCCAGATGGAGGTCCTTGGTGGAGAAAAGCCTCTCTTTTTGCATAAAGGAGAGAGTGTGATGATTGAGATATTTCCGGATGGTGAACCGATAAAGTACCTTGCCACACAGCATTTTATTTATATAAATCCCTACAATAATTTTTACAAGCGGTTTAAAACTTTTTCTCCTAATATCTTTGTATCACTAGGCCGGGGTATTAATCTGGATCTGGGGCTGGCAGTAAACACTAGACAGGGCCGCCAAGTTATTTGGTTTGCCTCAATGCGTAATTTCCAATACGAGGCATCAGTTAGCAGAAATGGGGAACTGATTCTGAAGGCCATGATAGACTCGAATTACTGCCCTCCGCCGAACCATCCAGACGGCTATACTTATCGTTGGGGCAAGAAACTGGAATCGCAGTACGCACGAGCCTCTAACTGGTTCAAGGTGAGGGTCACGGTATATTAAGATCCAGGATAGTACTGCGCCGTCAGTCAAGAAACCGTTCATTAAAATCTGTTATCACTCCATTATTGTGGACCGACAACCAGGAGTCTGCCGAATCTCGCGCCACTATTCAAATTAACGCGCAGGTATGGTAATCGAAACAGGCTAATAGTACTATTTTTCAGAGTTTCTCTTGTACGCGCAAATCCGGCAAACTCCATGCTGATGATATACCCTTTACGAATCAGCATGCTATTCATGGGTCAAGCATTGGGAAGCTGGCAGATGACCTCTACTCATACCATGCCAGTATGGTCTTTCACAACGAGCAATCCGTTGTAGATTATGAAAATACAACGATTCTATCCGGGAAGCAGAACGTGTATCCAGAAAATATTCATTTGCGAATTGGTCATAAATTCACGAGATCACTTCATCAGCTTGCATGTGCGGAAGGGGGCTCATGTTTTGCCCAAATTGTGGCAAACAAATTCCAGGCACATTATCATTCTGTGTATATTGCAATACGGCGGTAACGTCCGACCTGCAGCAGCCCGTCACCGGGGACGATCCACCGGATCCGAGGGCCTACCCTGTCTCTACCAACCATATTGGCCCTGTAGCCATGTACCTTGGGATGCTGTATTGTAGTCTGGGCGCTCAGTTTATTGCGTTGGCAGCTATCGGAAAAGATGAAGAGGCCGGCCGTTTGGTCAATAGTTCGAGCACGGTCTTCTTCATCGCAGCGTTAATCGCTGCTTTCGTGCTTCTTTATCAAATTTGGCGGTTTGTCATCCATGAATCCCGATGCAACCATTTGGAACCTTCCATTGAGACGCCAGGCAAAGCAGTTGGTTACCTTTTTATACCTTTCTATAATTTATATTAGGTTTTCAAAGCGTATGCCAGACTTCCAAAGGACTTGAACGCGCTCGCCCGAGTGAAAGGCAGCGACAAGAGTATGTCTGAAGGGCTTGGTACGGCTATTGCGTTTTTGACGCTTATTAACTTCCTCCCTGATATCGGATCTGTAACTTTTTTGGTCACATGCTTTATCCTCGAGCCTATATTTTCAGCCAAGCAACTCGTCTATGCAAGAAATTAAGTGGAAAGAATATGATGTAAATCCTTGCAGTAAAAACAATTTCAGCGGTTGCGACACAGCCGGTGTTATTTTCCGGCACGAAGTTGAAGAGCTCAGAACGGCAACTAACGGATTGTTTAAAATACTCATGAGCTTGGGCCGATGCCCGCATTCAGAGTATCTCCCATGAAAAGATGTCATTTCCAGTTGCGACGAATAACCCCATTCAGAAAAGGGCTTTTGAAACCGGCATGGTTTCTGTTTTTAGTTCTATCCAACATAGGGTGAACTAAAGGTGCTATATCCCTCTCTGAATAAGCCTGATGAAAGAAAAGGATATGGCTGAGGCCCGAACTAGGGACATCAGCCTTGGGACTCTTAGCCCCCTGGCATGTCGAAGATTTTCTTTTCATGGAATCAGATCAGCGCGGCGAGGAGGCGGTCCGCCGAGAGGATGCAGATATTGTCTCTGATCAGATCGATATTCTCCTTTTTGCAGGCTTGACACAAATACGTAATCTTGAGCCGGTTACCAAAATAGCGCGAAGCAGGAGAGGAATCGATTTCGTTTAGTTTGACCTCAACGGCAAACCAGAGCTTTAAGATAATATATGCCTGAAAGCATAAAATATCATGATAATATTTGCCGCCAGGCAAATATTATATTGTCTGAACAATTTGAATGTTTTGCAATTATCCCGGGGATATAGCTCGTCCCGTGTCTGCGGTTGCATTCAAGGGAGAGGAACACGCTTTGTTTGTTTATTTGCTCCGAAAAGTATGAATAAATCATACTTTCAGGAGAAAATAATAAAATATATAGTTAACAATAATCGCACCATGGCGCTTCAGCATTCCTTGAGCAGAATTTTTTTGACAGTACTCACAATTGTATGCAGATTGTATACGATCGTATATAATTTATATACGGAGATCTTGAGAACAATCTATCTCAAGTAAGGTGCGCATCGATTTGAGGCCACTCTGCTGATGCATCCGTATGAGGAGTTCTATTGCCGTGAACTCGCGGTTAAATTAAGCAATTCTCCGCGTTCCATCAAAGTAGCACTGCGAAATCTGGAAAAGATCAACCTAATCCTGAAACGGATCTCCGGCAAACAGCACATTATCACATCAATAGTCAGCACCCACTTTATGCCGATTTGCGTAACTTTTTTCTCAAGACTGTCGGCTACTGTCACATGGGAATAGGCCTATGATCGGCCGGGGAAAGAAACCCCGGCCGGAACGTGAAGACAGGCATATCTTCCCCGTTAGTTGACCTGACTTTTGGGGCCAATGTCCGAAACGATACTCCCGGACATGGAATAGATTTTCTGGGCGATCGAGATTAAAGGATAAAGTCCTATCATAATTTACTTGACAAAAAGCATGATCTGTTGTATATTTATTACAACAAACAGGAGGATACAATAACATGGATAATTTAAATTCATTTGGAGAATTTTTCAAAGATAGACGCATTGGTTTGGGCCTGTCTTTGCGGCAATTTTGTCTGGAGCATAAACTAGATCCAGGCAATATCAGCAGGCTGGAACGGGGATTAATGCCTCCACCATCGTCAAGAGAAATTCTGGAAAAATATGCTTCCTATTTGAACATCGCAAAGAACAGTAATGACTGGTATACTTTTTTTGATTTAGCGGCCGCCAGCGCGGGGAGAATTCCTGATGATTTCATGAAAGACGAAGAATTGGTCAAAAAATTGCCAATCATTTTTCGGACACTGAGAGGCCAACAACCGACGGCTGCTGAATTGGATGAATTAGCCGAATTAATCCGGAGGAATGGCTGATGATTACTCTGGATGTGGAATTTCTTACTGATGATACAATCAGAACCATTGTTAAGCAATTCTGCAGCCGTATGGGTATAAATTCTATTCCGGTTCCTATTGATGCCATTATTGAACGAGCATTGCGTATCGATATTATTCCGATTCCGGGGCTACAGAAAGCTTTCGAAATTGAGGGATTCATCACCAGCGATTTCACTTCTATTTATATGGATGACTATCTCTTCGATAAAAAATACTACTATCGCTATCGATTTACACTGGCTCATGAAATCGGCCATTTCGCCTTGCACAAAAAATACTTCGATCAGTATGTCTTTCATTCTTTGGAAGAATGGAAAACTTTCCTGGCTGAACTTGACCCAAGAGATCACTCAAAAATGGAATATCAGAGTTATGTTTTTGCCGGACTTGTATTGGTACCTCCCAACAATTTAGCTGATTTGTACAATAGCAAGCTCTCAGAGACAGTATCGCTGATTGATCAGGCTAAAAGGAAAGGTATTGCAAGGAGCGATTACCTTGAATATACAATTGAGCACTTGGCAAATTCCTTATCTTCGTCTTTTGAAGTTTCTATTGATGTGTTGAAGAGAAGAATCAAAGCCGATCATTTGGACGAGTTGGTGCCGTGAACATATTATCAGCAAAATAACCGAAAGAGCATCCCTATCCCTCCAAGTGTATCATATTTTAATTTAACGAAAAAGGCGCATTAAAAACGCGCCAGCCAGAGTCAACCGGAAATGACTGAGCAGCATTTTTCTTTTCGAATGGTTGGAAAAATTATCAAGATCATTCTCGGTAATCCAGAAACGCACAGAACAATCCTGATGACGTGTACAAAATTTTCTGAATAACGTAAAAACCAGGCACACCCATGACCCCCGAACCCAACAACACCTCCTCCATCATCAGCAAGGTCTGGTCCTTCTGCAATACCCTGCGCGACGACGGCGTCGGCTACGGTGACTATCTCGAGCAGCTTACCTTCCTGCTCTTCCTGAAAATGGCCGATGAGTACAGCAAACCTCCCCACAATCGCAGACTGCCTGTTCCTCCGGATTATAATTGGGAAAGTTTAAAGGCAAAAAGCGGCGCCGATCTGGAGACCCATTACACGCGACTGTTGCTAGAACTCTCCCACGCACGGGGCATCCTCGGCCAGATCTTCACCAAGAGCCAGAACAAAATCCAGGATCCGGCCAAGCTTTACAAGCTCATCGATCTGATCGACCGCGAGCAGTGGAGCGCCATGGGCGCCGATGTCAAAGGCCA
>CAZECJ010000034.1:0-2933 GCA_964510645.1 uncultured Verrucomicrobiota bacterium | reverse complement strand
ACCTTCTCCGGCAACGAGATCGTCGCCGGCACCCGCCGCCTGGCGCTGATGAACCTCTTTCTCCACAACATCGGTGATTTCGACAGCGATACCTTTATCTCGCCGGCCGACGCCCTGGTGGCCGATACCGGCCTGCGCGTCGACTATGTGCTGGCCAATCCGCCCTTCGGCAAAAAAAGCAGCATGACCTTCACCAACGACGAGGGCGAGCAGGAGAGCGACGACCTCACTTACAACCGCCAGGATTTCTGGGTCACCACCAGCAACAAGCAGCTCAACTTTGTCCAGCACATCCGCACCATGCTCAAATCCGACGGCCGCGCCGCGGTGGTGGTGCCCGACAATGTGCTCTTTGAAGGCGGCGCCGGCGAGACCGTGCGCAAGAAGCTGATGGCCACCACCAACCTCCACACCATCCTGCGCCTGCCCACCGGCGTGTTCTACAAGCAGGGCGTCAAGGCCAATGTGATCTTTTTCGATAACAAGCCCGCAGCCAAAGAGCCCTGGACGCGCGAGGTGTGGATCTACGATTTCCGGACCAACATCCACTTCACCCTGAAGAAGAATCCCCTGCGCTTGGAAGATCTGGGCGATTTCATCGCCTGCTACTGCCCGGAGAACATCGCCAAGCGCAAGGAGAGCTGGCACCCCGAGTCCAATCCCGAGGGACGCTGGCGCCGCTTCACTTATGACGAGATCATTGCCCGCGACAAGACCAGCCTGGATATCACCTGGATCAAGGACAAAAGCCTGACCGATCTCGACAATCTCCCCGATCCGGATGTGCTGGCGGCCGAGATCATCGAGAATCTGGAGGCGGGGCTGGAGAGCTTCCGCGAAATCTATAGCACTTTGAACAAGGCGTGATCAGGGGGCATGTTCACTCAGAACCACAAAAATCTGTCCGGAGAATGAATAAAAATGGCCCCAAACTCACTTCTAGCCGCACTGACGCTTCGTCTGCATTCCCACCCGGAAAACATTGCCACCGAAGCACTATTACATATCTTGAACACACATTCGACAGCAGCGGAGGCCCTTGCATCGCTTCTCCACCACGCCGGGCTTCCGGAGTTGGGGCCACTCTACTTCCAATCCCAGGTTTATGGCGATAAAAAATCCATCCCTGACCTGGTTGGCACAGATGTGCTTGGACAGGAACGGCTGGTGATCGAAGCCAAGTTTTGGGCGCACCTAACTGATAAACAGCCTGAAATCTATCTTTCGCGTCTTGATCAGGAGCATCCATCAGTTCTTTTATTCATATGCCCGGAGAGCAGACAATCCGTTTTATGGGATCAGGTCACCCATCGTGCACAATCTTCAGGAACAAGGCTTTCTCAAGATGCCCGTTCTCACACGATTACCTGGGCTACGGCCGGAATCAGCACTTTCCTGGCCATCCTCAGCTGGAGGGCGCTCCTGGGCTCTATTGCTGCCGATGCCGCCGCGCATAATGATCAACTCTATTTGGCGGATGTAGGCCAACTGCAAGGGCTGTGTGAACGAATGGATAGCGAGGCCTTTTTACCCATCCGGCCTGAGGAACTCTCCCAGGAAATTGGCCGGCGAGTATCCCAGTATGCAGATTTGATTGATGACGCTGTAAATCGGCTCTCCAAAGAAGAATTCATCTCGATCAAGGGATTGGCTACAGGAGGCTCGCATGGCAGTTATGGCCGATTTTTTCGATATAAGGAAGATATCGGATGCTTCCTTAATTTTTCACCCCTTCTGTGGGCATCGCCTGGTACCTCTCCAATATGGCTTGAAATTAAGCTTTTCAGGGCTGCGATGAAGTGGATAACCACACCTCACCTGAAATCCGTAATACACCGCTGCAGTGCAGACAGGCCCAACCTGGTAACTGAATCGATGGGAAGTTGTCATCGTGCCATCTTGCTCGAGTGCGGCTCCGAAAAAGACATAGTAATTGCCAGTATTGTCCAGCAGACGATGGATTTTTTGGCACAAGTAGACGATGAAATACAAAAGGACAAGTCTATAGGGCGAGTTTAATCACACTTGCACTCAACATTGCCTTGATGTCGGCCGCATAAATGCAGACTTTTACAGGGCAAGACGGAGGCGATCCGGCATTGCGATGAGGGGAGCGGAAGACTGCTCCAAATTCGCGGTCATTGCAATAAATTCTGCATCATATCGATAATTTTCGATAAATTTGAGTGGATACACGGGAGATAATTATGTCGAGAAAAGAATTCAACGTTCTCATCGAACAGGATACCGAAGGATACTTTGTCGGGTCCGTGCCGGGATTGCCAGGCTGTCATACGCAGGCAAGGTCATTGGACGAACTCATGGCACGCGTTCGGGAAGCCATCGAACTCTGCCTGGAAGTCAGACAGGAAGAAACGGTTCCCGCGGATTTCATCGGCGTTCAGCGCATCTGGATTGACTGAAGGATAATCAGCACCAAATATCTGGGGCGCCAGGATCTGACATTGATTGGCAAGCCTCTCCGAACTATCACAGAACTCCAGCCAGAGTGAAAATCCCCCTTTAAAGTTCCATTTCCGCTTGACACGAACAGCAGCATACACTATATTACGATAGCTGTTTCCCGGGGCACCCTATCTGTATTGTTTCTGAAGCCATATTTCTCACTGACCTCAACGGCGCACGCTGCTGACCGCACTTTGGACCGGACAGGATCTACACTCTTTTTTATGCGGTTCCATGCCTTGTCCATGGTTCATCCAGGCAAGGCCAGGTGCTTTTTCTATTTCAATCTGGGGGAGGAGTTATGAAAAGAGCTGCGCTGTTGTGGATGGTGATCCTCATTTGCAGCCCGGCCGCATTCGGACAGTGGATCGACCAGCAGAGCAATTTACAGGACGGAATGTGTGTTTTCACCCTTGCTCCGGTGAGCGAGGAGGTCGTGTGGGCTTCAGGACTCGCTTACTCGAATG
>CAZECJ010000033.1:0-26247 GCA_964510645.1 uncultured Verrucomicrobiota bacterium | reverse complement strand
AACCGCTCGCCGATCGTCCAGTCGTTCGTCGTCCCGTCCAGCGTGTTCGTCTGCGACGAGGACACGAACGTCTTGGCGATGGCTTTCAGCGGCAGCGAAGCCAGCGTGACGGACGACGAGGTGATGTAGTCGTTCAGCCCGCCCACTCCGTCGGAACCGTCGCGCTCGTTGCCGTTCTCGGACGGATCGTCCAGCGAAACGTAGGTCGCGGTCGATTGGTTCGTGATCGTCGCGCCCACGAGCTGGTCTTCCACCAGGACCGAGAACACGAAGTCGATCGCCGGATCGCCGGGCGCGAATTCGCCCAGCGCCGCCAGATCGTTGGTGTTGAAGGTGATCGTCTGGCCCGCGACGGTGCCCGAAGCCGGCGAAATGAAGGCATTGAACACCAGGCCCGCCGGAAGCGTGTCCGTGAACACGACGCTGTAGGCGCTCGTCCGGCTCGCGCCCGTGTGCACCAGCCGGTTGGTGAAGATGACGACGTCGCCGGCCTGCACCAGGTTGGAGTTCACGGTCTTGGTGAGCTGCAGCACCGGCTCGTAGATTTCCACCTCGGTTGTGCGCTCGACGGGCACGTTGGTCACGCCTTCCAGCGTGAAGTCCGTCGTGGCGACGTTGGTGATGACCGCTCCATCCTGCACGTCCAGCCGATTCGACGCCACCACCGGAATATCCACCGCGAAGGTCGATGGATTCGTCGCCAGCACCGCCGGCTGCAGGGTGAAAACACCCGAGCCCGCGTCCCATACGGCGCCCGTGATGCCGCCCGAAAACGCATATCCGGACGGCGTCCCGAACGCCATCTCCGGCGGCAGGCTGTCCGTGATCGTCACGGCGCTGAATTCGCCGCCGAAATACAGCGCCTCGATCCGATAGACCAGATCCTCGCCCACGCGCGCGCTCCGATCCGTCCCGGCCGCCCCAGCGGCTTCTTCGTCGTAGCGCACCGTCTTGGACAGGGTGTGGCCCGCCGCCGCGAACCGATCCTGGTCGAACGAATAATACTGTCCGTTGACCGCGCCGATCACGCTGCCGGTCATCGAATTGGCCAGCGGCGCCTCGCCAAGCGTATTGGTGAACGTGCACGCGGGCGTGACCAACGGATTGCCGCAATCGCCCACCACTTCGGCCACCGCCGTCAGGAAGCCGCCGTTCGTGGTCGCGGTGGCCCGAAACGTCACCGTGATCTCGTCGTCCAGCGGATCCAAAATCACGCCCGGGAAGCTGAACAGCAGGTTCGTGTCGCCCTGCTGTTCGCGATCCATCGCCGTCGCGCCCGACGACACGATGTTGCTCGACAGATAGGTCAGGTCCTCCCAGCCCGTGCCCATCTTCACCCGCAAGTGAATGCCCTCCGCATCCGTGGTCTCGGAGTTGTTCGCCACGTTCAGCGTGAACACCACCGTGGTGCCGTCGTCGACGATCAGGCTGTTGGGCTGCAGATCGATATCCAGGTCCGGAAGGCCCGGAAAAGCCGAATTGGAGCCGACGGCGCTGCCCGCCTCGCCGCACAGATCGGTGTAGGTCACGAGGTTGCTCGACGTCAGCGAACTCGGGTCACCCTGCTCGGGATCTTCGTAATCGAGATCCGTCGGGTCCGCCAGACAGTCGAGATTGTCCCCGGCGCTGGCCAGGGTCCAGACCACCGTGAACCCGCTGTCCTTGCCCAACTCCAGGTTGTTCAGCCCGTCGCCGATGTCGTCCTTGGCGTCCGTCGCGCCGCTCGACGCGTCCGTCGCGAAATCCACCGTCGCGATGGAGCCGACCGGCGTGCCGCTGTAGGCCACCGTCAGGCCCGCCGACGTGAACTCGCCGCTGGCCGTCGCCCCCGTGAAGAGATAGCCGGGGGGCGCGTATTCCACGTACAAGATGTCGGAATCCGTCGAAGCGCCGCTGTTGGTCAAGCTGACGGTCTTCGTCCCGCCGCAGGCGTCCAGCGTCATCGCACTGACCAGGCCCGGCGGCGTCAGCCGCGGCGCGGTGATGATCGAGACGTTGTCGGAGGCCTGCAGGCAGACGTCGGCCGCCGAACAGCCGTAATCCACCGTGGCCACGTTCTGGACCGAAGCCGCGCAGGAAACCACGGTGCCGGTGACGAGGATCTGGATGGTCCCCTCGCCCAGCGCGAAAGGCGGCGTGAAATCCCCGACCAGTGCATTGAGGGTCGCGTTGCTCCACACCAGCGTCTGGCCCACCACCGAATCGGGGGTCACCGATGCCCCGCCGAACGAAACCGCCGCCGGCAGCACGTCCGTCAGCGTCAGATACGGCACGTCGGCCTCCGACAAGGCGTCGTGGCTGATCGTCACCGCATACACCACTTCCTCGCCCAAGTCGGCCACGTCGATCGACGAACTCTTGTTGACCACCAGCAAGGGTTCCTGCGGGGCCAGCACCGACACCACTTCGCGGTTGGTCACCCGGTTCCCGCACAGGTCCGTGAAGGCGCCCTCGGCGATGAACCGGTTATCGCCCGTCACCACGTCGCACCCGAGCCCCACCTGATAGAAAATCGTCACCTGGTCGTTGGGCTGCATCGCCGCCAGCAGCGGGATCAAAGACGAATCCCACACCAGCGGATCGCCCGGCAGGCCGCTGCCCGCCGGATCCCCGATGGCATTGGTGGTCCCGCCGTTGAGGCTGACTTCGGAACTGCCCGGCACGTAGCCCATGCCCGCCGGCAGCGTCTGGTGCGTGTCCACGTCGTAGTCGATCGTCAAGCCGCTGTTGCGCACGCTGTATTCCACCGGATTCGTCTCGCACAGCGCGTTCTCCACCGGGAAGGTCGCGCGCGTCACCAGCGAACCCGAGATCGTCTCGTAGCTCGCGGCCACCCACGGCGTATTCGTGCAGGCCTCGGCGAAGCACCCGTACGAGGCGCTCACGGCGATCTCGCTGTTCGCCATGCAATAGTCCACGTTGTTCGTCACCCAGAATTCAAAGGGAACCTGCGAGGGCAGATCGTCGAAGCTGCCGTCGCCGTCCGAATCCACCAGCGGGCCGTAGGGCCCGACCAGCGCATGGAAATCCCACACCACGTTGGTCGCCGTCACCGTCGAGGGCGGGATCGCCGCCCCGCCGAACGACACGTTGGCCGGCAGCCGCATCTCCACCCGCAGGTTGTAGGCGTCGATCGCGCAGGAATTCATGATGCGTACTTGGTTGACGATCTGCGTGTCCGTCAGGAATTGCAGCTCCGGTTGCAGCGTGGTCAACAGATTCGGCTGCGCGTAGAGCGCGGCGCCGTTGGTGCGCGACGTCGCCTGTTCCGACTGCGGATCGGTCCCGTCCCCGCAGCGCGTGTTGTAGTCCGCAGTAACCCGGTGCTGCGCGCCGGTGTCGTTCCCGCAGCGCTTGCGCAGCATGTAGGATATCGACATCCCCGCATTGGTCCCCAGATCGCCCAGGTTCCAGACCAACTGGTCGCCGTTGATGGCGGGATTAGACGCCGCAATCGGCGTCCCGGTCAGGTCCACCAAATTGCTGAAGACCGTCGATCCGTCGACGTATTCGAAGCCCGAGTACAGGTCCCCGTCGAAGTCCAGATCCAGCGTCACCTCGACGTCGTACGCCGGGAACAGCGCCGTCGGCCCGGACACCCCCTCGGGACTCGGCAGCATCTCCAGTTCGATGAGACCGGGAGCCGGCGCGCACGATCCCGCCACCGTGATCGGCCGCAGATCGACCTCCAGCCGGCTTTCGCCGACGTTCCACGTGACCTCGTCGCCCGCCGTGCCGCAGCCGGGCACGAACAGCGCCGAATCGTCCGTGTACTGTCCCGGCGTGTCCACGCTCACCGGATACGCGATGATCAGGCTGGCCGTGACGTTGCTCATCTCCGGGAAACTCGAACCGTTCAGCCCCGACAGATCCAGCACCAGGCTCGGCGTGCTCTGCGAAATCGACACGTAGCTGGTCACGTTGGAGCCGTCGACCAGAACCGTCATGTCGTTGGTCGTGTCCACGAATCCGCTGCCGCCCGCCAAGTCCGCGGTGAACGTCACCCCCGTCCAGTCGCCCAGCGTCCCGCCGAACGCGGTGAACGTGTGCGTCGCCATCGCCGGGTCGCAGACTTCCGTCAATTCGGGGAAGACGTTCTTGGCGCTCACGAAACTGCACCCGCCCGTCAAGCCCGGCTCCTGCGGACACCCGCCGCCATAGTTGAATTGAAGCGGGAACCGGAAGCCATCGCCGACCACCTCGCGCGTGCACCCTTGGCAATCCACGTAGTCCGTCGCCTGCACTTCGTTGAAGCGCACTCCGGATGGCCCGCCGCAGGGCGTGCCGATCACCATGTCGAACGACGCCGTCACCACGCCGCTGCCCGCGCCGGGCGTCACGTTCGCCCAGACGATCCGGTCGCCCGCCAGCACCCCGCCCGCCGAAAGGCTGCCGGCGTCCACCGTCAGGTTCGTGTGCGCCGGGAAGACGTCCGTCAGCGTGATCTGCTCCGTCCCGTCGAAATTCGCATAGGTCAGTTCGATCCGCACCGGGAACGTCCCGTCGTCGCCCGATACGCTGCCGGGCATGATCTTCGTCACCGTCGCCGTCGGCTCGTTCGTCACCGTCGCCGTCGTGAAGCCCAGCGGGCCGAAAAACGGATTGCCGCATGCATCCTCGTAGTACGGCCGGAAATAGATGTTCTGCTCTTCCAGATTGATCGGACAGTCGCCGCCCGCCTCCATCCGAAATACGATCGACGTCGTGGCCCCCGGCGCCAGCGGATCGATCTGGATCGCCCCGTTGACGTCCACGTTCGCCCCGCTGATCGACCAGCCGGCCGGCAACGTCGGCGTTCCCGAGACGTTGTAGGCCGTGCCCACGTCCGCCCCGGACGCATTGGTGACGTACAGCGTGACCTCGGTCCCGCCGCAATAGGCCACCGGAATCGGCGCCGGATCCAGCGCGTACGTCAGGCTCGGATAGCGGTCGATGAACCGGATGCCCGCCGTGGCGGTCTCGTTCAGCAACGCCGTGTCTTCACAGGTGTCATTCGCCAGCACCAGCAAGTCGCGGCAACCCCAGGCTGCATCCGCCCGGTTGTATAGCCCGGCGCAAGAGACGACTTCCGCCGTCACCACGACGTCCACGAACGCCCCCGGCGCCAGATTCGTGAACGCCGGGATCGCCGTGGCGTCCCACGTCGCATTCGTGGCCGTTTGCGTGGTGGGGGTCACGCTGAAGCCCGTGAACGCCAGTCCGGGACCGAGCCGGTCCGCGGCCGCGACGTTGGGTGCCGTCCCAAAGCCCGCATTTTCCACCCGCACGGTCCACGTCACCGTATCGCCCACCCCTGCGTCCTGCATGATCGGCGTCTTGGTGACCACCAGATCCGGGATGTTCACCGAGAGGAACAGGGAGCCCGTCCCGGTTCCCGGCGATCCCGGCGGCTGCTCGAAACCCGCCCGCGCGAACAGCTGGCCCGAAATCGCCCCGCAGTCGATCTCCACCGCATAGACGATCGTGATCGTCCCGCCGTTCGCCAGCCCCGTCGGCAGGCTTCCGGCACCAGGGTCGGGCGTCGCCTGGCTCGCCCAGTCGTTGCGCGTATTCGTGTCGCTGTTCGCCGGATTCCGCGCGATCGACTGCCCGGCCGCCACGTTGGGCACCGCCGGGCTGAACGCCGCGGTCGAGGCACCGTAGGATACCGCGTCCACCGTCGCGCTGGCCGCATTCCGCAGCAGAACGCCGTCGCCGAAGTTGTTCAGCCCCGATCCGATCTTGCCATCCGCGATCTCCAGCAACTGGCCCGCATACGCCGGATTCGCCAACAAAAACGCGTTGGTATCGGCCGCGATGATGATGAATTCGCCCGGATTGATGATGGCCGCCGGCAGCGCGTCCACCGCCCCCGGCGACGCGTCCCGGATGGACCAGCCGGTGATGTCCACCGCATTGGTCGTCGGGTTGTAGATCTCGACCCACTCGTTGTCGTCCTCCGGCACCAGCCCCGTGTTGTAGAACACCTCCGTGATCAGCAGGTTCGTCACGGTGGATGCCGTCACCACGTTCGTGAAATCCCACACCAGGTTCGTGTTGCCGGTATTGACGTCCGGATCCGCCGCGGCGCCCGTCAAGACCACGCCCCCCGGCAGCGTCACGGTGGACAGCCCCGGCACGTACGCATGGCTCGCCGACGGCAGCTCGTTCGTGATCCACAGGTTGTTGAGCGTCGACCCGTTGTTCACGAACCGGTTCGTAACGAACACCGTCCCGCAGCTCGTGGCCTGCGCCGGCCCGGTCAGCGTGACCGCCACCTGCGCCTGCGCCGAAGGCGCCGCCGCCCAGGCGAAAAGCCCCAGCCATCCCGCGAGAGTCAACCGCTTCGTCGTCATCGCACACGTCTTCATGTTTACCTGCTTTGCAAGAATCGGCCCGAACGACAGTTCTAGCCCTATTTTGAAACCGATGTAGTCCCGATCCGGCGTGCTAAAACGCCATACCGCGCAACGCCCCGCGAGTTGCGCATTCGCCGTGGATCATGTCCCCGCGCCACATCGCGGCGGCTTCCTGGAAGGTGCCAGTCAAGGACATGGACCTAACCAGCTCCTGGCGGATCTGGCCGGAGTCCATTCGCATATGCCATATATACATGATCCGAAAATATGTTATTCGCAAAGGCTACATCAATAAATTTTTATCCGATTATCATTAATATCATGTTAGGATCGGTGCGACGTTTCTTAACAATCCTCCCCCTTCCGCCGGCAACTCGGACATCTCGACCATCGGGAGGGGCCCCTCTTGAGACGGGGACAACGGACCATCGCTGCCAAATTCACGCGCAACATCGATGTCCTACAGCTACCCCCCCGGACCATAGAAGCGCCTTGATTACGAAAAATTCAGTCTTTCGGACGCCTAGAACGCCACCAGCACCCCCGCGCCGCCATACACGCCCTCCGCCATCGGCGTGCCGGGGAAGAATCCATCGGATTTGCCGCCCAGTTTGCCGGACAGGCCGACGGTGTCGCTGAACATCACGGAAAGTTCGCCGCAGGCATTCCAGCCCGTGCCCTCGTACAGATCCTCCGCCGAGTCGGGCACCTCCCAATAATCGCCCTGCACGGAAAGCGAAATGCGAGCGTTCAGCGGAATCCGATACAACCCGGCGCCGGCGCCGAAGGTCCGATCCACGGAACTGTCCAGATCCCGGACGTACGCGTTCACCAGCGGCCCCGGCGTGACCAAATACAGATCCAGGAAGCGCGTGACCTCCGACGCTCCCAGAAACGCCCGCGTGCCCGCGGTAAAGCCGAATCCGCCGCCGAACGGAAGGACCGGCGGCCGCACCTGCGTCTGGCCACGGAAAACGTGGTCGACGACGTAGCCATACATGGCGGCCAGCGCCGCAGGATCGACCAGGTTCCAGATCGCCGCCGCCCGGACGTCGTCGTAGTTGTCCGCCAACAGGGGATCGCTGAAATCGATGGCATATTCGTTGTCCCAGACGGCCGACGGATCCCCGTTCTGCCGCTGCGCCTGGCGCGAGATGAGCCAGTAGGCGATGTCGTTCCCGTTCGTGTAGTCGTCCACGAAATCCTCGCGCGAATCGTCGGGGTCTTTCGTGATCAGGCAGTAGAGGCTGAAATCGAGCTTCGTGAGGGCCATGAGGGGGATCTTGGATCCGTCCGTTCCGTCGCCGACGTAGAGATCCTTCAGGATACGGTTGGCCAGGATCGTATCCGACTCGGTCCCGCCGGCGGCGATCAGGATGAGCTGCTCCATGGTCTCGGGATCTCGGTCCAGACCCGTGCCGCCGGAGAAATCGATGCCGAACGCATATTCGGGATCGAGGTTGTATTCCCGGCCCCGCGAGCCGTGGCCAAACACCTCGTGCTGGACGGTGCTGAGGCCGCCGGCGAAGAAAAATTCGTAGGCCGGCGCCACGTAGGAGAGCGGCACGTACCGGCTGACGCCGCGGCAGAGCAGGCTGTGGACGCTCGTGACGTCCGCCCCGCCGTAGTCCATGGCGGGGTCCGTTTCGAATCCCAGGAAATAGGCGTCGAAAACGCGGTTGGTCAAGGAAGCCGATTCCGCCGCGCCGGCCAGCAGCATTCCCACGCCGAACAGTACAAGCGCTTTCCTCATCCCATCTCCTCCTTCGTTGGAGCAGCAGTATGCGGATTTCCCTCCGGAAATCAACCCGTTCCCCGCCCATCGTTTGATGCGCCCGGTAACCTTTTCCGATCCGGCGGCGACTCCATCCCATGAAGGAACAATTCAACCCAGGAACCTCAAATCATGAAAACGAACTCGATCAACCAAATCCTCGCTCTCGCGGTCCTTGCCGCGATAGCCTGTCCGCTGGCGAGTTTCGCGCGCCCTCCGGGAGACCGGCAACCGCCCCGCAGCCAACCGCCGCAAGAGCGGTTCGAGCCGCACGGCCGTCCGCCGCAAGCCCACCGCGACCATCACCGGCAACCGCCTCCGCATTTCCGCCCCCGGCCCTATGCGTCGGTCTGGACGCCCTATCCGCCCCCCCCGCCACCGATCTACTGCGGGGGCTATTATTATCCGCCGCCCCCGCCCCCGCCGCCGGCCTACTATTACCCCTGCCGGCCGGGGTTCAATGTCGTCTTTACCTTCTGAGCGCATCGAAACCTTGAAGTAGAGATTGTTCTGTGAAATTGTATCCGCAGGAGACGGGGGCCATCCCCGGCCGCCTGCCGTTACTTCAAATGAGCGATAACGAGATTCGCAGCGACGACGAAGCCTTCGTCATGGAAGCGGTCCGCCGCGTCCTGGACGGCGACGTCGAAGCTTTCGGCGTGGTCGTGAATGCCCATCAGCGGCTGATCGCCGCCGATCTGGCCCGCCGTTTGCCCCCGCAAGACGTGCAGGAAGTCGCGCAAGACGCGTTTATCCGTGCCTTCCGCTCCCTGCCTTCCTACCGCCGCGAAGCGCCCTTCCGCATCTGGATCCTGCGCATCGCCCGCCATGCCGCCATGGACTTTTGGCGGAAAAAGTACCGGCGGCGGGATTTGCTCTTCAGCGACCTCGACGACCCGGCGCTGGTACATGTCGAAGCCACCCAGCAGGAACGCCTCGCGGAACAAAAGACGGATCGGGAGGCCCAGGACTCCGCGCGGGAATGGCTCGCCGCCGCCCTCCTCCGGCTTTCGCCGGACGATCGCGCGGTCATCACGCTCGTTGAACTCGAAGAACGCTCCATGGAGGACGCCGCCCGCCGGCTGGGCTGCGGACTCTCCGCCGTCAAGGTGCGCGCCTTCCGCGCGCGGCGCCGCTTGAAGGCCATTCTCGAAGAGCTCCGGCCGGGAAAGGATGAACCTGCATGACTATGGATAACCAGAAATTTTGGGACCAGCTCCGGACGGCCTACCGCCCGGACGCGCCCGCGCTCGACGTGGCGTCCATCATGGACGCCGTCCGCCGGGAAGCGGCGGCGCAACCTCTGCGCCGCCTCACGCCCGGCCTGGCCGGCCCGATTCCCGCGTGGGCCTGCACGGCCGCCGCCGTGCTAGCCATTTTCGCGACGGGCTTCGTCGTGGGCCGTTCCGTGACGGTCGCCGACCAGCACATCAGCGCCGCCTGGACGCAGAGCGTCGAGCCCGAAGAGTTCGCGCAAAGTTTCCTGACGTTCGACGAAGCCGACACCGACGACGATTCCAGCCTCTAACCGGGAGAACGACATGCGAAAGACCAAATTGACCCTCTTGCTGCTGGCCGCCCTGCTCGTCGGCGTCTGCATCGGATTCTACGGCAACAACGCCATCATCCAGGCCCGCATCCGCCATTTCTCCCGGATCCCCGGCAACATGTCCGAACACCTCACGCAAAAGCTGACCGAGCGCCTCGAACTCGATGCCGCCCAGCAAGCGGCCGTCCGCGCCATCCTCCAGTCCTACGACGGCCGCCTCCAGGAAGCCCGCGACCAGAGCCGCGCCACCTTGGACGCGCTCTTAGCGGGCATGCGCAGCGAAGTCGCCGCCCACCTGACGCCCGAGCAGAAGATCGAACAGGCGAAGATGATCGCCGAGTTCGAGCAGCGCCGCCAAGCCAACCGCGATCTGCGGCGCGCCCTGCGCGCGCCCCCGCCGGCTCCGGCCAGCTCCGGCAAGTAGCGCTGGATTTTCCGTCCCGCCCCGCCTATTCTCGCGACATGATCATCCTCTTCCGCAAGTTGTGGGCCGGGCTTTGCCTCGTCGCCCTGCCCGTCTTCGCCGGACCCGTTCCGCCGCCCGTCGCGCCCATCTTGCCGACGGAATTCCACGGCTGGACCAACGCCTACCGCCTGCAAAACGACCGGACCGAAGCCGTCCTCGTTCCCGCCCTCGGACGGCTCGTCCGCTTCGCCCCCCTGCAAGGAACCAGCCCCTTCCGTCTCGAACCCGCCCTGCAGGGCCAGTTGCCGGCGAAGGACGAAAACTTCTTCAACGTCGGCGGCGACTGGTTCTGGCCCGTCTCCCAGGCCCGCTGGGCCGGGTTTTCCGCGGACGGCAAGGACTGGCCTCCCCCCGCGCTGCTCGCCGACCTCCCGTGGGCCTGTTCCGCCTGGACCGATGCAGAGGGCACGTCCTGCGCGCAGTTCACCCGCGAATACGGCGCCCCCCTGAACATCCTGGTCTCGCGGCTCTTCTGCCTGGCGCAAGGTTCGTCCGCGCTGGTCGTCCGGCAGCGCATCGAACGCACCGCCTCCTCCGACATCCCCGTCGTGCTTTGGAACGTCAGCCAAATCGCGCAGGCCGAACAGATCGTCCTGCCGGTCGAAGAAAAATCCAAGTTCCGCGGCGGCCTGAAAGCCCTGATGGGCCGCAAGCCCTCGCGCAAAGTTCTGGTCCGCTGCGGCGATGCCGCCGTGTATCGCGTCAGCCCCGGCGCCGAAACCAAGCTCGGCTCCGATTCCCCCCGCGGCTGGATTGCCGCCGCCAAAGGCACCAACCTCGTTTTCGAGTCCGTCGCCAATACGGCGACCGGCGACTATCCCGACGGCGGCTCCGTCGTCGAGGTCTACTCCAACCACGGCCTCGGCTACTCCGAAATCGAAACCCTCAGCCCCGAGCTCCTGCTCGAGCCCGGCACCGTCCTCGAAAACGTCCTCCGCATCGAGCTGTCCTCCACCGCGGCCCCGCTCGACCCCTGCCCCCTCGCCGACGCCGTCCGCACCCTCGCCGCGCCCTGACGGACGCGACACCTTCGAACCGTCTCGCACGGAGCCACAGAAACATAAAGGCCCAGACCTCCCCGTCTGCCCCCTTCCCTCGTCATTCGCGCCCGGATTCCCCCTTCGCGAGCCATTGACCCACGCCCGCATATTGCCTAATATCGGGCCAGTAAAGACAGCCCCGCGAATCTGGATCAGACTACTTATCGTGCGGTGAATTTAACTGTTCGAATAGATACGACATAATTGAATTACATGATTTTCTTAAGAAAGCTATTAGGATTCCTTGCTGCCGCCACAATCATCACCGTTTGTGTGGGTTGGCGGGTATTCATGTACCAGTTGGACCTAGACAGAATCGAAATGTGGAAACAATACTGGCCCCATGCGGTAATCGGCGGTGTTGTGTCCATTATACTTGTTCTTCTATGGGGCTATTTCGATGCGATCGATTTCTTGAGACAGTCGAAGAAAAGATGATAACAGAAATTGAACAAGGCGTTGCCATCCTACGCGTCACAAGTGTTGCGAGGGTGAACGCTGACATTGGATGTAAAAACAACAATGTGTGAACTTCTGCAAATATGCCTGCCCGTCTATTTACGATGTCCCATAGACATGCCATCCTGGTATTTGGCCGACTCCTCCATTGAGTTATTCGACCCGGACGGCGCAATACTTGGAAGAATCCGCGGGCAGCCGTGGAAAGAAGAAAAATTACTGGGACTGATACCCTGCCACGCGGGCTATTCACTTGAATTCTCCCGCCATGACAAAATCGTTCTTCGCGCCTATATGAACATATCGGGGCGCAATCCCATGGATTTTGTTGATGAAGACAATAATTCCCTGGGATGCGCTGAATTAACCAAAAGTGGAACGAAGGTAACCGTATACAACAGTGGCCAGCGGGTGATTGGAACTCATCCGTCGAAGTGCCCATGGCTGTCATTTGGCTACCCGCTTGGAGACCCCTACGATAAAATAATTGCCATGATCCGGCCCATATTTCGGCGAAAAGGACTGCCCTTCCCCGTCACGAGACTACACTCGGTCGAAAAGGTGACAGGAAAGGGGGTCAACGAGATAGATATTCGTATCTTGATGGGCTGGCTTTATGTTTTAGGAACGAGTGAATCTTCATTCCCAGCATAAGACATCCAAGGAGTTCCCGGCTATCGGCGAAAAGTCGCCTCTGCCTGAACGCTGACGTTGGAAGAGGCGAATATGAAAATGGATAAGCCGACATTGATCCTCGCGATATTCCTATTCGCCTCTTTGGCGCTGAATGCCTTTGAGTGGCGACAGCACTGCCGGCTCATACACCTCCAGACCCTGAAAGACCACTACCCTTACATCGAGGCGAAGTTTCCCATAGACGGAGCCACGTATGCCGACATATCGGACATACTGAAATCCCTGGATTCTACGGTCCTGGTCAACGCTCGTTCCGGGATGGGAATTTTATCCATTGAAGTGCGACATGACGACTACGTGCTGGTGGAAATCGGCTACATCGAGGGCGGCCTAGACGGCACGGGCCGCACCTTCGGTTTTATTCGCACCCCCCAGGGGTGGCAATTCGATGAAACAACCCGGGACTGCAGATGGAAATCATGAATCGACAGCCCGCAACCGGTGATGCCCATGAAATCATCCAAAGGAATTAAAGTCGCGCTCGGTCTGGCCGTCCTTGGCTATGTTGCCTACGACCTGCTACAGGAGGTCGCGTGGAATTTCTTCACATTATCCAATCACATCGTCTTCTATTCGGGTCTGGTCATCCTGCTCGGGGCTCCGCTTCTGGGAATCATCCTGTTGGTGAACCGCTCCGAAGCCGCCGGTCCGGAGAAAACAAAACATGTTTTTCCGGGAACCTTTGTTCTGGCCATGGTGACCACCGCATTCACCACCTTTCTGGCCTATGCAATCTGGACGGTCGCGCAGGTATCCAGTGGGATGCCCCTGCAAAAGACCATCTATGCCCTGGAATTGCTCTTTCTGTATGGGATTGGAACGGGATTGTGGTGGCAGGTATGGATCCTTAGGCGACCATACGTGCCATTTAGCAAGCCAGGATCTGCCTTGGCG
Source organism: uncultured Verrucomicrobiota bacterium (assembly GCA_964510645.1). Lineage (GTDB taxonomy): Bacteria > Verrucomicrobiota > Kiritimatiellia > CAIQIC01 > Lenti-01 > Lenti-01. Next base: position 13,031 of record CAZECJ010000033.1, on the reverse strand, counting down.
ATCGTCCTGTTTGCCTCGCTCGCGCTGAACGTCTTCCAATGGCGGGACAATTACTGGCAAGGACAACTCCCATCGTTGATGGACAAAATGATTCCCTTTGAGCGGATTGAGGTCGCCTATCCCGTACGCGGATTCACCTCCGAAGACATCGCCGGCATTCATCAGGCCCTGGATTCCTCCGGACTGCTGAAATCCAATGAAGGCATTTTATCCATTCACGCATTGGATGATGATTACGCCATCGTTACCACCGGTTTTTCCAAAGATCATCTTTGGGGCGGCGGCAGCACTTTGGGATTCATCCGGACGGCCCAAGGTTGGACATTGGACGAATATACCCGCAACGCGGGATGGGTTTCATGATAAAGCTGCCAACAATGCGTTGCAGTCTATCGGCGCCCAAACGCGCCTCTAGCCTGGACGCTGACGTCCACCGCGACTCGCGCACATGATCAGACTGCTCATTCCTTTTGCGGCGGCGTGCCTGCTCATCGGGTGCGGCGCGGGCCGCATCGCGGCCTGGCTGCATTTCGGCAAACGAGTGCCGCGCGCAGGCATCGCCATCCTCATGCCGTTGCTGGTCGCCGGCGCCTATGGATGGGCCGCCATGCCTCCGTATTTCGGCACCGCTTTCATCCTGTTGCCGTTTGCCATCGGATTCGGCGCGGGAAAGGGCGCGTTTCTAGCCGCCTTGGCTGGCCAAGGCTTGCTCACCTGGATCGTGGCGCTGCTGTTTTTCCACGGCTTCTGCCGGTTGAAAAAATACGACGAAGAATTCGCGAAAAAACACGGGCGGGCGGGGGATTGTGGCTGAAGACAGAACAAACTGGGTTTCGTGGGTTTTACAGGGCCTGCTCGGCTCGATCTGCGGGTTGTATTTCGGCTATGAGCTGTCGCACACGCGTGAAGGCCCTTGGATGCAGCCGGGCGGCTTGGCCATGGCCATCTGGGGAATGACTCTGTTGGGCGCCGGCATCGCGACCATCTACGGCGACCAGTTGTGGATGCAATTCCCGAACCAGACCTATCCGCCCGAAAAAGTCGCCAGCGGGCGGGTCGGCAAGTTCCTCTCGTATTCCATGTGCGCGATTGGCGCAGGGCTGGTCGTTGCGGCCCTGATCATGAACTGGATGACGTGACTCCAACCCGCTATATTCACCGAGTAGCAACATGATGCAGCATCAGGCGGCAGTCCATGTCCACGCTATGCCCTAAAGGAAATACGGATATGCATAAGAATTTTTTGGCATTTCTCGCGGCCGTTTCGATGTGTCTGCAAGTCGGCTGGGCCCAAGCGGTGCAGCCCTCCGGAACCTGCTCCCCCGATACGGCTTTGGCGGATGCGGGGTTGTTTGTTCTGCAGTTGAATTTGAATGGCGCGCTCGGCGAGTTTTCCGCAGAGGACAACCCGAGCGGTCGCCTTGACGACGAGGACCCCTTGCGTCAACTGCCGCCGGATTCCTCGGTGCCCTATCCGTTGACGCTGGCCTTCCATTTCCTCGAGATAGATCGATCCGGAATGGCCCTGAAAATCATTGCGCCAAACCCTACGTATCACGTGAGGGTTTATAAGGAATCCGCCGATGCGCCATGGCAGCTAAATGAGTTCTGGAAAATGACGGATGGCCTTCGAACCGAACTTCCCGTGCCGCCGCTCGAAGCCCAACTCAAAGCGAATCTCGACCTCTCGAAATCGGAGCAATAATGAACATGCTCCAGGACCGGGCACGTCGCGGAGAGAACATGTGGGCATTCTGTTGGCATAGCCTGTTTCGGGAATACGGCTGGCAATTCTTCCGGCGGGTTGTTTGGCCGCATCCCGTGAAGACCGTCCAGGCGGTGTGGGCTTCCGGCGCGCTCGACTATGCGGGCGACAGGACCGAAGTCGGCGCCGGGGATTCCGAGCGGTCCTTCGGCGGCGCGCGCTCGCTCGTCGGCGTCGGCTTCTGCCTCAAGCCGCTGGATCCGCCCTGCCCGTCGGGCCGGTTCAACCACGACTGCCAATTCCTCGAAACCCTCCCCCATTCCGAACCATCCGACGTTCCCGCCGCTTGCCGGCAGTGCGCCATCCGCGAGATCGGGACGCTGTCGTTGCAAGCGGGCGCCGCCGTCTACGTCATGACGTCGGCCAAGGACATCCTCCTCGACGTGTTCGCGCCCGCGCTCGACGAGGGCCGGTTCACCGCGGGGCTTTTCGCGCTCTGCCGCTACTCGCTGCGGCCTTTTGCCGTCGGCCTGCTGGCGGGCGGCGTGCGGGGCTGGATGTTTCCCTTCGAGCAGGGCGATTGCCGCGACTACAAGACCTGGCTGAAAGCGGATCGCGGAACCAAGGACGAGCGGACGGAAATCAATCCGCCGAACCGAAGCGCCATCCGGGAATTTCTCCGCGCGGCGGCGCCAGATTTCCCGCCCGCCGTGGGATTCGAGAAACGCGGCAACGTCCTGTTTCCGCTCTTGGCGGCGGGAAGCGCATCGAGATGAACGAAGTCCTCGAACGCGTGCCGGGGTTCTTCATCGAGAACTTTCCCTCCTGGAAGGCGATCGCCGTCGGCGGCCCCCTGGGCTTGGCTTGGTCCTTTGCGGCGCTGGGATTTGCCGGCTGGCTGAAGCGGAACGGAACGAAAACCGGATACACGCGCAAGGTGTTTCATTTTTTGATCTTCGGCACCGTGGCGGCGCTTCAATGGCGGTTCGGAACCCCGGCCGTCTGCCTGTTCGGGGGCATGTGCACGCTGGCCGTCTTCTTCGCCGTCTGGCAAGGCCCGGGCCATTTGCTCTACGAGGCGATGGCCCGCGAAAAAGACGAACCGCACCGGACCTTCTTCATTCTCGTGCCCTACTTCACGACGCTTCTGGGCGGACTGGCCAGCAACGTACTGTTCGGGTCCATCGCCGTCGCCGGCTATCTGGTCACCGGGCTCGGCGATGCCATCGGCGAGCCGGCCGGTACGCTGTTCGGAAAACACCGCTACCGCGTGCCCTCCCGGTCCGCGGTCCCCGCGACGCGGAGTTATGAGGGATCGGCCGCCGTCTTCCTCATGTCGGCCGTCGCGCTGGCGTTGGCCGCCGCCGCGTCCCCGCAAATCGCGCTCGGACATTTCGGGCTCCTCAAGCTCGCGGCCATCGCGGCGGCCTCCGCCGTAGCCGAGGCGATCTCGCCGCACGGCTGGGACAACGCGACGATGCAGGTCGTGCCGACGGCCCTGGTTTGGCTTTGGCTCACTTGAATCGCGCCGGACGACGTCATATCCCCATTCACGGCTCGCGCCCACTCCATTTCGCGAAAAACCTGTGCATAGTTAATTAACTATGCACAGGGAATAAGGCCGCGATTCCCGGAGCGCAGGGCGCGGGGTCAGCAGGCGGTCCAGGCGGAGGCCTTGCGGGCGAGCGCGCCGCGCACGCCGAGGCTTTCGAGGCTCCGGATCCGGCCGCCGGCTTTCCGGGCGTTCAGGATGCGGCGGACGGCGACCGGGCCCAGCCCCGGCACGCGCAGCAGCTCCGCCTTGTCCGCGCGGTTGACGTCCACCGGAAAGCGCTCGGGATGCCGCCGGGCCCAGAATTCCTTGGGATCGACGTCGAGCGGCAGGTTGCCGGCGTCGTCGAAGCCGATTTCGTCGGCGGCGAACCCGTATTTGCGCATCAGGAAATCGGTCTGGTAGAGCCGATGCTCGCGGTTGAGCAGGTCCGCGTTGGTGGCGCTGCTTTGTTCGCCGGGCAGCGAGGGATCCCCCAGCCCGCGCTGGTAGGCGCTGAAAAAGATGCCGTGCATGCCCATGCGGTCGTAGAGGCCGCCCATGTAGCGCACGACTTCCCGATCCGTCTCGTCCGAAGCGCCGACGACGAACTGGGTGCTGGTCTTGACCCGTTCGTAGCGGGTGCCTTTGGCCGTCAGCGCGGCGATGCGCTTGAGGGGGGCGATGACGGATTGCAGGTAGTCCTTGCGGGTGGTCAGTTTCGCGAAGTGCTCCGCGCCGGCGGTTTCGATGTTCAGCGAGACGCCCGAAGCCAGCGCGACGGCGCGGTCGATGGCGGCGTCCGACGCGCCGGGAATGATCTTGAGGTGCAGGATGCCGCGGAAATGCTCGCGGTAGCGCAGGATTTCCGCCGTGGCCAGCATGCGCGCCATGGCGGCATCGGGGTTTCCGCACACGCCGCTGGTCAGGAAGAGGCCGATCACCTGCCGCGAATTCCAATACGGCAGGAACGCGCGCACGATTTCCTCGGGCGACAGCGAGCAGCGCGGCGTGGCGTCGTGGCCCGCGCGCAACGGGCAATATTTGCAATCGTTCGCGCAGGCGTTGGAGACGAGCGTCTTGAACATCAGGCTGCGGCCGCCGTTCTGGAGCGTCACCGGGTAGAGCCAGCGGTCGTCCAGTCCCCGGCGGCGAGGATCGCCCGAGCCGCAAGAACAGGCGCACGAGAGATCGTACTGGGCGTCGGACGACAGGATGCCCAGTTTTTCGCGCAAATCGGGAGCGGTACGGATGAGGGGCATGCGCGAACCATAACTGAACTTCCGTTCCGCTTCAAGAAAAGGATGCAAGGCGCGCCGCCCCGTTTCATGACCCAGAATCCATTTCTATAAAAATGGGCGGCAGGATGCCGCCCCTCCCGTCAGATCCCAAAGGACCGGCGGCTTCCAGCCGCCGTTGTAGGCCAAGGCAACAGCGAAGTGACGCCATTCCCGTCCGCTTCTTATTATTCCCCCGCGATTGACATCCTTGGACGTGCGGACTAAATTCCGTCCATAGAGTCCTGCTTGGGAGAAACACCGATGCAAATGACAGTCAAAGATGCGGCGCAAGCCCTGAACGTGGCGGAAAAGACCGTCTATCGCTGGATCCAGTCCGGGGGGCTTCCGGCCTACCGGGTGGCGGGCCAATACCGCATCAACCGCGCCATGCTGTTCGACTGGGCGACGTCCAAGCGGATCAATTTTTCGGCGGCGGATCCCGCCAAGGATCCGGAGAACATTCCCCTGCCCACCCTTGCGACGGCCCTGCAGGACGGCGGCATCCACTACCGCGTGGGTGGTGCGACGAAGCCCGAGATCCTGAAAGCGCTGGTGGGCCTGCTCAAGCTACCGGACACGGTGAACCGCGAGTTCCTGTTCCAAGCCTTGTTGGCCCGCGAGCAGCTCCAATCCACCGGCGTCGGCGACGGCATCGCCCTGCCGCACGTGCGGAATCCCGCCGTGCTGGAAATCGCCACGCCGATGGTGTGCCTGTGCTTCCTCGAAGCGCCGATCGAATTCGACGCCTTGGACGGCAAACCCGTCAAGGTGCTCTTTACTCCGCTCTCCCCCAACGTCCGCGTCCACCTGCACCTGCTCTCGCGCATCTCCTTTGCCCTGCGCGATCCGAAGTTCAAGGCGCTCCTGGCCAGCGAAGGCCGGCGCGACGAGATCCTCGACGCGGCGCGGGCGCTGGAGCCGGACGTCCCGCCGGCCTGAGCCCCGCCCCCTTCGTCCGCGCGCCATGAAGAAGGGCTCCGCCGAAGCGGAGCCCTTTGCGCGCCGGGGGCCGGCTACTCGGCCGGCACGACGACCTTCACGCGCAGCAGCACGTTCGACGACGGGAAGGCCGGCAGCGGCAGCACGCCGTTGGTGCTGGGCAGAGTCGTGTAGGGCGCGAAATTCCAGCCGCCGTTCGTCAGCAAGGTGGCGGTTTCCAGCACGTACTGGCAGAGCTGGCTGCCGGATTTTTCCATCCACATCCGATCGTTGTCCGCAGTCGCGATCCGGAACTCGCGGTTGGATACGCCGGGATCCATGCCGGCGAAATACTCGTGGCGGTCCGGAATGCCGTCGTGGTCGTAGTCGCTGTTTCCGGTGAAGCCGTGTTCGTGGGGCAAATGTTCCGAGATCCACGAATTGGGCACGCCCAGCGTTTCGGTCGAGACTTCCGGCGGATCGACTTTCGTCCCGGCCAGATCCACGTAGCTGAACGCGAAGTTGCCCCACTCGTCGGGCTGCTCTCCGTTGCCCAGCGTGGCGCCGGCGCCCAGGTACTTGCCGGAAATGAAGCGGTTGTTCGTTTTGCCCGAAGCGGGATCCGTGTCTTTCGTGACCATCAGGCCGGAGAGGTACAGATTCGTCAGCGCGGCCGCATCGGCCACGCCGAAGGTCGCAAGCGGAATCGAGCACTCCCAGTTCGCGGCCAGGCGGTTGTCCGGTCCATAGCCGCCGAATTGCGAAAGGCGGGCGTCCGCCACCGGAACAAACGCGGAACCGCCGCATGGCGTTGCGAAAACGCCTTGGCCGAACGGGAAGCCCGCCGCATACATGCCGAAGTCCGTAAAGGTTCCGTCGCCCCACACGTCGCCGAGCAAAATCGCGACGTTCGCCCCCGGCGCGAGGTTGAGGTTGTGCAGCTTGTCGATGCCTTCCGGAGGGCCGTCGAAATACCAGAGGTTGTTCGTCCCGGCGTTCGTCCCGCCGGACAGGAAGACGAGATAGGCGTTGTTTTGGCTGTCGTTCGGCAGCGCCACGCCCGTGCCGCCCACGTAGAGGTTCGAGGCGTCGCAGTTCACGTAGATGCGCCCGAAGCTGCCGAATCCGTTCGTGCCGCTCGTGGTCGCCGCGCCGCCGGTCGTGTCGAAGTCGAACACGTCGTTGGCGTTGTCCGCGTTCGTGCCCGGATTGCCGGCGTTGATGCCCGGCGTCCAGGAGACCATCCGCAAGCCGCCGATGTCGCCGACGATGGCGGCGAAGTTCGCGCCGCCGTTGTTGTCCCAGACCGTCCAGCCGTTGGACGACGTCGCGGAGAGGCAATAGACGATGGTCGCCGGCGGCGCGAAGGTGCCCAGGTCGAGTTGCCACAGGTCGTTGTTGTGGGCGGTGCCCGTCTTTGAAAACGCGGCCGCCTGCCAGGTCGCGCCGCCGTCCGCGCTGTACACCAGCGCGACGTTCGTCGCCGCGCCGATCGGCCAGCTTTCGCCGGTGACGATCAGCGGGTCGGTCGGGCCGATGGCGCCGTTGGCCGGCGCGTGGGCGGCGTTGCCGACCCACAGGGATTCCGCGCCGCCGCTGCCGTTGCTCACCGCCACGACGTAGTTCAGATTCCGGTTGTTGTCCCAGTTCGTCGTGACCCCGTCGGTGGCCTCGATGAAGTATTGGAGCGTCGTGCCGGCCGCGAACAGGCCCAGGGCGGAATTATACCAGCGGCCGCCGACGGACCCCCATTCCGCGTTCGCCGCCATGTTCGTGCGGACCCAGTTCGTTCCGCCATCCACGCTGTAGGCCAGCGTCACGCGCGTCACGGCGCCGGAAGGCCCGGCTTCGGCGTTGACGAAAAACGGCGTGCTGGCCGTGACGTCCCCTGCGACCGGATAATTGTGGGTGCCCCGGATCCAAACCGCCACGTTGGTATCCCCGCCTTCTCCGCTGCTGCCGGCCTGTTCGCCCACCCAGACGTGGATGATGTTCGAGCGGTTGGTGTTGCCCTTGGAATCCACCGCTTGCACGTAGTAGTCGATCAGGCAATTGGTCTGCCCGGCCACCGTCGCCAGGTAGCGCTGGGCCCGGGCGCTCTCGCTGGGCACTTGCGGGCCCTTCACGGTCGGCCACCAATCGTTGGCCATCGCCACCGTCTGCCAGGCGCCGACGCCCGGACCGCCGGCGAAGGTTTCGTTCTCGGTCGAGCTGATCGGCCAGTTGCCGTCGTTGTCCTTGCGCCAATAGAGCGTCGCGCTCGTCGTGCCGCTCACGTCGTCGATGAACGTCCAGACCTGGAAATCCGAAGCCGCGTTGGTGGTTTCGTTCCACATCTTGCCGCCGGGGTTGTAGGGCGTGCGCTGCGGCGGGAAGATACTGGGGCCGCGATGGTCGCCGGAGGGATTGCGGTCGATGACCTTCGTCGCCTCGGCGATGGCCATGTTGCAGGCCCGGGTCACGTTGCCGTCCCAGGGATTGGCCCGGTCGTAGTCCCAATACCAGTAGCAGCTCGTCTCGCCGTTCAGATAGAAGTGCCACGCCTTGGCCGTGTCGTTGCCCAGCCCCCACTCCACGTCGTTCAGGTCGCGGGAGCCGGACAAATAGCTGTTTTCCATGTCGTCGGCCGTGAAGACGCGGTTCTGGGCGGCGACCAGCACGCTCCACGACCACATGTCCGGCATTTCGCCGCTGCGGTTCTCGTAGGACAGCCACTTCTCGTAGTACGGCGTGCCGCCGTCGATGCCGATCCAGCTGCCGGGCTCGACGTGGATCACGTCGTTGGGGTCCGGCGGATGCATCCCCAGGTAATCCTGCACGCTGGTGTAGTCGAAATCCGAACTGCCCGCGCACATGTCGACGAAAGCCTGCTGCTGGCCGTTCCATGCGTCGGAATTCTTCATGCCGTAGTTGTCGCCGTCGCTGTGGCACAGCAACAGCATCGGTTTGCCGGCGTCGTTGTTGGCGTCGATGTGGCTGCCCCACACGTTCTGCGGCTTGAACGCGCCGTAGCCGCCGCGGCCGTTCTCGTTGCCCTCGTAGCGCCCGGCGGGCACGGCGATGAGCTTCTTGATCTCGCCCGTCCACGGATCCACTTGCCGCACGTAGTGCGGCTGGTAGGACCACGGGGCGAGCACCTTCGTCGGCGCCCAGACGTTCTGGAGGCCGACCCAGGTGCTGGCCAGGTTCGTCGAGCTGCCGTTGCGCACGTCGGCGCGGTTCGGGCGGCACGAGCTGCCGCTGCTCCACTCGAAATCCGACACCGTGCGGAAGAGGTGCCCATTGTCCACGATCACCCAATCCAGGCCTTCGGCCACGAGCGCGGAAACCATGGTGTTGTCGAACGCGCATTCCGGCGGCCAGAAGCCCTTGGAATAGGCCCCGCCCGTGTCCCAGGCTTCCTTGTACTGCTCCTTGTGCAGCTTGATCTGCATGCGCATCGATTCCACGCTGGTCAGCGGCATCAGGCTGTGGTGATAGGCGATGCCGACCAGGTCGAGCCGCGGGTTGCCCGAGCTGGTCTTGAGGTTGTTGCGCGCGTTGCGGACGTTGCCGACCCAGCCGCCGTAGTCGCCCCAGATCACCTTGTTGTTTTCCGCCAGCGAGCCCGAATAGCTCATCTGCGATCCGCCGTGGTCCGTGGCCTTGGCCACCGCGCCGGCCGGCCAATCGCGATAGCAGTTGTAGCGGTCGCCGTCCCAGACGTTGCCCTCGACGTTGAAGTTGTAGCGGCTGTTCGCGTCCGTGTTGCGCACCGATTCGTACGGAAAATAGATCGGCTGGTGCATGTGCCACAGATGCGTCACGTGGATCGGCACCGCCTGCGCCGCGAGCGCGCTCCCGACCAGAATTCCCGCCACGCCGATTCCCGCCTTCGAATTCTTCATCGTCGATCTCCCGCTGGAGGTTGTGCCGCGCTCAACCCAATCATCTCTGCGATTCAGTCGCCTCTATTTTCATCCGGCACGAGGTCGTGCCGGCGCCAAACAGCCATGATCCCCGTTTTTGGAGCCCCCGACGACCTCGTCGGGGGAAACGAGCCTCTCCAAGCCCGGGACTCAGTGCCCGATCCGCGCGAACGGCGCCGTGAAGTTGTCGCTGTCCGCCCATTCGAACGAGGAATTATAGCTTTCCACGCCCGGCAGGTCCACGGTGGTTTCGTCGTGCGGAAGGGAATCCATGCTGGAGGTGGAGCCGGCGCCGACCATGATGCCGATGCCCGCGCCCGTGTCGAGCTGCGCGGCCGTGATGCCCAGGTAGCTCAGCGGGATGCTCATCTCGTAGAAACTGTCGCGGGTCGCGCTGTGGCCCTGGGTCAGGAAGTCGCGCGTGGGCGCGCCGGCGTCCTTGCGGTTGTCGCAATCGTTGATGCCCCAAAGGCTGCCGGCGCCGAACACGTTGCCCTTGGCGGCCACGATGCCCGCCGCGGCGATCGTCTTGTAGTTCACGCCGCCGTCGTCGAGGGCGAACTTGTTGGTGACCGCTCGCGAGATGTAGCCCTGCCAGAGGCTGCCCGCCAGATAGATCTGGTAGTCGGGCTTGTTCGCCCCGGTCCAGCTGTTCTTCTTGCCCCAGACGTCCGTGGTCGCGCCCGCTCCGGACGCGGTATCGAGCACCAGCCACTGCAGGATGCCGTCGTTGCTGCCGATCCGGCCGCTGCCCGCGCCGCCCGCGTTGGCCGGATCGACGACGTCGGTGACGTCCACGAACTGCCAGGCCAGATACAGGTTGTTGTCGTCCCATGCCGCCCACAGGTGCGTGGCGTCGATCGGCGGCTCGTGCATCGTCCAGTTCGAGCCCAGCGAGCGCGGATCGTCGTTGGCCATGTCGATCGCGACCAGGTGGTTGGTCGTCCAGCCCGCCGCGCTGCCGTCGATGGCCATGGTTTCGCGCTTGCCGAACGAAGGATTCGTCGAATAGGGCTTTTCGCCGCCCTGCGGGGCCGGCTCGACGTCGCCGATGGTCACGGTGTAGTTCGTGCCGCCGTTGTTGTCCCAGATTTCGTGGCCCGCCGCGTCCGCCATCACGATGGCGAACTGGACGACGTCGCCGTCGTTCAGGATGCCCAGGTCCTCGTGCCACCAGTCGCCGTTCTCCCAATCGGGAATCCGTTCCATCGGCACCAGCGGCCAGTCGCCGGCGCAGGGCCCGTTGACGCAATAGATGATGTGCGCGCTGACCGTCGAGCCTTCGGGCTGCCCGGCGGAATTGATGAACACCTGGTTTTCGTCGCTGACCCAATGATGGGTGCCGCCGACGCTCGTCAGCGCCAGGCTAGCGGCGTCATGGTAGGTGTAGCCGTACACCGCGTTGGCCGTCGCGCCGCGGGCGGTTTCCCCGTACAGCGTCAACTGCGCCGTCTGGTTGTTCGTGAAGCCCGCGCCGATGACGATGATCTCCCCGTTGGTGAAGCTGAGCGGCGAGAATCCGAGGGAGTAGGTCGAAGTGGCCACGTTGACGCCCGACACGTTCAGGCGCACGGCCAGGCCGCCCGCGTTCGTGAAGGTCGTGCTGCCCGGGGTGGCGCTGACCGACACCGTCTCGTTCTCGCCCACCTCGTCGTAGAAGCGGATGCGGTAGAAGCCGGACGGCTGGTTGGTGATGGCGATTTCATAGCCGACGTCCACCCCTTCGCCGACGTCATGGAACGGCAGGAACAGGTTGCTGGTGAACTGGACCATGTAGCGGCGGTTGGTCGGCGCGCCGAACGTGAACCGCTGGGGCTGGGCCATGTCCATCATGAACGGCGGCAAGGTCGCGTCGTCCGGATCCAGATCCATCAGATAGGACTCATGGAAGGTGTAGCCGTTGGGGGCCCGATTGGTGGCCGGCGTATTGGGATCGAGCCCGTGTCCGGACAGCCACGCGTCGGGCACGCCGTCGCCGTTGCTGTCGACCGGCACGGCCGCGCGCGTGATCGTGACCATCGCGCTGAGCGTTTCGCCGGCGCCCGCGCTCGTCAGGGTCAGATCGTCGACGTACATCTGGCGCTTGGCTTGATCGGGCACGTTCGTCGGCACGCTGGAGGCGTTGAAGTAGAACTTGAAGCGGGTCGGCGCGCCGGCCGGCACGGCCAGCGTCTGGTCGTAGGCTTCCGAACCGTTGCGGCCCGTGCCCCAGACGCGGACGCTGCCGGAAGCGACGTACGCGAAGTTCAGCGCCATGGCCTGTGCGCCGTAGTTGGTGAACATCGGTCCGCCGTTGATCGAGATCGCCGCGCTGTTGGCCATGTTGATGTAGACCAGTTCGGTATCGCCCGCCAGCAGGCTGAAGCCGCGGTAGGAGCCCGCGGCGTCGCTGTCCCAGTTCACGCCCCAGTCGAAGCTGAACGTCGCGCCGACGGGCATCGCGCTCGCGAAGCTCCGCCGCACTTCGGCGTTGGCGCCCGACGCCGGCGGATTCGCGTAGAATCCGAACGCATTGGTGCCGAAGCCGGAGATCCCGGCCAGCGCCGGATCGCCGATGAAGGTGCCGGCAAAGCCAGTCCCCTGCGAATGGCTGAACGTCCACGCGCCGAACCCGCTGCCCTGGTTCGAGCCGTCGGTCCAGCCGCTGCCGTAGTTGTCCGCGGAGTCCTGCATCGCGCCGCCCGCGCCGCCCGCGGTCGTGCCGGACACGGTGATCACGTTGGCGCCCACGCCCAGCGCGACGCTCGCGAGGCTCCACGGCGTCGCCGCCGGGAATTGGCCGGACGCGCCGGTCAGCGCATTGGTCCAGCGCAGGTTGCCGTTGGTCACGGCGCTCGCCGTGCCCTGCAACGTGTAGGTCGCCGTCTCGTTCGCCACGGCCAGCGCGCCCGGCGGATTCGTGATGGCCAGGCCGGCGCCGCGGATGGTCACTTGGAAGTACAAGCCGCCGTTGTCGCTGACGACCGTCTCCGCTCCGTCGGTGGCCCGCACGAAGTAGCGCAGGACCGTGCCTTCGGCGAAGGCGCCCAGATTCGCGTTGTACCAGTGGCCGCCGGTGGAACTCCAGTCGGCGTTCAGCGTCATCGCGTTGGTCGTCCACGGGCCGCCGTTGGTGCTGGCGACGACCGATACGCCCGAGACGCTGCTGGTCGGACCGGCTTCGGCGTCCACGTAGATTTCCGTCGCGAATGTCGCCGCGCCGTCGAGGGGATAGTTCTGGACGCCGCGGATCCACAGGCCGTTCGACGCGCCTTGGGCGACCGTGAACGCGTAGTTCTGGCTGTTGTTGTTGTCGTAGGCCGCGCCGGCGGCGCCTTGGGCGGCGACGAAATATTTCACCGCCGTGCCGGCCGGCAGGGTGCCGAGCGTCGCGTTGTACCACGCGCCACCCTGGCTGCTCCAGTTGGTGTTGAGCGTCATGGCCAGGGACAGCCAGTTGGTGCCGTTGTCGAGGCTGTAGCCCAGCACCACGTTGGTCACGTTGGCCACGGGACCTGCTTCCGCATTGATGTAGACCGCCGTGTCGGAGGTGATCTCGCCCGCCACCGGATAGCTGTGCGTGCCGCGCGCCCAGAGCGTCGGCGCCGCCAGACCGGCCACGTACACCTTGGTTTCCTTGCCGGTCAGGCTGACCGCCAGCTTGCCGCCGCTGACCGTGAGCGTGTCGGCCGGATTGAGCGCGTTGACGA
>CAZECJ010000032.1:0-26905 GCA_964510645.1 uncultured Verrucomicrobiota bacterium | reverse complement strand
AGGAGAGGGGGCTCAATATCCAATAACCAATAACCAATGACCAATATCCAATGTTTAAGGGAAGAGTCAGGGGGGCGAGGCGCGATTGGCGGCGGCGGGGGCGTCGAGGATGAAGCGGGCGATTTTTTCGGCGAGCTTGGCGTGGCCGTAGTCGAGAGGCAGGACGTGGCCGGCGGCGTGGATTTCGGCGAGCTTGGCGGGGGCGGCGTTGGTGGCGGTGAAGAAGAACCGGGTGGCGGAGGAATCCACGATCTGGTCGGTGGCGGAAATGGCGACGAGGAGGGGGCCGCGCCAGTCGGCGGCGCGCGGGCGGACGGCGTCGACGGCGTCGAACAGGGCGCGGTAGACGTCGCGGTGGACGTATTTGTCGGTGCGGTAGGCGGCGCGGGCGTCGGGATCGCGGAGGTCTTTGGGGAGGCGCGATTCGATGGTATCGGTGAAGACGAGGAGGCGGTCGAGGAGGTCGAACCACTGGCGGGGGGAGAGGAGGGGGCTGCGGGCGCGGGAGACGTCGACGAGCGGGGCGAGCAGGACGAGGCCGGCGATGCGGTTGTCGGGGCGGAGGGCCGCATCGTAGGCGAGGGCGCCGCCGAGGGAATGGCCGACGAGCCAGATGGGCCGGGTGGGATTGGCGGCGCGCAGGTCGGCGATTTCGCGGTCGACGTCGGCGCGCCAATCGGCGAAGGCGAGGCCTTGCATCTCGGCGGGGGGCACGCCGGAGCCGGAGAGGTGCATGGCGCGGACGGCGAAGCCGGCCTGGGCGAGGGGCGGGGCGATCCGGGCGAAGACGGAGGGGCCGTCGGCGAAGCCGTGGATGAGGAGCAGGGCGGGGGTGCCGGCGGGATTGAGCGCGAAGGGTGCGACGGAGGCGCGAACGGCGCCCGGCGCGGCGGCGCGGACGCGGACCCGGTGCGCGTAGAACGCGTCGCCGGCGAGCCAGAGGGCGACGAGGACGAGGAAAAGGCCCGCGGCGACCAGCGGGATTCCAAAGCGGAGGGGGACGGTCACGGGGGTGCGCGCGGAGTTACTCGCTGCTGAAGCGCAGGACCTTGCCGGCGTCTTTGAGCAATTCCTGGAAGCGAGGTTCGTTGCTGCGGCGATCCATTTCCTTCTGGATGGCGTAGTAGACGAACAGGGAATCGTCGGTGGCGCGATGGGCGTGGAGCCCGTCGGTGGAGATGTCGAACAGGCTGATTAGGTCGGAGACGGTGTGGGACTTGAGTTCGGGATACCAGTTGCGGAAGAGCGCGAGGCTGTCGAGGCAGGCGTTCTTCGGCGCGGGCATGTCGGCGCGCTCGGCCTCGGCCGAGATGAAGCGGACGTCGAAGGGGGCGTTGTGGGCGATGAGGACGGAGCCGTCGATGAATTCGAGGAATTCCGGGTAGACTTCGGCGAAGGTCGGGCTTTCCTTGATCATTTCCGGGGTGATGTTGTGGACCTTCTGGACGTACCAGGGGATGTAGCGCTTGGGATTGATCAGCCAGGTCTTTTCGCCGATTTTCTTGCCGTCGCGGACCTTGACGGCACCGAGTTCGACGAGGCGGTCGTTGGCGGGGCTGAAACCGGTGGTTTCCGTGTCGAAAATCACGAAAGTGATGTTGGCCATGCGGGTGGCGGCGGTGGGCATGCGGAAGGCGGGCGGAACGACGGGGGTCGAATCCGCGGCGACGGCCGAGAACATGACGAGGAACGAGCATATCCAAACGATATGCTTCGGCAAATTTCGATTCATAACGGCCTCCTTGCGGTTCCGTCTATTTCTCGTTGCCAAATTCCGCCGTTCCTCGGAGCAACTGATGAAGCCCTCCCGAGAGGCTCTTCACTGTTTGTTAACATAGCGTGCGGGAGTAGAACGGTCAACGGAAATTGCGACAAAAAAGTAGGACGCGCGGGCGGGGGGACTATTTAGGCTCGGCGCTGGATCCGCGCCAGTGCAGTTTCTGGGAGAGGAGCTTGAACCAGGAATGGCCGGGCAAATGGACGAACCGCACCTCTTCGGGCGCTTTGCGGATCTCCAGCCAATCGCCGTATTCGAGCCAGCCGTGCGGTTGGCCGTCGACGGACAGGAGCAGCTTTTTCCGCTTGTCGCCGACGCGCAGGGAGACGAGGCGGTCGTTGGGCAGCACGACGGGGCGGTTGCTGAGGGTGTGGGGGCAGATGGGTTCGACCACGAGCGCGGCCGTTTCGCGGTGCAAAATGGGGCCGCCGGCGGAGAGCGCGTGGCCGGTGCTGCCGACGGGCGTGGCCACGATCAGGCCGTCGCACACGAAGGAGGCGACGGGCTGGCGATCCACCTCGACCTCGATCATGGTGGCGCGGGGGGACGTGCCCCAGCCCATCACGACGTCGTTCAGGGCGCGGGCGCGGACGACCTGGCGGCGGCGGGCGCCGCGGAGGAGGCGGGCTTCGAGCAGCGGATAGTGGGCGACTTCATAGGCGCCGGAAGCGAGGACGCGGAGGGCCTCGACGGCCTGGGTGTCGGGTACGCTGGTGAGGAAGCCCAGATTGCCGAGGTTGATGCCGAGGATGGGCGCATCGGCGCCGTCGAGCGCGCGCACGGCCTGCAGCACCGTGCCATCGCCGCCCAGGGACAGCAGCAGATCGATGGACTTGCCGAAACGAGCGGCCGATACGAACTTGGCGCCGGGCAGATGGCGCAGGGTTTCCCGGTCGCAGGCGACGAGCCCGATCCGCAGGTCGCGCGCGGCGGCCGCGAGATCCGCCAGCGTCGATTCGGCGGCCGGCTTGGCCATGTTGGCGAAAATTCCGACGTTCATGGATTTTTCCTCCAGTAGCTCAGGAACTCCACATTACCAGCCGGCCCCTGGATTGGCGACTGGCAAAAATCGAGCCATTGCCAGCCGAGGGTCTGGGTGCCGAATTCGCGGATGCGGTCGACGACCTGCTGGCGCAGGGCGGGATCGCGCACGACGCCGCCCTTGCCGACGTCCTCGCGGCCGGCTTCGAACTGGGGCTTGATCAGGGCGACGGTTTCGCCCCCGGGGCGCAGGAGGCGGTCGATGGCCGGCAGGATGAGGCGCAGGGAGATGAACGAGACGTCGGTGACGGCGAGCTCGGGCGACTCGGGCAGGTCGCCGGGCTGCAGGTGGCGGGCGTTGCAGCCGTCGAGCACGACGACGCGGGGATCGGCGACCAGACGGGAATGGAGCTGGGATTTGCCGACGTCGACGGCGTAGACCTTGGCGGCGCCGTGCTGGAGCAGGCAGTCGGTGAAGCCCCCGGTGGAGGCGCCGACGTCCACGCAGATCTTGCCTGCGGCGGTCAGGAGGGGGAAGCGGACGAACGCTTCCTCGAGCTTGAGGCCGCCGCGCCCGACGAACCGCTCGGGCTGGCGGACGCGGAGCAGGCAATCGGATGGCACTTCATGCCCAGGCTTGGCGGCCGGCGCGTCGTTTACGAGCACTTCGCCGGCGAGGACGAGGCGCTGGGCTTTTCCGCGGCTTTCGGCGAGGCCGCGCTCGACCAGCAGGACGTCCAGGCGGGTCCGCTTCACTTGCCCTTGGCCTTGCGGTCCTGCACCCCGCGATAGAGGGAGGAGGCGATGACGAGCAGCGCGATGCCGCCCATGACGGACCAGATGATGGCGTTGTAGCGCTGGTTTTGGCGGGAGCGGTTGGTGCCGAGGGGCCCGCCTTCGTTGGGCGGATCGATGCCGACGCCGGAGTGGACGGAGAGCGTCGGCAATTCGTCGAACGGCTCGGGAATCGCGGGTTTGCCGGCATTGACCCAGGCGGTATACCAGAGGGAGGACAGATGGGCGACGGCGTCTTCGAGCTGGTGGGTGACGGACTCGCCCGTCAGTTCCCAGAGCTTGCGGTAGTAGGATTCCGAGTCGATGCGGCCATTGGCGGAGCGCTTGGCGATGACGTCGGCTTTAAGGAATTCCAGCGCAAGCGCGGCGGAATGCTCGATCCAGCCCATGGATTCGCGGAAGGGATCCGCGAGATAGACCGCGGGGGCGGGCGCCAAGCGGTCGGCGCGGAAAAAGGCCTTGGTCATGTCGCCTTCGATGCGCGAGTGGATGCCCACTTGCCAGGTTTCCTGGCCGTTGAAATTGCGGGTGCAATGGAGCGGCATGTGGATGTCCGCCACGTAGTGGCCCATGGCGCCGCCGCATTGGGCGGCCCAGAGCCAGTTGTTGGTGCGCATGGCGTCGGTCATCTGGGCCAGGAGGTCGGCGATGGCCCAGGGCGCGATGCCGACGTCGGCGGGGAGCAGGCCGACCTGCCGGAATGCGTTGGATTGGACGGGACTGAGGGTCCGGAGATCGGTTCCGGCCGGCAGCCGATCGGGTTCGAAATAATGGCGGGGACCTTCGTCGAGGTCGGATTCCTTCCAGAGATCCGGATAGATGCCGGGCAGGGCCATGGGGCGGGAGAAGTCGCGGAAGGCCGCCATTTCTTCCGGGACGTTCCGTCCGGCGGCCTTGTTGACCTGGATGTGCTGGACGCCGGACCAGGCCTGGACGGCGGCCGGCCGGCCGGCGAGCAGCGCGGCGGCCAGCGCGACGAGGCGGACGGCGCCGGGCCTCATGAGGAAGCCCTTTCCCGCATGCGGGGATCCAAGGCCATCGCGACTTCGGGACAGGTGAGGGGATTGTCGTATTTCGCGCAATTCATGCAGCCCTTGTAGAGCTTGTAGAGCAGCGTTTCCTTGGAGACCGGCGCGAAGCCCAGGCTGGCGAAAAACGGCGGCGTGAAGGTCAGCACGATGATCTGGTCGGGCTTGAATTCGGCGACGCGGTCCAGCGCGGCCTCGACGAGGCGGCGGCCGAGGCCCTGTTTCTGGAGGTCGTCCCGCACCGAGACCGATTGGATCTCGATGGACGGATTTTTGCCGGGATCGAGCTCGGGCAGGACGGCCCACGAGGCGGTTCCGACGATTTCGCCGTCGAGTTCGGCGACCAGGAAGCGGTCGATGTGGAGCAGGATGTCGCTGAGGGGCCGGGGCACCAGCTCGTTGGGGTGCGCCTTGATGCATTTGAAGATGGCCGGGCCGTCGCTGAAGCAGGCTTTGCGGATGAGGGGCGGAGTTGTGCTCATGGTGTCTCGGTTTCGATTGGAGGTTAGCCGCTCAATGTACCACGGGGGCGCGGCCGAATCAACGGGCGATCAGGACAGGCGGGCGCCGAGCGCGTCGGCTTTGGCCAGGGCGCGGCCGGCGCGGGACACGTCGTCCTCGGCGTCGAGGCTCCCGACCAGCACTTCCCCGAGCCGTTTCCAGCCCATGTAGTCCGCCACGAGGCGATAGGTCGCCTTCAGCCCGGCGAACGCGGCGGGGCGGTCGTCGGCGGCGGTGGCCAGCAACACGGAAATCTTGCCCTTGAGGTTGCGCTTGAACCGCGGATCCAGGCAGAACAGGCGGTCGGTCAGCGTCTTCATCGGCGACGACCACGCGTAGAAGTGCAGCGGCGTCGCGAAAACCAGCACGTCGGCCGCGCGGAGAAGGGGATAGACGGAATCCATGTCGTCGCGGATGACGCAGGGCTGGGTGGCCTTGGCCCAGCACTGCCGGCAGCCGTCGCAGGGGGCGACGTCGAGCGCGGAGAGGCGGATGGATTGCACGACGTGGCCGTTGCGGCTGGCGGCATCGGCGAAGGCGAAGGCCAGGCGGGTGGAATTGCCGTCCTCGCGGGGACTGCCGAGAAGAATGAGGATTTGCTTGGATTTCTGGCGCATGGCGGAATTCCTTTCGAGCCGCATCCTAGCGCGCGCGCCGCCGGGAAAGAAGCGCAAAGAGCGGGGCCACCGCGCCTTTTGCTTGAAAGGCGCCCCGGGATGTGGAGAATGTCCGGCTGATGAACAAGGAACCGAAACGCAAAACCATTCCGACGGAATCCAACTCGGAGGAATTCCGCAAAATGCTGGGTGCACCGGCGGCGGGACAGACGCTGTCCGTCCTGTTCGGCCTGCTGTTTCTCTTCCAGTGCATGATCTTGCCGCTGGTGGGGAAGGCCGCGGTCGGCGGATCGGGTTCGCCGGGCGCCGGTCCAGCCGCGACGCTGTGGAAGAACCAGGCGTTTTTCCTGGCGATGCTGCTGCTGACCCTCGGCCTGGGCGGCGCGGCGTTCTACTCGAAGTGGCTGCGGCGCCAGGCCGACGGAAGCCCGTTCCCGAAGTTCACGGCGGGCCTGCTGGCGCTGGCGGTGGCGCTGCTGCTGGCCTTTGCGACCGGCTTGCTGGGCATCTAGGCGGGCGAGGCGAGGTGCGGCGTGCCATTCCGGGTCTTCAACTTGGCCGAGGCCGCCGAATACCTCCAGCTGGAGGAAAAGCGCGTGGAGGAACTCGCGCGCCTCGGGGAAATCCCCTGCGAGCACCAAGGGGGCCGGCTGATCTTTCGCCACAACGCCGTGGATGAATGGGCCTCGCGCCGCCTGCTGGAAGCCAACGGAGAGAAGCTGGCGGATTTCCACCGCCGCAGCACCGCGAAATACCACGATTTGTCGGACGAAGCCGCCATCGTGCCCGCGTTGATGAAGCCGGAATGGATCCAGCCGCAGTTGACCTGCCGCTCGAAGTCGTCGGTGCTGCGCGAGATGGTGGAACTCGCCGATGCCACGGGCCTGCTATGCTACCGCGACGAATTGCTGGAAAGCCTCGTCGAGCGCGAAAAACTCTGCTCCACGGCGCTGTCCGGCGGCTTGGCCCTGCTGCATCCGCGCAACCACGAGCCCTACATGTTCGAAGACTCCTTCGTGGTCGTCGGCAAGACCATCGCGCAGATACCCTTTGGATCGCCCGACCGTTCGACGACGGATATTTTCTTTTTGATCTGCAGCCAGGACGACCGCATCCATCTGCACGTGCTGGCGCGGCTGTGCATGATGTGCCACCAGACGAGCCTGCTGCTGGAGATGCGCGGGACGAACGATCCGCAGGAACTGCACCGCCTGCTCGCCGCCTGCGAACAGCAGGTGATCCAGCAGATCCAGAAGGCCTGATTGTTCCGCCCCCGGATGCCGGGCGCATCCGCGTCAAACGCCGGAACGATCGGCCGGGAGCTTCTCTTCGAACCGCCGCAGCGCTTTGACGCGGACCGTCCAGCGTTCCTTCTTGAATTTCAGCCATTGCGTCAACCAGGCCGTCTCGACGAGATGATGCCGCAGGAGCAGTTCCATGCAGAGCAGGTCGTTGTCATGCTCATCGGGCTGGGTTGCGATGCCCGCCAACTCGATCTTCAGCGGGACAATGGCTTCCACCGGCCACTGCGGCAGAACCTGGGTGAAGATCCGGTGCCGGAGCCAGCCATTTTCCCGGTGCAGTCCTTTCGCGATCGCCGGGAGGGCCGGCGCGCCGAGGCGCGCCAGGAAAGCGGCGAACACGTCTGCGGCCGGCGAGCGCGCCACGCGCATCGCCTGGACCATGTCGCGCAGGACCGGGGCGACGGTCGGAAACCCGAGCTGTACGACGCGTTCGGCCGCCGCCGCGTCCATGGCATCGACGGGCATCATCTTCATCAGTTCTTTCCGCGTCATGATTTTTCCCCGGCGCGACGTTTCAGCGAATGTCCCGGGCCATGGGCGACGGGGCGGCCGAGGGCGCGGAGGCGGGCTTGGACGCAGAGGGCGCAGTCGGCGGCGTCTTCGTCGATGCAGGGCTTGCCGGGATAGAGCTGGTAGTTCTTGCGCAAGGGGCCGGGGGTGGCGTTGGGCATGAAGACATTGGCCCCGCGCTGCAAGGCCAGATCGCGCCCGTTGGGGAACAGGGCATCGAAGGCGGTGGTGGCGGGAATGTGCGCGTCGGGATTGGCGAGGCGCAGGACGGCGATGGCGCGGAAGAACATGTCGGGATCGGCGGCGTAGGCGTTGGGCTGGTCGCCCAGCGGCGTCTCGGGATTCGGGATATAGGGGCCGATGCCGATCATGTCGAAATCGAATTCGCGGCAGAGGAGAATATTGTCGGCGAGGGTTGCGACGGTTTCACCGGGGAGCCCAATCATGAAGCCGCCGCCGGTCTGGACGCCGAGGGCTTGCAAGTCGCGCAGGCAGTCGAGGCGTTCGGCGAGGGTGCAGTCGGGATGCAGGCGGGCGAAGAGGTCGGCATCGGACGTCTCGAAGCGGAGGAGGTAGCGGTCCATGCCGGCCTCGCGCCAGCGGGCGTAGACGTGGCGCGGGCGGTTGCCGATGGAAAGGGTGATCGCGAGGCCGGGGACTTCGGTTTTGATGCGGCGGAGGAGCGCGGCGATCTCGTCGTCGGTGAAGCCCGGCGTTTCGCCGCCCTGCAGGACGACGGTGCCGGCGGTGCCGGCCGCCGCGATTTGCCGCACGGCGGCGAGAATCTCGTCGGGCGACATCCGGTAGCGCGTGGGGGCGGGATTGGAGGCGCGGATGCCGCAGTAGAGGCAGTCGTTGGCGCAGACGTTGGAAAATTCGACGATGGACCGGATCGGAACGGCGTCGCCGCAACGTTCGCGGCGCACGGC
Source organism: uncultured Verrucomicrobiota bacterium (assembly GCA_964510645.1). Lineage (GTDB taxonomy): Bacteria > Verrucomicrobiota > Kiritimatiellia > CAIQIC01 > Lenti-01 > Lenti-01. The sequence continues at coordinate 18,463 of CAZECJ010000032.1, read as the reverse complement.
GTCGGCGCGCGCGTAGAGCGCGGCCAGCTCGGCGCCCGCGGCGCGGAGCAGCGGGAGCAGATCGGCGCGGGTGATTGGGTCCGGGCGGGAATTAAGAATTAACAATGAAGAATTAAGAATGGCGGATGGAGGCATTTGATTCTTAATTATTCATTCTAAATTCTTAATTGGGCGGGAGCGCGGCCAAGGCCTGATCGACGTCGGCGAGGATGTCGTCGACATGTTCGATGCCGACGGAGAGGCGGACGAGGTCGGCGGAGATGCCGGCGGCCTGGAGCTGGGCGTCGGAGAGCTGGCGGTGGGTGGTGCTGGCGGGGTGCAGGATGCAGGTGCGCGCGTCGGCGACGTGCGTCACGATGGCCGCGAGCTTGAGGCCATCCATGAAGCGCGTGGCGGCGGCGCGGCCGCCTTGGACGCCGAACGAGACGACGCCGCAGGTGCCGTTGGGCAGATACTTCTGCGCCAGCTGGTGGTAGGGATTTTTCTCGAGGCCGGGATAATTGACCCAGGCGACGCGCGGATGCTTTTCGAGGTGCTGCGCGACGGCGAGGGCGTTGCTGCAATGGCGCGGCATGCGCAGGTGCAGGGTTTCGAGGCCGAGATTGATGATATAGGCGGCAAAGGGATTCTGCTGCGCGCCGATGTCGCGCATGAGCTGCACGCGGGCCTTCACGATATAAGCCGCGGGGCCGAACTTCTGGGTATAGACCACGCCGTGGTAGGTCGGGTCGGGCTCGCAGAACTCGGGGAACTTGCCGTTGGTCCAGTCGAACTTGCCGCTGTCCACGATGACGCCGCCCGTGGTCTGCGCGTGGCCGTCCATGTACTTGGTGGTGGAGTGGGTCACGATGTCCGCGCCCCATTCGATGGGCCGGCACAGGATCGGCGTCGGGAAGGTGTTGTCCACGATGAGCGGCACGCCCTGGGCGTGGGCGATCCGCGCGAGCTTCTCGAGGTCGGCGATCTCGAGGGACGGATTGGTGACGGTTTCGGCGAAGAACGCCTTGGTGGTCGGCCGGAAAGCGGCGGCGATTTTCTCCGGGGCGTCGTTCTGGTTCACGAACGTGAACGCGATGCCCATGCGCTTCATCGTGACGGCAAAGAGGTTGAACGTGCCGCCGTAGATAGCGACGGTGCTGACGACGTGGTCGCCGGCCTGGCAGAGGTTGAGAATGGCGAACAGGGAAGCCGCCTGGCCGGAGGAGGTGACCAGCGCGCCGACGCCGCCTTCGAGCTCGGCGATCTTGTTCTCGACGCACTCGAGGGTGGGGTTGCTCAGGCGCGTGTAGAAGTGGCCGGGCACTTCGAGGTCGAAGAGCTTGCCGAGGAAATCGGCGGAATCGTACTTGAAGGTCGTGCTCTGGAAGATGGGCAGTACGCGCGGGTCGCCGTTCTTCGGCTGCCAGCCGGCCTGCACGCAGCGGGTTTCAATGCGTTGTTTCGGGTCCACGGGTCACTCCTGGTTGAGACGGGACATGGTTCTACCCCTTGGCGCGCGGATTGAAAAGCAGGAAAGGAAGCGGGGCCGCTCCGGAAAACGCCGAAAATCGCGCTTGTCAAGCCGCCCCGCGGAAGGCGTAATCGAGGCCAGTGGAATGGCACCTGGAGCGGAAATGAAAATGGATTGGACGAAAACCGGATGGACGCTGGGCCTCGCCGTGATGGCTTGGCTGGCGGCCGGATGCGGCCCCCGCCGGCCGCCCACCCAGGAGCAACTGGACGAAGAAAGCCGGCGGCGCAACGAGGCGGTCGAAAAAGAGCATCTCATCGGCCATGACGCGGCGGGATTTCCGGTCTATGGCGTGGACGAAGAGGGAAAGCCCATCTATACGCGCGACAAGTAGGTCCGTCAGGGGGCTTCGACGGCGACTCGGTAGAACCCAAAGCCGAACAGCGCGGACACGTCGACGGTGGCGGCGTTGTGGGGGAAGTCGGCCGGAATTCCGGCCCGGACGACGTTGGTGAATCCCGTGGCGAGGTCGGCGGTCGATTGGATCGCGTAGCTCCGGCCGGTCGCGCCCGGCCAGCTCAAGACCAAGGCGGCCGTATCGGCCGCCGGCGCGAACTGGATCAAAGCGGAGGCCGAATTGGTCGGATCGGTTCCGGCGGCGATTTCATCGGCGTTGGACAGGCGGTCGGAATCGGAATCGGCGGAACCGACGGTTTGCGTGACGCTGCCGAAATGCCAAAGCTCCACGCCGTCGGACAGGCCATCCGCATCGACGTCGTCGGACGGCTGGAACTGGCGGTACCACGTCACGGCTTCCTGGTTCAGGTTGTCGTCGTCGGTGAGGATGCACCCGCCGCTGTCGTTGGTGGCGGCGGAGGGGACGACGGCGAAGCCTTCCAAATTGCCGGTGCGGGGACCGATGTATTCGGCCAGTTGCCGCAGGCGGCGGTCCGTGCCGTCGACGATGGAATGCAATTCGACCACTTCGAGGTAGTTGTCGCCCGTATTGTGCCAGACGTAGAGCTTGCCGCTGGCGCGATCGAATTCCAGGTCGGCGGTTTCGGTCCGGCCCGTCTTGTAGCGGCCCACGAAGCCGTAGGTGTTGAACGTGCGGTTGAGGTCGAGGGCGTAGGCAAAGCCGTCGTATTGGTAGCCGATGAACATCAGGCCGCCCATGCCGTTGGTGCTGACATAGGGCACACCGTTGGAATCGCAGAAACGTTGCCGCCGGAGAAATTCGTCGGGCACGAACGCAAGGCCTTCGCCGCCGGAGGCGCTGCCGACTTCGGGGCATTGGGCGCGGACGTCCCAGCTCCGGTTGAGGGCGACGACGCCGTTGGTCCGGACGTCGTACTCACGGATCCATCCGTTTTCGTCCATTAAGTAGACGAGGTTGGTGTCGGAATCCGTTTGGCAGATGGCTTCGAGATCGCCGCCCGGCGACCATTTGGCTTTTGTGCCTGCACCATTGGTGGCGACCTGGAAACTGCCCGCGCCGTTTTCGACCAGCGCCCAAAAATAGCCGCTGTTGCAGGCGAGCCAAAGCGTGCGCGCGTCGGGATTCCAGAACGCGCCGCTCCAGTTGGCGGCGTTCAGTCCGGAATCGATGGAGGTCAATTTGACGGCGGCGGCATTGGCTTCGGCCGGCCAAGAATCGGCGGCCTGCGCGGCGCTGCCGGCCATCAGGATGATCGCGAACGGAAACAGGCACCAGATAGATTTCATGCGATTCCGCCTCCGCCTAGAACTTTACGCCAGGCGGCGGCGAAATGCATCCCCATTCTGGCGGCGGACGGCAGCGGACGGCAGCAGGGGGGGGGCGGAGCGAGCCGCCATCGGCGGCGTTCAGGCCCGGGTCGGGATCAAGCGGGCGCGTCGGTGAATCATGGACTTCAAACTTCCTGATCCAGACGGCCTCATATGGAGTGCGGCGGCATGACGCCGCTTTGAAGCCGCGACATGTCGCGGCCAGGGAAAGCGCGGTCATGCCCACGCACTCCAAAACGGCGACGACCAGAGAGCGAAGTCATATCGATTCCAACCGGTCAATTAATCGCAGATGCGCCTGGATCGAGCGAATCGGACCCCCTCCGCTTGACCCGTCTCCCGGCGCGGTCTACACTGTCTGGCTGATGAAAATGCGGCTTCCCATTTGGACGGGCCTCCTGCTGAGCGCGGCGCTGGCGCCGGCGGCGACGCCCGTGCCCATGGCCAGCCAACCCGGGCTGGCCTATGCGGAAGCGTTCGGCGACGTCGCCAATTGGGCGGAGAATTTCGGCAGCGGATCGGGCGCAAACCGCTTCGGCGCGTTGCTTGCGGGCGGCGCGGGAACCATTCCCTCCGCCGCGAAGCTGACCATTGCCACCACCAATTGGAGCAGCGGCTCGACCGCCGGAAAGCAAAAGGGAGCGGATCAACTGATTCTGCTGGCCAACGGATCCACCGACAACAGCGCGGCGCTGGCCGTGGATTTCTTCATGGACTTCTCCGGCGTCAATGCAGGGACCCTGTCGTTTACTTGGGAGTCCATCAACAATTCCACGGGCGATCGAAGATGTTCCCTGCGCGTGTATGGGAGCACGGATGGCCAAGCGTTCACCGAATTGGCCGAAGCCCAGGTCTTGAACTTCCAGAACGGCAGCCCCGCGACCGGCACCGTGTCGGCCGTGGCTTTGCCGGCCGCCTTCAACAATCATGCCGGCGCGCGGCTGCGGTTCTACTGCCATAACGGAACGGGCGGCACCACGGGTAGTCGGCCCAAGCTGGGCCTGGACAACCTGGCGGTGACGGCCACGGCGGGCAGCGGCGACTACCCCACCGTGACGATCACCAACCCCGCGCTGACGGAATTCACCGTGGGATATTCGACCCGGACGCAGAGCTTTTCGGGCCGGTGCAACACCAACGCCGTGGGCCAACTGGTCTGGACCAATGCCCTGACCGGCGACAGCGGATCCCTCGCGGCCCGCACCAACTGGGTCATTCCGGACATGTACTTGGGCGTCGGCACGAACGTCGTCGCGGTGCGGGCCACCAATCAGGCAGGGGTCGCTTCCAGCAGCCAGGCGATCCTTTGCCGCGACATGCGCGAATTCATCAAGGTGATGACGGCCAACCTGACGGATCGCACGACCAACAACCAGATGCGCTACATCGCCACCTCGGAGCGGATCTTCAAGGCGCTCCAGCCGGACGTCGTGGCCATCCAGGAATGGCTGGTCACGAACGCGAGCCGGCGGGCATACGTGGATGCCGTGTTCGGCACGAATTTCAACTTTTACGTGGAGCCGTATAGCGGCAATGACATCCCTAACGGAATCATCAGCCGCTGGCCGATCACCGCTTCGGGGGAATGGGGAGACGGCCAGGTCTCCTTCCGCGATTTCGCGTGGGCCACCATCGACCTGCCGGGCACACAGGACTTGCATGTGGTCAGCGTCCACCTTCAGTCTGGATCCACTACGGCCAACGAGGCGACCCGCAAGAAGGAAGCGGCGATCCTGACCAACCAGATCCGTCGTGCCAACTGGCCCGCCACCGATTTCATCGTCGTGGCCGGTGATTTTAACGTGCCCAACCGCAACGACGACTCCCTGCTGACGCTCTCCAACGTCGTCAGCGACAGCCACCAGCCAGCGGACCAGGCCGGCAACAAGAACACGAACACCAACCGGGGCGCGCCCTACGACTTTGTTCTGCCCAGTCCTCTTTTGAACGCACAGCATGTCGCCCTGACGGTCGCAGGCGTCATGTTTCCGGAGGGCATGGTCTTCGACAGCCGCATCTGGAACCCGCCGCCGATGCCGGTCCAGACCAACGATTCCGTGGGCACGGACATGCAGCACTTGGCCGTGATGAAGCAGTTCGCCTTGCTGACCTGTACGGACTGCGACGACGACGGCATGCCGGACTCCTGGGAAAACGGGCATTTCGGTTCCCTCACGAACGTTTCCGCGCGCTCCGATTGGGACGGCGATGGGTTTCCCGACGTGGACGAATACCGGGCGGGGACGCAGCCGACCAACGGCGCTTCGGGCCTGTTCCTGAACGCGCCGGCCGCGGCCGAAGGCACCGCTCATCTCGTCCGGTGGGACAGCGTGGACGGAAAGCGCTATCGGGTTTTGCGCTCCACGAATCTGCTGAACGGCTTCGCGATCATCCAGGCGGACATCGCCGGCCACGCTCCCGGCAACGTCATCACCGACCACCCGCCGGCGAGTCCGACCTTGCTGTACGGCATCGGCCTCGATCCCTGAGGCCGGCGGATCCGGGCCCGGGCGCGGGACATGAAAAATTCCGCCACCGGGCCGTGCGGCCTCGATTTGCGGGGATTTCCTAACGCTTCCAGATGGTAGAGAGGCGGAGGGGCTCGAACCCACGACCCACTCCAATAAAATCAAGGGCGGGATGTGGGTGTGTACACGGGAACGGCCACATAACTCGCTTCCGCCCGAATTATTGGATGCCGTGCGGACGTGGGGTCGGCTGCCGGAATCCCTGCGGACTGCCGTGTTGGCCATCCTGCGCATGGGGGCGATGCCGGTATCCGCAGGGGAGGGTTGGCAGCCAGTCCGGAGAAATTCAACAAGCACAGGCGGGGCCGATGGACTCCCGATAGGTAAAAAGAACCATCCTCGTCGGATGGCTCTTCCTCCAACCGGCGCAGCAGCCGATTGAAGCCGATACCATAGCACTGGCAGATGTGGATCAGCTGAACGATGTCCAGCCGGAGCTCGGCACGTTCGATCTTTCCGATCCAAGAGCGGCTGGAACCCACGACATGCGCGGCGTATCCTTGACTCCACCCCCGGTGCTCTCTGGCCCTTCTCAGCTCATCCGTCATCCGCTTGTATCGAGTCGAGTACAGCGTCCTGTTCATGTGGCTGTGTGTTCCTTTGTCCGTTTCCACCGGCTGCGATCCCGCACGGGAGGCAAGGCGGTGAAGCAACCCCATATGCCCCCATCATGTGCAATAGTCGCAACCACACCGTTTATCAGTTGGTTATGTGAGAGGATGTATCCACCGGCATATGGCTGGTTCCCCGCACGACACGCGGCGGATAGCCACCAGTTCGGGGCGGAAGGCGCTTGGATACTTCAAAACCATAACAAAATGCACTACAAAATGTATTACAAATTGTCATGTTTTCTCCCCTGGTATGCCTATAGCGATGGCCCCGCCATCGCCGTCCGGAGAGCTGGATGGACTCCCCGGACGGCGGATGTATGAGGTTCAGGCGGCGTGCCCGACATAGGCGTCGCAGATCCGGTACAGGGCCTGCGTGCGCCTCGGCAGGACGTGCAGCGAGCCCTTCAGCGTCTCCGTCACGGCGTTGAACCAGCTCCACGCGGTACGAGGCTTGAACGCATCGTACCGGGGTTCCCGCCATTCCCGCAGGACTTCAGGGATTTTACTGGCGCAGATCACATCCGCGTCCAGAGCCCTGACAGTCAGGTCGTGGGCATCGGCATCGCTCAGCCGTGCGGACTTGTACTGGTCCACGCGCTGGTCCTGGGTGCGGAACAACGCCAGCAACCGTTCCAAGGCACCGCCGACCAGCATCGGAAGATCCCGCAGGATGTTGGTGGTGTGTTTACGGCTCACGTGGACTTCGCCGCAGAACGCCAGGTTGTCGCAGACAAAGACCTGCGATCCGGCAACAAGCCCAGCAGTCAGGCTCCGATCATGCGAGTTTCTGAGGCCAAGCACCCATGTGTAGTCGGTGTTGGAGCATCCGTTCTGAACCTGTAGGAGCCCGAAGTACCGGCTGCCGTCGTGCGTCAGGGCGTGGGCCTGCTGCACGATGGACAGGTTGTAGTTCGGCAGCTCGCTCTCGATGTGCCGGACATACGTGTCGTGGGGAATCGGCTGCCACGTATTCGTGGCCTGGGGCGTGCGGACGTGCGCCAGTTCCTTTCTGGGAACGGCGTGGGCGCCGCAGTGGAGCATCAAGTTGCAATAGGGCATAGCGCCCTCCTTTCGGTTTGTGGGTTAAGCAGCGCGGGCCTTTGATCCGGCCCATGCCGCGCATTGGTTCCTGAACGAGCACCAGCGGCACTGCATTCCAGGGCTCGGGTAGTACTCCTCCCGGCTCACGCCTTCGGCGTAGGCTTCGGCCAGCGCCTTGAAGCGGTCGATCCGGGGCTGGTCCACCTTCGGGAGGACTTGGCGAATGACCTTGGGCGTTTTCAGCTTCGCCAGGTAGACCAGCTCGCCTGGACCCGGCTCCTCGCCTGTCGCATCCTGCATCAGCAGGTGGTAGGCCGTAAGCTGAAGCTCGTTCTGCCAGGCTTCGTCCTCCAGACACGGCGTGGTGGCAACCGTCTTGAAGTCCACCGGCACGTTGCCTTCCAGGACAAGATCGAGGACACCGACGAGTGCGAGCGGCAGGTCTCCACCTTCCCGGCGAAGATACGCCTCCACGCCCAAGATGCGGCGCGGGTCGGCAGCCAGCTCGGAGCCCAGATAGGCTTCCAGCACTCGGCTACCCGTGTCGACGCACTCCTGCCGGTCCTTGTCCCCGTAGTCCACGGGGTCTTTGGCTTCCAGCTCGCCGTAGGCCTTGGAATAGGCTTCCAGCGTTTTCTCCGTCGAGGTGTCGCCACCTTGCCATCGGGCCAGGTGGTAGTGCTGAAGTCCGGCATGTACGGCCTTCCCGACCTGGAGCGCGGGGGATGCCGGTGATCTGAGCCCCAGCACCTTCTCGTAGAAGAAGCGAAGCCTGCATGTAAGCCAGGAACGTAGCCGGGAGTGGCTGATATACTCCAAGGGCGCGCCGGGCTTGGATTCGTCCAGCGACCCGCTGCGGAAGATCGCGGCCTGGGCGGCGCTCATGCCGCCCTCCGCTGCGGATAGGACCGCACGGCACCGTCTTTCCGCCCGCCGGTGCGGCCGGCCTTGCCCAGCAGCTCGTCGATGAGCCCGGAGGCCTCCAGCTTGTTCAGCACGGCCACGCCATGCCCGAAGCGGGTGACGGCCAGTTGCTCCACCTCGACGCGGTCGAGCTTGTTCTCGTCGACGATCTTGACGATCAGCGCTCGCTGCTTGTCGGAGCACTTCCACGGCTTGGTGTCGCCGTTGCCGTTGCCGCCGTTCCGTGCGGACGGTCTCGCTTCGCCGCCGGGCACGAAGCCGGGGCTCACGATCTGCTCGTCCACGGAAGCCTGGAGGATCTGGTAGACGCGCTCGACTTCGCCGGGCACATCTTCGAGGCGGGCGACCTCGGCCTTCAGCGACACGCTGAAGTTGTGGCTGGAATACTCGGGCAAGCCGAGCTTCTTCCCATAAGCCAGTTCGATATGGATACTCATTGTTTCTGTTCTCCTTGTGTGTTGGATTAACTTAAAAAGGTTGCCCCGGCGCCTGCGGCCTCCGGGGACTTGTTGGCTTACGCCGCCTCCGCCAGCGCCAAGGCCATGCCGGCGACGGGCCGCGGGAAGAATCGCGGAAGGGCATGCCGCGCCACGGCGTACTGCTCGGGCGGCAGCTGCACGTTCATGTGTTGCTCGGCTTTCGCCATCGCGCTCAGCGGTGCCGATTCTTCCACGAGGTAGGTAGTGCGGGACCTCGGACGGGACTCCGCACCTTGGAACACATCCAGCTCGACCTGGTATGTCATGACGATCTCCTGTTGGTTGTTGTATTGCATGCAAAGGGCCGCCCCCCGCGATGGGAGACGGCCCTAAATCAAATCGGAGATACTGGACGCTAGGCGGGCATGGGGATCAAATGGGCTGGGGCACGAGGACGGCGAAGTGTCGGCTCATGTCGGCCTCGAACTGCCGGAACACCCCGTGCAGGATGGACAGGCTCAGGGACAGCGTAGCCAGCAGCGGGCCGACATAAGCCACGGGTGCTATGAAATAGTACAGGCAGAGGCCCATCAGCAGGCTGGTGACAAATTTCCGGCGTTTGTACAGGAACCCTACGAGACGGGCGGCGATGCCTCTGGATGTACTCCAGAGTTCCTTCAGCAGGGCCTTCGTGCGGTTTGGCAAGTCAAGCCGCCGTAGCTTCCGGAAAAATGTCTCCGGGCTCGGAGTTTTTGGTTTTGGTTTGGTCATGTTCCTCCTTCTTGGGATGTTGGGTGATGGGCTGGTGGATGGCGGGGGCAAGGCGGTGCGAACACAAGTGCCAGCGGGCAATACCATGCAGTGTCCTTTCAAAAATATTATAACGCTTTTGCGCTTGGTATTAACCCATCGCGCCGCCAACGTCGAAAAACGCCGCATTCAGGCCCGATTTTCGGCCTATTTGACCCGGAAACCAAAAGTCCTTGTCGCCGACACACCATCAAGGTTAATATGCGCCCATCGTGACGGCGGAAATACAACCGAACGGCATAGACCCGTCGCTCTTCGTGAGCGCGGCGGAAGCAGACACCTTCCGCACTTTCATGAACTTCATCGTCAACGAGCAGACCCTGCTCCGGTATGCCGAAGAGATTTCGGAACCAACGGTGGTTCCCGACCTGCTCGGGAAAAGTGTGAAAGCATCCCTCCGGCAGTTCCCTGCTGTATACGGACTTGCCGCCAAAATCTGCTCGCATCTGGACATCGCCGTGCCGGACATCTTCATCTACGAAGGTTACCAATACTTGATCGACAGCAACGGATGCTTCACCCCGCGTCTGGAAATATCAGCGCGCTTGGTGCGGGATTTCTCCGAAGCTGAGTTGACGCACTGCCTGGCAAAAGAACTTACCCACATCGCACTGGGACACATCCGCACCGAAGTCTTGGCGGAACGGATGCAGGATGCCATCCAGACGCTCGCCTCGCTACCCATCGTCAACACGCTCAACATCGTCGGCGGACCAAGGCTGTATTCCATGACGCTTCGGGTCAAGGCCTTCAGATGGTTCCGGGAGGCGATTTTCACGGCGGAGAACTTCGCGACCGCCTACACGGGCAACGTCAAGGCCAGCGTCACGAGCACCCTGTTGCAGGTCTTCAATGACCGCGGCGTGGTTAACGAAATCGACATCGCGGAGTTCTGCGACCAGGTGGGGCTGATCGAGATGGTCGAGGGCGCTGCGGCGACCTATACGAAAATGGACGAGGTCATTCCCTATGCTCCATACCGCATCGGGAACATGCTCCAGTATGCCGCGTCCGGACGGGGGATCAAATTACGGAACATGCTTCAGGCGCTTCGGAACTCGGACAGGAGTACATGATGGACTTCCTGAAGAAAGCCAAAGAGCTGGGCAAGCGCGCATCCGACGAGACCGCTCGTGCTGTTTCCGCCACGATGGCCGCCGGGTCGAAGCTCAAGGACGGCATAGCCGAAAAAATGGGCGCGGACCTGACCGCCGGGGGTTTCGGCAGCATGGCGAAAAAGGCCTTGGATAAGTCTACGGAGGTAATGCTGTCTTCGTCCGTCTCGCTGTTCAATTCCGTTGTCCGCCGCCTGGCCGAAGAACCCAAGTACTACCTTGTCACCAACGAACGGCAGCTGCTGGAGATCCGGCGCCAAGTGGAATCCAAGGGGAAAGACTGGTCCACTTACTTGGACGCGGATCTCGTGAGGTTGCGGGCCGTTTTCAGCAATGCGTGGACCACGCTGGATATTGGATCGGAGATTAACGCCCACTTGGCCAACAAGCTTACGACCCGGATCAACGAGGTGGTTCTATTGCTGAAGAGCGGCGAAGAAGGGGAGATGATTAAAGACCCCCAGGCGGTAGCCGTCATGGAGGCCATGCAGGCCGCCGGCAAGGTCATCGAGCAATACGATGACGCCGAATTGAACAAGTTGATTACGTCCGTCCTCAACGCCGACCAGCACTATTACAGCCAGGTCTACGCCGGACTTGCCCTTGCCCACGGCGGTGACGCCGTGAAGGCCGCAGAGTCACTAAGCCGGGTCGAGGATCGCCCCCATTATCTGGTTCACTTGCATCTAGCCCGCATGCGCGCAACATCCGACCCGGGAAGTGCTGCCCGCAATATCGAGGTTGCCCGCCAGTGTCGGCCCAGCGACACGCACCTGTACGAGCCACAGTATGGGAACGAAGCGTCACAGTCTGTTATTGATGAATGTCGAAGCGTAATCCAAGGAGGTTAGTATGAATAATGGTGGTCAGTCTCGGATCCCGCCTGGAGGAGGATTTTGTGCCCTAAGCGGACAAATTAAAGCAGATCCAAACACGCTAAAGAATCTTGCAGCAATGGCGCTAGGGGCTGTGAAACAAAATCCATTTCCCTCTACGCCTAGCGGGGTGCTTGCTAAACAGGCAGCGCACAGCATGTTAGATAAATTGCCGGGGCAACTCGGTGGTGTCTCTCGTCCGCGATGAAAGTCGAAGAATTACTAATCGGCAAGCCCGTCTATAGCATCGACCAAGGCCAGCGCCTCGGCAAGGTGTCTGACGCGTACTTTGATCCTGACTTCCAGCAGCTAACGGCTGTGGTTCTGGATAGTGACGAGGGCATGATGGGGAAGGCATGGCAGCGCTTCAGCAAGAACCGCGACGAGCGTCTGGTAACGACGGACAAAGTCAACGTCTTCGGTGTGGATGCGGTGCTCTTGCCCAGTGCGGAAGCTGTGATCAAGGCCACGGCCGGACAGTCGCTGTCTGGCCATATCCTGTGGAGCGCCATCCGCGGCAGGACACTCATTGGCCAAGACATGAAGCTGGCAGTGGTCGGCGACGTGCAGATGGATGACTCCCTCAACGTGGTCGGCATCACGCTGTCCAAGGTCCTCGTGGACGGCAAGCTGAAGACAGTCGATATGGTCCCGAGGGCCGCCGTTTTGCAACACGGTGGCGCAGCGGGCGGTGACATGACCGTCGATCTGGGGCAGGTCTGAGCGTCGTCGATATTGGCCTGCCTATCTGCGGTCCTGACCCCAGATAGGCCTAAAACCCCGCTCTTGCCCGGGTTGGGTGGCGTCTGCTAGCATCCGCCTATGATTCAGCAGCACCTTAACCCGCGCCGCGAGGGCGGAAGGAAGCCCTAGCCCATGGCCATCAAGAAGTCCGAACTGTATTCCGCCCTGTGGGCCAGCTGCGACAAGCTGCGCGGGGGGATGGATGCCAGCCAGTACAAGAACTACGTCCTCTCCCTCCTGTTCATCAAGTACGTCAGCGACAAGTACGCCGGCGAGCGCTACGCCCCCGTCGAGATCCCCAAGGGGGCCGGATTCAAGGACATGGCGGCGCTGAAGGGCAAGCCGGACATCGGCGACCGCATCAACAAGGACATCATCGCCCCGCTGGTGAAGGCCAACTCGCAGCTGTCCCTGGCGGACTTTCCGAACTTCAACGATCCGGCCAAGCTGGGCAACGGCAAGGAGATGGTGGACCGGCTTTCCGACCTGATCGCCATCTTCGAGCTGCCCGCCCTGGACTTCTCCAAGAACCGCGCCCAGGACGACGACCTGCTGGGCGACGCCTACGAATACCTGATGCGGAACTTCGCCACGGAAAGCGGCAAGAGCAAGGGCCAGTTCTACACCCCCTCGGAGGTCAGCCGCGTCATCGCCCTGGTCCTGGAGATCCGCAAGGCCATGACCACGGCCCAGACCACGGTCTACGACCCCACCTGCGGCTCCGGCTCCCTGCTGCTGAAGGTCGGCGACGAAGCCCGCGTGAAGCCCTCGCTCTACGGGCAGGAGAAGGACGAATCCACCTCCGGCCTCGCCCGGATGAACATGTATCTCCACAACAACCCCGGCGCCGTGATCGCGCTGGGCAACACGCTGGTCCATCCGCAATTCAAGGACGGCGGCGCCCTGAAGACCTTCGACGTCGTCGTCGCCAATCCGCCGTTCAGCGACAAGAGCTGGAGCACCGGCCTCGACCCCGAGAACGATGCCTACGGCCGCTTCGCCGAATTCGGCGTCCCGCCGGCCAAGCAGGGCGACTACGCCTACCTGCTGCACATCGTCCGCTCCCTGAAGCCCGGAGTCGGCAAGGGCGCCTGCATCCTGCCCCACGGCGTGCTGTTCCGGGGCAACGCCGAGGCCGACATCCGCCGCAACCTCGTCCGCAAGGGCTATATCAAGGGCATCGTCGGCCTGCCGCCCAACATCTTCTTCGGCACCGGCATCCCCGCCTGCATCATCGTCCTCGACAAGCAGGGGGCCAGCGCCCGCAAGGGCATCTTCCTGATCGACGCCTCCAAGGGCTTCCTGAAGGACGGCGCCAAGAACCGCCTCCGCGCCCGCGACATCCACAAGATCGTGGACACCTTCACCAATGCCCTCGAAATCCCGAAATACAGCCGGATGGCGACCTTCGCGGAAATCGAGAAGAACGACTACAACCTCAACCTGCCGCGCTACATCGACGCCACCGAGCCCGAAGACCTCCAGGACATCGACGGCCACCTCCGCGGCGGCATCCCTGAGCGCGACGCGGACGCGCTGGCCGCCTATTGGGCCGTGTGCCCCAAGCTCCGCCCCGCCCTTTTTGCGCCCCTGCGCAAGGGCTACCTCTCCCTCGTCCCCGACAAGGCCGCCATCAAGACCGCCATCTACGGCCACGCCGAGTTCGAAACCTTCATCCGGGGCATGGCCGACCACTTCGCCGACTGGCGCAAAAAGACCGCCAAGCGGCTCCGGGAGCTGCAACCCGGCTTCCACCCCCGCGACCTCGTCGGCGAGATCTCCGAAGGCCTGCTCGACCACTACGAAGGCCGGCCGCTGATCGACCCCTACGCCGTCTACCAGCACCTGATGGACTACTGGACCGAGACCATGCAGGACGACGCCTATATGCTCTCCGCCGACGGCTGGAAGGCCGAGACGTCCCGCATCGTCGAGACGGACAAGAAGGGCCGGGAGAAGGACAAGGGCTGGACCTGCGATCTCGTCCCCAAGGCGCTGGTCGTCGCCCGGTTCTTCCCCAAGGAGCAGGCCGAACTGGACCGCCTGACCGCCGAACTGGAAGCCGTCAGCGCCAAGAAAACCGAGCTGGAAGAAGAAAACGGCGGCGAGGAGGGCGTCTTCGCCGACTTCGAGAAGATCAACAAAGCCGAGGTCGCCAAGCGCCTGAAGGAAATCAAGGGCGACAAGGAAGCCAAGGACGAGATCGCCGTACTGAAGAACTGGCTGGAAGTCGCCGAAAAGGAATCCGACCTGAAGAAACAGGTCAAGGACGCCGACGCCAACCTCGACGCCAAGGCCCTGGCCAAGTATCCCAAGTTGACCGTGGACGACGTCAAGGCGCTGGTCGTGGACGACAAATGGCTCGCCATCCTCGAAGCCCGCGTCCACGGCGAAATGGATCGCATCAGCCAAGCCCTCACCGCCCGCGTCAAGCAGCTCGCCGAGCGCTACGAAGCCCCCATGCCCCAGCTCGCCAAGCATGCCGACGAACTCGAAGCCAAAGTCAACAACCACCTCCAAAAGATGGGCTTCGCCTGGAAATGAAGCCCGGGTTCAAACAGACCGAGGTCGGCGTGATCCCAGAGGATTGGGGAACGGCATCGCTTCTAGCAGTTGCAGACTGCCTCGATAACTTGCGGGTACCGTTAAACGACGCCCAGCGGCAGAAAATGCAGGGGGATTTCCCATACTGCGGAGCAAATGGCGTCCTAGATTACGTAAACAACTTTGTTGTCGATGACGACATCATCCTGATGGCCGAAGACGGTGGCTATTATGATGAATATGCGTCTCGCCCTATCGCGTACCGAATGAGAGGAAAGTGCTGGGTCAACAACCACGCCCACATTTTGAAAGCCAGGCGTGGTCATGACCAAGGCTTCTTCTTCTATTCCATCGTCCACAAAAACATCCTGCCGTTTCTTGCGAGCGGGACTCGTGCCAAGCTCAACAAATCGGAGATGGAGAAGATCATCGTTCCAGTCCCCCCCACGCTGGCCGAGCAAGAAGCCATCGCCTCGGCGCTGGGCGATGCGGATGCGCTGATCGAATCGCTGGAGCGGCTGGTCGCCAAGAAGCGCGACGTCAAACAGGGCGCGATGCAGGAACTCCTCACCGGCAAACGCCGCCTGCCGGGATTCACCGGGAAGTGGCGGTCTTGTCCGCTCGGCAAAGTAATCGACGAGTGTTCGAGCGGGGCAACTCCCTATCGTGGTCGTCCGGAGTTTTACAAGGGAAGCGTTAAGTGGATTACAAGTGGCGAGCTCAACTACAATGTCATCTTTGACACCATCGAACACATCTCTTCCGAGGCTGCGGAAAAGGCCAATTTGAAACTACACCCCGCGGGCACATTCCTAATGGCCATTACAGGCTTAGAGGCCGAAGGAACAAGGGGGGCATGCGGAATCGTCGGCAGCCCAGCCACAACCAATCAGTCGTGTATGGCCGTATATCCAACCTCTGAATTAATGACGGAATTCCTTTATCACTACTACGTCCTTCGCGGAAACGATCTGGCATTCAGATATTGCCAGGGGACCAAGCAGCAAAGCTATACTGCCAAGCTTGTGCGGCTATTACCAATCGATATGCCACCGATAGTAGAGGAACAAACCGCCATCGCCTCCGTCCTCTCCGACATGGACGCGGAGCTTGCGGCGCTGGAGGCTAAGCTGTCGAAGGCGCGTGCGATCAAGCAAGGGATGATGCAGGAACTGCTCACCGGAAGGATCCGACTGAAATGAAGCGCATATTCGTCAGCAGCGTGCAGAAGGAATTCGCGGCGGAGCGGGCGGCGTTGCGGGACTACGTGCGGGCGGATCCCCTGTTGCGGCGCTTTTTCGACGTGTTCCTGTTCGAGGATCTGCCGGCGGCCGACCGCCGGGCGGACCAGGCCTATCTGGAACAGGTACGGGCCTGCGGGCTCTATCTGGGGCTGTTCGGCGACGAGTACGGCGCGGCGAACGCCCGGGGGCTGTCGCCCACGGAATGCGAATTCAACCGGGCCACCGAGCTGGGCCGGCCGCGCCTGATCTACGTGAAGGGCGCGGACGATGCCGCCAAGCATCCCAAGATGCGGGCGCTGATCCGCCGGGCGGGGGCCGATCTGGTCCGCCGCCGGTTCACCGACGTGGCTTCCCTGCGCACGGCGGTCTATGCCTCGCTGGTGCAATATCTGGAGGAACAACGGCTGATTTCCACCGGTCCGTTCGACGCCGAGCCCTGCCGCGGCGCCGCGCTCAAGGATCTGGATGCGGCCGGCATGAAGACGTTCATCCGCGATGCGCGGGCGGCGCGGGGCTTTCCGCTGAAGGTCTCGGCCACCGCCAGGGAACTGCTGACCCATTTGAACCTGCTGGCGGATGGACGTCCCACCCATGCCGCCGTCCTGCTGTTCGGCAAGAATCCGCAGCGCTTCCTGCCGACCTCGGAAATCAAGTGCGCCCATTTCCACGGCACGGAGGTCGCCAAGCCCATCCCGTCGTACCAGGTGTACAAGGGCACGGCGTTCGCCCTGGTGGACCAGGCCGTGGATTTCGTGATGTCCAAGCTGGCCCTGAGCGTGGGCACGCGGGCGGAAAGCGCCCAGGCGCCGGTGAAGTACGAAATTCCCCGCGAAGTGGTGGCGGAGGGCATCGTCAACGCCGTCGCCCACCGCGACTATGCCAGCAACGGCAGCGTGCAGGTCATGCTGTTCGCCGACCGCCTGGAAATCTGGAATCCGGGCGAGCTGCCGTCCACCCTGACGCTGGAAAGCCTGCGCCACCCCCACGGGTCGGTGCCGCGCAATCCCCTGCTGGCCGAGCCGCTCTATCAGACCAAGTACATCGAGCGCATGGGAACCGGCACGGGCGACATGATCCGCCGCTGCCGGAAGGCGGGGCTGCCGGAGCCCCGGTTCCGGCAGGCAGACGGGTTCGTCCTGACCATTCGGCGGAAGGAACCCTCCCGTGCGGCGCCGCAGACTAAAACGGCGGCCCCCGCCGCCGGGCTTAAAGGGATAGTCACGGGTGAAGTCACAGGTGAAGTCGCAGGTGAAGTCGCAGGTGAAGTCACAGGTGAAGTCGCCAAGCTGCTATGGGTCTGCCAAGGCCCGATGCGCCGGACCGAATTGCAAGATGCCTTGCAGCTCAAGTCGGAGGAAAACTTCAGGAAGCTGTATCTGGTGCCCGCGCTGGAATCGAAATTCATCGAAATGACCATCCCCGGCAAGCCCAACAGTCGCCTGCAAAAATATCGTCTCACCGCGAAGGGGACCGGTTTCCTGGCCACCTTGCGCAAAAGACAATCCTCTCCATGAGCCCGACCGCCGTCCAGCCCGAACGCGCCACCCAGGACCGGATCGTCGCCCTGTTCCGCGAAAAGCTGGGCTATGACTACCTCGGCAACTGGATCGACCGGGTCAACAACCGGGACATCGAGGACGGCCTGCTGAAGGCGTATCTGGCCCGGAAGAAGTACACCCCCGCCCAGATCGGCGAGGCCATCCGCCAGCTCCGCCACGCGGCGGAGCACCGCCGCCAGAGTCTCTATGAGCGCAACCAGGCCGTCTATTCCCTGCTGCGCTACGGCGCCAAGGTCCAGACGGCCGCCGGCAAGCACCACGAGACCGTCCATTTCATCGACTGGGAGCACCCGGAGGACAACGATTTCGCCATCGCGGAGGAAGTGACCCTGTGCGGCAACCGGGAGCGGCGGCCGGACGTCGTGATCTACGTCAACGGCATCGCCCTGGGCGTGATCGAGCTCAAGCGTAGCAGCGTGTCCATCGGCGAGGGCATTCGGCAGCTCATCTCCAACCAGAGCCCCGACTACAACGAATGGTTCTTCGGCGCGGCCCAGTTCCTGTTCGCGGGCAGCGACGCCGAGGGGCTGCGCTACGGCACCGTGGGCACCCAGGAAAAGTACTACCTGACCTGGAAGGAAGACGGGGCCGGGGAACACCGCTACCTGCTGGACCGCCGCCTGGTCCAGATGTGCGCCAAGGGGCGCTTCATCGAGCTGGTCCGGGATTTCGTCCTGTTCGACAACGGCAAGAAGAAGGTGCCGCGCCCCCACCAGTATTTCGGCATCAAGGAGGCGCAGGAGTTCGCCCGGCGGCGGGAGGGCGGCATCGTCTGGCACGCGCAGGGCAGCGGCAAGAGCATCGTGATGGTCCTGCTGGCCAAGTGGAT
>CAZECJ010000031.1:0-27586 GCA_964510645.1 uncultured Verrucomicrobiota bacterium | reverse complement strand
CGCCGCCGAAAAATCGGTTTCCTTCGGGCGGCCGCCCGCGATGAGCCAGACGGGCCGGTCCTGCATGCGGATCGAGGCGATCATGGCCGAGAGGTTCGTCGCCTTGGAATCGTTGACGTAGCGGACGCCGTTGAACTCGCCGACGGGTTCGGCCCGGTGCGGCAGGGGTTCGAAACCGATCAGCGCCCGCTGGATGGATTCGGGCGGCGCGCCCGCCGCCCGCGCCGCGCCGCAGAGGGCGGCCGCGTTGGGCCCCAGCACTTCGTTGTCGAAGTAGGACCCGCCAATGCCCATCCCCGCCCCGTTCCGTTCCGCGATCCGGTGGGGAGAGAATGCATAATCGGGGCCCGGATCCGCGCCGAAAGTTTCCCACCGGCCTCGCCCGCCCGACCACGCCTGGAAACGATCCCGCCATTCCGGCGGAACCAGCGCGACGTCGCCTTCCCGCTGGCGCGCAAACATCCGCGCCTTCAGGCGGGCATAGGCTTCGAGGGTGCCGTGCCGGTCTAGATGGTTGGGCAGCACGTTCATCAGCACGGCGACGTCGGGGCGGAATTCCGCGCAGGTTTCGAGCTGGAAGGAACTCGCCTCGATCACGAGCCAGGCGGCATCCGGCGCGTCGAGAACGGCCTGGCAGACCGGCAGTCCGTAGTTGCCGCAGGGAATCGCGCGCCGCCCCGCCGCTTCCAGGCATTCGGCCAGCGCCTTGACCACGCTGCTCTTGCCGTTGCTGCCCGTGACCGCGATCGTGCGGCCGCGGAACCGGCTCCACCCCAGCTCCATTTCCGAAAGCAGCGGAATCCCGCGGCGGAGCGCGGCGGACAAAAAGGCGCCGTCCACCGGCAGGCCGGGGCTGACGACGGCGACGTCGAACTCCCCTGCCGGCGGCGCTTTCGCGCCCAGCGCCACGGCGCAGCCCAGCGCGGCGAGCGCTTCGGCGGTTTTCCGGCTTTCGGGCGTCTCGCGCTCGTCGACGGCGCAGACGGCGGCGCCTTCCGCGCGCAGCAGGCGCGCGGCGGCCGCGCCGCTGGCGCCGAGCCCGCACACCATCGCCTGGGAATACCGCCGCATGGGTTCCTCAGCGCAGTTTCAGCGTCGCCAAGCCCAGCAGCGCGCAGACGATCGAGACGATCCAGAAGCGGATCACCACGGAATTCTCGGCGGCCTCCGGCGAGCGCCCTTCCGCCTTGGCGCGCTCCTTGGAAATGATCTCGAAATGGTGGTGGATGGGCGTCATGCGGAACGGGCGGCGTTCCGGCGGCAGGCCCTGGCCCGTGAACCGGCGATAGATCCGGCAACTGGCCCGCTGGATCAGGACGCTCCCCGCCTCGCCGACGAACACGAGCCCGACGATCAGCAGCGTCAGTTCCTGCTTGATGAGAATGGCGACCATCGCGATCGTGCCGCCGAGCGCGAGGCTGCCCGTGTCGCCCATGAACACCTTGGCCGGATAGGCGTTCCACCACAGAAAGCCCAGGCCCGCGCCCAGCAGGCAGCCGCAGAACACGGCCAGTTCATGGGCGCCCGCGATGGACGGCACCTGCAGGTAGTTGGCGAACACGGCGTTGCCCGCCACGTAGGCCAGCGCCAGATAGGCCGCCGATACCGAATTCATGCATCCCGCCGCCAAGCCGTCGAGGCCATCCGTCAAGTTCACCGCGTTGGTCGTGCCCACCAGCACCAGGAACATAAACGCCAGCGCGCCGGGAACCGTCAGGTCGGCGACGACGGGGGCCTTGAAGAAGGGCACCATCAGTTCCCGCGCATGGGCGCGCGTTCCCGGCACCATTTCGATCGCCGCGAACGCGATCGCGACCCATAGGCCCTGCAGCGCCAGCTTCTGCCATTCCTGCAGGCCCTTGGAATTCTTTTCGCGCAATTTCAGCCAGTCGTCCATGAAGCCGACGCCGCCCATGAACCCCATGGTCGCCAGCACGATCCACGTCTGCGGATTCGACGAGCGGCACCACAGCAGCGCCGCGAGCGTCGTCGTGAACAGGATCAGCAGCCCGCCCATCGTCGGCGTGCCGGTCTTGCCCCCGTGGGCGATGGCCGCCATTTCCGGATCCTGCCGCACGATCTGGCCGATCTTCAGCGCGCGCAGGCGGCCGATCATCCAGCGGCCGAGCAGCAGCGAAAGCAGGAAGGCGGTGCCCGCGCCCATGAACGCGCGGACCGTGACGTAGCGGAACACGTTCAGCGGGGTGAACTGGTCGGACAGCAGGGACAGATAATACAGCATGGCTCAGCTTTCTTTCTTGAGCGCTTCCAAGACGGTTTCGATGCGCACGCCGCGCGAGGCCTTCAGCAACAGGGCGTCGCCCGGACGCAAGCGCGCGCGCAGCCAAGCCGCCGCTTCGGCGGACCCGGCAGCGGCGCACAGCTGTTCCGCGGCCCCGCCCCCGGCACGGAACCCCGACGCGAGGGCCTGGGCCGCGGCATCCGGAACGCCTCCGGCGGATTTCCAGGGAACGACCGCCGCGCCGGCCCAGCGGCCTTCGGCGACGAAACGGCCGAGCGCCTCGTGTTCCGCCGGTTCCCGGGCGCCCAGTTCGAGCATCGGGCCCAGCGCGAGAAACTTGCGGCCCGGCGCGGGCCAGGCGGCAAACGCCTTCAGCGCGGCCCGCATGCTGAGCGGATTCGCATTGTAGCCGTCGTTGACCGCGCGCCACCCGCCGACGTCTTCCACGGCCCAGCGCATGCCGACCGGGCGGAAATGGCCGAGCGCGGTCGCGATGGCGTCCCAGGCCGCGCCGCATTTCCGCGCGACGGCGACCGCGCGCAAAACGTTTTCCGCCATGAAGCCGCCGGGCGGCGGCAGCGGCAACGTCGCGCTCTCGCCGGTCGCCCGCTCGCAGACCCACAGCTTCCCGTCGGCCTGCGGATCGGCGGCGTAATCCGCGTCGCGGCGTTTCAGCGAACAGGTCGCCACCGGCGCGGACGCATGCGCGCGCAGGACGTCGAAATAGGCGTCGTCGAGATCCAACACCGCGAAACCGTCCGCCGGCAGTTTTTCCAGCAGGGCGGCCTTTTCCTCCGCGATGGCGCGGACCGAATCGAAAAACTCGACGTGGACCGGCCCGATTCCCGTCATCACCGCGACGTCGGGCATCAAGACGTCGCGCAGCGACACCATCTCGCCGGGATGGCTGATGCCGGCTTCGATCACCCCGAACGCGCAGTCGCGCCCCATCGCCGCCACGCTCAGCGGCAGGCCGATTTCGTTGTTGAAGTTGCCCGAGGTGCGCGCCGTCTTGCCCAAGGTGGCCAGCAGATCGGCCACGAGTTCTTTGGTCGAGGTTTTCCCCACGCTGCCGGTCACGCCCACGATCCGCGCGGACAGCGTCGCGCGGTAGCCCGCCGCGAACCGGCCCAGCGCGGCGAGCACGTCGTCCACGCGCAAGAAGCGCCCGCCGGCGGGAAGTCGTTCCGCGGGATAATCCGCGCGCACGACGGCGCACGCGCCGGCGGCCGCCACGGCGGAGAGAAAATCGTGGCCATCGGCCTTCGCGCCTTTCAGCGCGAAGAACAAGCACCCGGGCTGCGCCTGCCGGCTATCCGTGGACAGCGCGCGCAGGGGCGCCGGCGGCGGGGAGGAATGCCACCGCCCGCGGCACCAGGCCGAAACGAGTTCTGGGGAAACGGGATCCATATCGAGGGTGGATTTGTAGGAGTTTTGGCGCCCCGGCGCAATCCATTTCCGGACCGGCTACAGACCTTCGGCGATCGCTTCGCGCACGGTTTCCCGGTCGTCGAAGTGGAGCATGCGGCCGGCGATTTCCTGATAGGGCTCGTGGCCCTTGCCGGCCAGCAGGACGGTGTCGCCCGCGCGCGCCGCGCGCAGGGCGGCCCGGATGGCCTGGCCCCGGTCGGATTCGACGAGGTGCGGTTTGCTCCGGTCCATCCCGGCGAGGATCTCGTCGAGAATGGCCAGCGGATCCTCGTTGCGGGGATTGTCGCTGGTGACGACGGCGTAGTCGGCGAATTCCGACACGGCGGCGCCCATGCGCGGGCGCTTGCTCCGGTCGCGGTTTCCGCCGCAGCCGAACAGGCAGACCAGGCGGCCGGGCGAGCTTTCGCGCAGGGTCTGCAGCACGTTGCGCAGGGCATCTTCGGTGTGGGCGTAGTCCACGAACACGTGGCGACCGCGGGGATCCGCGATGCGCTCGAGGCGGCCGGGCACGGCGGACATCTGCGCGAAGGCGGCGGCCATGGCATCCAGCGGGACGCCGAGCGCGCCGCAAGCGGCCATGGCCGAAAGGGCGTTCATCGCGTTGAAACGCCCGGCCAAGGCCAGTTCCACGCGCGTTTCGCCCCACGGCGTGGCGGCGCGGAAGGAAGACCCGGTTTCCGACAGGCGCAGATCCAATGCCCGGACCATCGCGGCCGGATCGAATCCAAAGGTGACGAGCCGCCCGGCGAGGCCCGGTTCCGCCGCCAACCGCCGGCCGTAGGGGTCGTCGAGGTTCACGATGGCGGGCGCGGTCGGCGGCAGCGCATCGAAGAGGCGCTTCTTGGCGTCGAAATAGGCCTCCATCGTCTGGTGGAAATCGAGGTGGTCCACGCTCAAGTTCGTGAAGACGGCGGCGGCGAAGCGCGTGCCGCGCAGGCGTTCGGCGGCGAGTCCCTGCGACGACACCTCCATCGCGACGGCGCGGCAGCCGGCCTGGCGGCCTTCGAAGAACATGCGTTGCAGATCCAGCGATTCGGGCGTGGTGCGCGCGGCGGAAATGAGCCGGCCGCCGTATTCATACTGGATCGTGCCGATGAGTCCGCAATCCGTGCCGGCGGCGCGCAGGACGTCGCGGATCATGAACGTCGCGGTGGTTTTCCCATTCGTGCCGGTGACGCCGACGATTTGGAGCTTATCGGACGGATTTCCGTAGAACTCCGCGGCGAGGTCGGCCATGGCGTGCCGCGCGCCGTCCACGGCGACGTCGGCCAGTTCGCGCGGCAGGCGCATGCCGTTCTCATGGACGACGGCGACAGCCCCGCGCCGCGCGGCCTCCTCGACGAAGAGACCGCCGTCGGTTTTCTCGCCGGGCAGCGCAAAGAACAGGAAGCCGGGCTGGACGGCGCGCGAGTCGTAGGCCAGGCCCGCGATTTCCGTCGCGGCGGCCCCCTCCCGCAAGCGGGCCGCCGGGCACGCCTGGAGCAGGCGGCCCAGTTTCATCGGAGAGACCGGCTTGCCGCGCCCATCCCGGTTCATGGCGCCCCGTCCAGGATTTTCTTGTAATAGACCATTCCGGCGGAATCCACGGGACGGATGTCGAGATAGCGCGCGACGGGTTCGGCGATCTGCGCGAACACGGGCGCCGCGGTGATGCCGCCGGTGCGCAGCCGGGTCGTCGGATCCGTCGGATTGTCCAGCACCACGATGATGCCGATCTCCGGCCGTTCGGCGGGCAGCAGGCCCATGAAGGAGGAGACGTTCTCGTTCTTCACGTAATGGCCGTCCACGATTTTCTCGGCGGTGCCGGTCTTGCCGGCGACGTTGTAGCCCGCCACCGCGGCGCGGGTACCGGTGCCGCCGGGGCGCGTGACCTCCGCCAGCATCTGGCGCATCAGGGCGGCGGTTCGTTCGGTGATGGGCCGGGCCAGCGCCTCGGGCTTGTTCTCCTGCAGGATCACGCCGTTCTTGTCGACCACCTTGCGCACGAGGTGGCTCTTCATGAGGAAGCCGTCGTTGCCGATGCAGCACAGCACGTTGAGCATCTGCAAGGCGGTGACGGCCACGGTGTGGCCCATGGCGATGCGCGTGACGTCGATCTTGGCCCATTTCTCGACCGGGTTGAGAATGCCGGATTCCTCGCCGGGCACTTCGATGCCGGTGGGCCGCCCCAGGCCGTAGTCCGTCAGATAGCGGTGCAAGCGTTCCTGCCCCAGCATCACGGCGATCTTGGCCGCGCCGATGTTGCTGGACTTGCGCAGGACGCCCGTCACGTCGAGTTCGCCGTAGGGATGGAAATCCTTCAGCGGCCGGCCGGCGTAGAACCACATGCCGTTTTCGCAGTCGAACACGTCGTTGGTGGAAATGAGGCCTTCGTTGAGGGCGGCGGCGACGACGCCGACCTTGAAGACGGAACCGGGTTCGAAGTTCACGCCCACGGCGCGGTTCAGGCGCGTGTCCGGCTGGGTCGCCGAGTAGGCGTTGAGGTCGTAGGCCGGACGCGAAGCCATGGCGAGGATCGCGCCGGTCCGCACGTCCTCCACGATGGCCCAGGCGGCGATGGGCTGGAGGTTGGTCATCGCCGCATCGAGCGCCTTTTCGGCGAAATACTGGACGTTGAGGTCCAGGGTCAGATGGACGTCCGCGCCCTCCTGCGGGGCGATTTCGAGCGTCCGGTGGGTGTAGATCTCCCGCTTGACGCCGTCGCGTTCGCTCTGGCGATAGCCGGGACGGCCCTTGAGGTGGGCGTTCCAGCGCTGTTCGATGCCGGCGCTGCCCACGCCTTCCATGTTGGAAAACCCCAGCACGTGGCAGCCGAGCGAGTCGTGCGGATAGTAGCGGGTCGTCAGCGGCTCGGGATAGACGCCCTTGAGCTGGAGGCGCATCACTTTCTCGGCGACTTCCTCGCGCACGAGCCGGGCCACGGGTTCGTAGGGATCGCCCGGCTTGTTCACGCGGGCGTACACCTCGCCCACCGGCAAACCGAGCACCCGCGCCAGTTGCGCGCTAACGGCCCGCGCTTGGCCGTTGCTCAGGACGACCTTCGGCTCGACGATGATGTTCTTGACCGGCAGATCCAGCGCCAGCAGCTGCCCGTTGCGGTCGAGGATGCGCCCCCGCCCCACGAGGATTTCCTCCTCGACGGTGCGCATTTTGCGCACCTGGGCCTTGAGCCGCTCGTTCGCCCCCAGATGCAGGAATCCCAGGCGCGCGGCCAACCCCCCCCACACCAGCAGCAGCGCCACGACGACCAGCGTCGTCCGCCAGATGTATCCGCGGTCAATCACGAAGCGAGGGCGCGCCCTGGAAGGCGTATTGGGCCGGCTCGTCCGGCTCCGCCGCCTGCAGGCGGATGATGTTCCGCTCCTGAGGCCACGACATGACGATGCCGTGGGCCGCCATCAGCCGCTCCATGTTGCCGATCGAGCGGGCCATGGCCCAGTTGCGTTCTTCGTTCACCACCCGCTTGCGCAGTTCGGCCTGATCGTACTCCAGCTTCTTGATCTGGCGCCCGATGGTTTCGCAGGCATTGAAGAGGCCCAGGTAGATGCCCGCCAGGACCGCCGCCACGCCAAACAGAGAAATGCCCCAGACCATCGTCCGGTGGCCTTCCTCGCCGTTCTTGCGATTTCGTTTCGCCATGTCACGCCATCCTTTCCAACACCCGCAATTTGGCCGAGCGGGCCCGCGGGTTCCTCGCCGTTTCGGCCGGCGCGGCGACCACTGCCTTGCGCACCACGCGGCGCGCCCGCGGCAGCTGGCCGATCCAGCGCGCGCCGCCTTTCGCCAGCGATTCCATGCGGCCCTCGTGGGCCGCCATGAACTGCTTCACCATCCGGTCTTCCAAACTGTGGAAACTGATCACCGCCAGGCGCCCGCCGGGCGCCAGCAGATCCAGCGCCGCCGGCAAGACCGCTTCCAGCGCGGCCAGCTCGCCGTTCACCGCGATCCGCAGCGCCTGAAAGGTCTGCGTCGCCGGATGCGCAGGGCCGCGCCGGCCGCCCTTCGCGTTCGACACCAGCTCCGCCAGCTGCGCCGTGGTCTCCGGCACCGCGCCGCGCGCCCGCGCCTGGGCCACCGCCTTGGCGATGCGCCGCGCCATCCGTTCCTCGCCGTAGCGCCACAGCACCTCGGCCAGTTCCGCCTCCGGCAACCGCTTCAGCAGCAAAGCGGCCGTCAGCTCCTGGCGGTCGTCCATGCGCATGTCCAGCGGATGGTCCCGCTGGAAACTAAAACCGCGATCCGGCCGATCCAGCTGCATGGACGAAACGCCCAGATCCAGCAGAATGCCGCGCACGCCGCGCACGCCATGCCGCGCAGCCACCTCGGCCAGTTCCGAAAAATTCGCCCGTTCCAGGATCGCGCGCTCGCCGAAGGGCGCCAGCGCGGCGCGCGCCAGCTCCAGCGCTTCGCCGTCGCGGTCCAGCGCCAGCAGGCGCGCGTCCAGGCCGGCCGCCGCCAAAACCGCCGCCGCATGGCCCCCGGCGCCCGCCGTCGCATCCACGTACCAGCCGCCGGATTCCGTCACCAGGCTGGAGACGGTTTCCTCGAGCAAAACCGGCACGTGGAGCATGCGTCACCTCCGAACGATCATACGAACCAGACGCGGCCCCGCTGCGACCGCGTGGCGGGGGAACCGATCCGCAGGTTCCGGCCTTCCTCGACGACGGCATCGGCGCCTTCAAACAACTGGAAACGCGGCAGGAGGACGCGCTGGGGAACGGAGAACCAGCGCGATTCCTCTCTGCCGCTAGAAATGGATTGGCTCATCACGAGGTGGCGGCCCATCTCGCTCCGGGCGGACGCCGCGGTCTTGGACACCGCCGCCACGCGCGTCGCCGCCACCACGCGGGTGGTGGCCACCACGCGCGCCGTGGTCCGCGACTTCGAATGAACCGACACGATCGTCTGTGGCCGCGCTTTCGCGGCCGGCGGGGCGGCGGGAACGGCCGCCGGCGGGACGGGCGCCTGCACCGCCTGTCCGGCCGCGTCGAACAGCTCGGCCTGCTGGCCGAAGGTGATGGAAACGGCCTTGGCGTCGGACGAAGCGGGCTCGCGGTCCCACCAGTTCGACTCCTCCCGCTCCTGCCGCGCGGCGGGCCCGATGCCCAGGAAGAACGCGGCGAAGAAGTCTAGAAGCCGATGTACTGGGCCGCTTCCGCGAACTTCGACTGATCCAGTTGCGAACTCTGCTCGTTCCATGATTCCGGACTCCATAACTCGAACCGGCTGCCGGTTCCGACCAGCACCATCTGATTGATGATTCCCGCGTAATCCAGCAACTCGTCCTTCACGCGGATGCGCCCTTGCCCATCCAGCGCGACCCGGTCCGCCCGCGAAAAGAAATCGCGCATGAATTTCTGCGCCTGCACGTTCGCGACCGACGCCGCCCGCACCTTTTCGAGGCGTTGCGCCATCTCGCGGGCCGTGACCACGTAGAGACATTTGAAATTGACGCCCGGCAGCACGAACAGCGTGGGATTCCCCGCCGCGTCGCGCCAATCCGACGGAATCGTGACGCGCTTCTTGCCGTCCAACGAATGGGTGTAGTTGCCCACGAACGCTCCCGCGTTCAGCAGCTCCTCCATTTCAGTTGTGACACGACGCTCCATCGGGGCTTCCTTTTGATGCACTTTATCCCACTTCGTCCCACCAAGCGTCAACAGAAAAAAAGACAAAATGTTGGATTGATTCATCCTATTCCAGGACATTCTGTTACAACTCGCATTCCCCCGGGAGCCCCCCCGCCTGTACACAACTTATCCACAGCCCATTTTCGCCCCCGCCTCAAACCTTTGTTTTTTCTAGGAAATCGACCTGTTTTCGCGCTGGAATCCGCTGTGGATTTCCCGCCGGAATTCAAGAATATCTGGAAAATCTCGCCGAAGATTTAAAAAAAGCGTTCGAGAAGTTTCAAACGGACGCGCGGGTATGGTACATTCTTTCGCCGATGCACGAATTGAGCCTCATGTCGAATCTGCTGGATCACGCGGTGGCCGCCGCCGAAGGCGCGCCGATCCGCGCGCTGCGCGTCCGCGTGGGGCCGCTCTCCGGCATCGTGGTCGATTCGCTGCGCTTCGCGTTTGAAGCTCTTTCGCCCGGCACGCCGGCCGAAGGCGCGCGCTTCGACGTCGAGGAAACCGCGCCCCGGCTCCACTGCCCCCGCTGCGGCGCCGATTACGAAACGCCCGTCGGCACCTACCAATGCCCGAATTGCGGCGCCTCCGACGGCGAATTGCGCGGCGGCAACGAACTGGATCTTGTTTCCATCGAGGTACCCGATCATGTGTGACTCCTGCGGCTGCGGCGATCCCCACTCCCACGAACATTCCCACGGCCATGCCCATAGCCATGGCCACGACCACGGTCATCCCCCGCCGGTCCGCACCCTCCCCGTGCAGAAATCCGCGCTGGAACTCAACCAGCGCCTCGCCGACCAAAACCGCGGCTGGTTCCGCGCCAAAGGGCTGAAGGTCTTCAACCTGCTCTCCTCCCCCGGCTCCGGCAAGACCACCCTGCTCGAGCGCACGCTGCGCGACGTGCCCCGCGCCGCCGCCATCGTCGGCGATCTCCAGACCGAGAACGACGCCGTGCGCCTGCGCGCCTCGGGCGCGCAGGCCATCCAGATCACCACCGGCGCGACGTGCCACCTCGACGCGCACATGGTCGCCCACGCCCTCGACAAGCTCGACGCCAACGGCCTGGCCGCGCTGTTCATCGAAAACGTCGGCAATCTCGTGTGCCCCGCGTCCTACGATCTGGGCGAAACGAAGCGCGTCGTGCTGCTGTCCGTGACCGAGGGCGAAGACAAACCGCTGAAGTATCCGGTGATTTTCCGCAACGCCGATCTCGTGCTCGTCACCAAGATCGATCTGGCCGACGCCGTGGGCTTCGACCGCGAGAAAGCCCTGGCCGCCATCCGCCAAACCGCCCCGCAGGCGAAGATCCTCGAACTGTCCGCCCGGGCCGGCACCGGCCTCGACGCGTGGTACGCGTGGCTCGCGGGTTGATCAGCCCCTCGGTTCCATCCGCACGATCACCGGCGACCCCCACAGGCGCGTGAGCCCCAGCGCGCGGCAGATCGCTTCCATCGCCGCCGACGCCGCGCGGCTTTTCAGCATCCGGTGCAGCACCATCGGCAGGAAAAACTGCTTTTTCGCCGCCGCCGGCGCGTAGCCGTTCTTCGCGAATTCGCCGATCACCTGCGCGTGCCGGAACAGCGCCCACGTGCGCGTGTTCTTCTCGAACTTTTTCTTCGCGCCGAACAGCGCCGGCGCGACCGCGTTCAGGCTCTGTCCCGTCGGATAGTCCACGATCACGGCCTGCCGCGCCACGCGGCACAGCTCGCGCACCAGCTCCGGCCACCGCTCGCAATGCGTCAGCAGGCGGAAACACAGCGCCACGTCGAAGGACTGGTCCGGAAACGGCAGATGGATCACGTCGCCCGCCACGAACCGGCAGGCCCCGGAATCCACGATGGACTCGATCCGGTGCCGGCACGATTCGTCGCTGCCCAGCACCGTCACCCGCCACCCGTCGCGGCACAGCGGGATCGCCAACTGTCCATGGCCGCCGCCGACGTCCAGCACCGAGGCGCCCTCGAACCCGCGCAGCAGGCGCCGCGTGATCTGCTCCTGCACGTCCAGCATCCACGTGCCGGCGGCGCCCGAAAACCGCGTGGCGTATTCGTCCGCCGACGTGTGGATGTCGGCGGTTTCGGGAAACGGGCAATGGGGATCGGTTGCGCTCATGCGGTCTTTGTATCTGTTTTCCGGAAAACGCGCAAGGCCGCGGCAAACAGCGCGGCCAGCCCGAGGAACCCCAGGGCGGAAAAGCCGAACACCGCGCGCAGATCGACCAGGGCCACGGCGCCGGCGGCAAGCGGGCCCAGCGCCCAGCCGATCGAGCGCGTCGTGCTGGCCAGGCCGAACGCCACGCCTTGGCGGCTTTCCGGCACGTGCTTGGCCAGCCAGGCGTTCAGCGCCGGCTCCAGCGCCCCCGCGAAAAATACGGCGCCAAACCGCACCGGGAACAGAACCGCGAACGAATGGACGGCCATTTGCCAGCCGCTGAACACCGCCGCCACGAGCGCCGCCGCGACCACCATCCGCAGCGGGTTGATCCGATCCGACAACCAGCCCGTCGCCAGTCCCGCCATCAGCCCCGCCACGCTGCCGCACGCGTTCAGGCTGCCGCTCCACAGCGACGCCCGGTCCAGCGTCCCGTGGATGTCCTGCACCAGCAGCGGCAGAAAGGCCAGATCGGACTGGCGCACGAACGCGATGGCCCCGATCATTCCCAGCACCCCGTACAGCGCCGCCGGCAGGGAACGCCAGTGGATGCGGGCGCTGTCCAGCCCTTCCTCCGGCGCGCGGACGCAGCGGTGCGACGTCTCGCGCGTGCAGCACAGCACCAACAGTCCTGCCGCCAGCAACAGGACGCCCGACACGACGAACGCCGCGCGATAGCCCAGCCATTCGGCCGCGAATCCCCCCAGGAACGCTCCCGCCATGCTGCCCGAAAAGACCGCCGCGCTCAGGCCGCCGACCGCCAATCCTCTCCGCTCATGCGGCACTTCGCCCGCGAGAAACGCCTGCGCCGCCGTCATCGTGCCGGTCAGCGCCCCTTGCAGCAGCCGCAGCACGATCAGCATCCCCGGCGTCTGCGCCGCCCCCATCAGCGACATGACCGCCGCACCCGCGAGGTTCGCCCGAATCAACATGATGCGCTTGCCGTAGCGGTCCGCCAGCAGGCCCCACAGGGGCGCCGCCACCGCCATCGTGACCGCGGTCGACGCGGAAAACAGCGCCACCCACGTCCGCAGCTCGGCGGGACGCACCACGCCGAGATCTTCCTGGAGGAAATAGGCCACGAAGGGCAGCGCGAACGAGAATCCCATGATCGACAGGAATTGCGACGCCCAGACCAACGCCATTTGGTTTTTCCACGAACCGGACATGAAGCGACGCATGTTGCACGAAAAGGGCGCGCTTGGCATGGAAAATATCCGGCGCAATCGGTACTTGCTCCATGGCCATCTTCTTTCTAGGATTTAACGCGACATGGTTCAATCAGGTGCAAATCAGGAAGAAGGGTCCCGGCGACCGACCCCCGCCGCGTCTGCCAACGACTCCATCCCGCCGCGGGAGCACTATCGGCCCCGGCGCAACCCCTTGTCGCCCCCCCGGCCCTCCATCCGGGCCCACACCGTCCGCCTGGCCGTCGCCACCGCCATCGGCCTGGTGGTGATGTTCATCCTGCTGATGCTGGCCGTGAAATATGCCGAGCACGATTGGAGCCGGAAAAACCAGCGCGCCCGCACCCATCTTTCCTCGCACGCGGCCACCCCGATAACGGAGGCGGCCGCCGCCGCGGCCGGCTGGAAATACGAACTGCCGCCCAACGCCACGCAACGGCAATTGGATCGTCTGGCCACCGACCCGATGTCCCGGAACGGTTGGCTCATCTTGGCTCGCGGGCTTTCCAGCAAGACCGAGGCCCGACTGGTGATTGCCAGCCTCCGCATGGCCATGGCCATCGACGGCGAAAACGCGGAAATCAGAAACGATCTGGGCGCCGCCTATCTCCGGCAAAAGCGGATGAAAAACGCCGTCGAGCAGTTCGACACCGCCAACCAGATCCGCCCGGGGTTCGCCCCCGCCCTCTACAACCTGGCCCTCTGCGCCATTTCCGACCGCAACCCGGCCGCAGCCATCCAGTGGCTGGGACGCTATCTCGGCCAGCGGCCCGACGACACCACCGCCTTGCGCCTGCAAGCCACGCTTCTGACCCAGATGGGCCGGCCCGCCGACGCGCTCCTCATGCTGGAGAAATTCCTGAAGACCCAATCCTCCAGCCAGCCCTTGTTTCTGGAAGCGTCCCAACTGGCCGCGCGCCTCGGACAAACCGGAAAGGCCCTCCGTTATCTCGAAACCGCCTTGGAGGGGAATCCCATCCAATCCGTCGTTCGCACCTATCAGTCCGGCGCATTCCGCGAGATCCGCCTCTCCGGCGAGGGCGATCGCCTGGCCGCCCTCATGGCGGGCAAAGCTCGCCTCGCGTTCAGTTCGCCGATTCCGGAAGAGGACATCCAGCCTCTGCGCGAAGCCACGCCGGACGCCATCGTCCGCTGATCCGGCTCATCGGATCGCCGCTCCCATCCGATAGCTTCGTTCCGGCCATCGAGCCGGCTCCTTCGCCAGTTCCGCCTGGATCGTTCCCTGCCGATCGGTCCGCCAGATGCGGATCTCCCGCGCCGCCAGCCGTTCCAGCAGCGCCTCGTCCGGTTGTCGCTCGTCCGCGTGCGGCCCCGAACTGACGATCGCCTCTTGGGGCCGCACGGCATCCAACCAGGCCCCGGACGTCGCACGGGCATCCCCATGTTGGCTGACCACCAGCACCGACGCCGCGAGAGAAGCTCCGGTCGCCCGTATCGCTCGCTCCTGCGCCTGACCGACGTCGCCGGCCAGCAGGATCGAAACGCCGCCGCGCGCCACCCGCATCGCCAGCGAAGCGTCGTCCGCGCACGCCATCTCCAGCTTTTCCGGCGGCCAGAAGACCTCCCAAAACACGTCGCCGGGCCAATTCCCCGAATCGCCGGCGCGCAAGCGGCGGATGGGAATCCCCAAAGCTTCCGCCTGGCGCAGGACGTCCTTCAAGCGCGGCGAGGGCCACGCCACCGCGGGAATCCAGAGCTCGCGGATCGGCAGCGCGGCCATGAGCCCGACGGCCGCGCCGATATGCTGTGCGTCCGAATGCGTCAAGATCAGCGCGTCGATCCGATTGACGCCTTCGGCCCGCAACAGGCGCAGCGTTTCGCGCCCGCAGAATTCCGGCCCCGCATCCACGAGGATGCGCGCGGATTTCGCCTGCACGAGCACGGCATTTCCTTCGCCCACGTCCAGCACGGAGACCCGGCAGCGGTTCGCCTCCCATGCGGCCCACCCCACGGCCAGCGCCGCCAGCAGCGCCAGCCCCGCCGCCAACGCGCCCCGCACGCGCCGGGCCATCACCGCGGTCGCCGTCAGGATCGCGTACCACGCGACCACGCCCGCCGCGGGCGGCGTGTGGACGAACCAATGCCCGCCCGGCAAGTCGGCCGCCCAGCCGATGCACCGCGCCAGCAGCGCCGCGAAAACATAGGCCGAGAAGTTGAACGTCTCCGAAACCCAGCCCGTAAACGGCGCGCACAGCAGGCTCATCACCCCCGAGAACAGGATGCAGAAGGCCGCCGGAATCACCAGCAGGTTCATGCCCAGCGCCACCGGCGAAAACAGATTGAAGAAAAACGCCGTCAGCGGCGACGTGCCGATCCACGCCGACACCGACACCAGCCCAAAGCGCGCCGCGGACAGCCCGATTTCGCGCGCGCGACGGCTCCGGGGCAACTCCTCGCCCGGCAACTGCCAGTCGTCGCGGCGGAACAGGCGCACCGCCCCCGCGTCGAACAGCGGCTGGAGCGCCAGCAAGCCAGCCACGGCCGTGAAGGAAAGCAAGAAACCCAGATCCCCGAGCTGCGCGGGCGAACACGCCAGAATGCCGATCGCCGCCACCGCCAGGCCCGAAATCGCGTCGGGCCGCCGTTTCAGGACCGGGGCCGCCAGCATCATCGAGGCCATCGCGCAAGCGCGAATCGCGCTGGTGGCCGCTCCCGTGGTGATCGTATAGACCGCCAGCATCGGCGCCAGGAAGAAGAACCAGCGCGCCATCGGAACGCCCAGCGCGCGCAAAAGCTGGATGGCCAGAAAAGCCATCATGCCCACGTGCGCGCCGGAAATCGCGAAGATATGCACGGTGCCCGTGGCGACGAAATCCTGCCGCAGCGTCTTCGGCAAATCGTCGCGATACCCCAGCAGCAGCGCCTGCAAGACGCCCCGCTCCTCGGGAACGTCCGCCAATCCCCGCCCCAGGATTTCGCGGCAGGCGCGGCGCCGCTCCATGCACCAAGCCACGACCGGATTGCCCTGCCCCGCATCCAGGAAAAACGCGCGGTCGGGATCCACGATCGCCTGATTTTGCGGCAGGATGAACAACCCCGAGCGCCGCGGCACCGCGGGGCGCACGAGGCCCCGCAGGCGCCACCGCTCGCCATAGCGCGGCAGGCGACGACCTTCCGGCATTTCGCCGCTCAGCACCACGCGGATCCGATCATCCACGCTCCGCCAGACGCCGTCCCGGTTCAATCCCTCGACCTGCGCCGCAAACGTCGCCCCGGCGGCCCGGCCGGGTTGCGCCGCCTGCGGCGCGGCATCTTCCAGCGCCACCGCCGCGAACTGCACGTATTCCATCGGCCGGGCCATCTGGGCGGCCAGCGAAGTCGCGCCCCGGCTCCCCGTCGATAGGCGCGCATGCGCCGCCATCAGGAAAAACGCCGCCAGCATCAACGGCCCGACCGACCAGCGCTCGCGCACCCACACGAACAGCGGCAGGAGCAGCAACGCGCCCGCCGCCCAAAACCACGCCGGAGAAAACGGCGCGCAAATCCCCACTGCGGTTCCCGCGATGACCGGCAGCGCCAGCCCCACCATGGCCCGGCGGCGCGGCGGACGCCGCCGACATTCCATGCCCCTCAGTTCTTCCTCGATCCACGGCTCCACAAACCCGCCTCCGGAACGTGCTCGCAACCTTTTGCTGCTTATACCCCTCGCCCCGGCGCCGGACAAGCCGCAAGCCGCCGTAAAATCATCTCCACTTCCGGCCGCGCAACCCCCATACTGTGTTCCATGTCCAGCATCGCGGAACTCCTTTCCGAAAACGGCCCGCTCACCGGCGCCGAACTCGCCGCGGCCGGCGGCTTCGCCGGCGTCCTCGATCTATGGCGCGCGTGCCACGCGCCGGGAATCCTCCTCCGCCGCACCGGCCGCCGCTACCTGCGCCTCGATTCCGCCGTCGCCGGCTATGCCCGCCTCTCCCCCTCCATCCGGCGCGAATTCCTCACCTATACCCTCGTCGGCCTCGAAAACCAGCGGGCCGCCCTCGAAGCCCGCGCCGCCGCGCTCGAAGCGAACGCTGCGGCCATTTCCCGCGAAAAAATCGATCTCGCCCGCGAGAGCATCTGCATGGCCCTGGCCGGCCTGCCCGACGAACCCCTGCTGCTCCGCAACGCCGCGTTCATGATCGCCGGCGACGTCACCTACCAGATGGCCCACCGCGTGCCCCGCCCCGAAAAAAGCTCCGGCCGCATGGTCCGCGGCTCCGACCTCGACGTCATCGTCGTCGTCGCCGACGACCTGTCCGAGGCCGCCTGCCGCTCCCTCGACGACGCCATCTACCGCCAGAAGCATTATCTCCTGACCCATCCCGACCATCGGGAGGAAATCGACTACGTCCTCAAGCCCCTCGACAAGGTCCGCCAGCAGCTCGCGTTCGACCGCTTCGAGCACATGGTCGCCTGCAAAATCCTCTGCGAATGCCGGCTCCTGTACGGATCCCCCTTCCTCTACGACGCCATCCTGAAGCTCGTCGAGGCCTCCGGCGTGCGCGGGAAACTCGACCGCATGGAAGCCGCCGCCGGGAACGAGCGCCAAACCGCCGAAAAAACCTTGCTGGATCCCGGCACCCCGGACCCCGCCAGCCATCTCCACCTCTTCTACACCCGCGAAGAGAGCGACGAAATCTATTGAGCCGCGATTCCCCGCAGCGGGGACGCCGCCGGAACGGCAACCGGCCTAGCCGATTTCCTTCTTCAGCGCCGCGGCGATCGCATCGCACAGGCGCGCCACGGTTTCGTCGGTCGGCCCCTCGACCATCACGCGGCACAGGTTCTGCGTGCCCGAATAGCGCACCAGCACGCGGCCATCCTGCCCCAGTTCTTTTTCCGCCGCGGCGATCGCGGCCTGCACGCCCTTGAGCCCCTCCAGCGGCGGGCGGCTCGCCAATTCCACGTTCACGAGCTTCTGCGGCGCCAGTTTCAGGATCGACGCCAACGCCGACATTTCCTTGCCCGTCCGGCGCATCGTCGCCAGCAGCTGCAGCGCCGCCACGATGCCGTCGCCCGTCGTCTGCTTGTCCAGGAAGATCATGTGCCCCGACGCTTCCGCGCCGATCACGCCGCCCTTGGCCTTCATCGCTTCCAGCACGTAGCGGTCGCCCACCGCGCTGCACGCCAGGTCGATGCCCAGCTTGCGCATCGCCGCGTGCAGGCCGAAGTTGCTCATCACCGTGCCCACGGCGACGTTGTTCTTCAGCTTCCCGCGCTCCTTGAGATCCTTCGCGCAAACGGCCAGCACGTGGTCGCCCGTCAGCTCCGCGCCGTTCTCGTCGACGACGATCAAGCGGTCGCCGTCGCCGTCGAACGCCAGCCCCACGTCGGCGCGCTCGGCCAGCACCTGTTCGCGCAAGGCGTCCGTGTGCTGCGAGCCGCTGCGCGCATTGATGTTCAGCCCGTTGGGCGTGCAATGCAAACTCGTCACGGCCGCGCCGAGCTGCTTGAACACCGCCGGCGCCGCCTTGTAGGTCGCCCCGTTGCCGCAATCCAGCACGATCCGCATGCCCTTCAGGTCCAGATCGGCCGGGAACGTCTTCACGCAAAACGCGATGTACCGCTCCAAGGCGTCTTCGACGCGGAACGACTTGCCGATGCCGCCCGCCTTCGGCAACAGGCTCGTCAGCTTGCCGTCGGCCATCAGCTTCTCGATCTCGGCCTCTTCGTCGTCCGGCAGCTTGCAGCCGTCGCCGGAGAACAGCTTGATCCCGTTGTCCTGAAACGGATTGTGCGAGGCGGAAATCACGAAGCCCGCGTCCGCCTTCTGATCGATCGTCAGCACCGCGATGCCCGGCGTGGGCAGCGTGCCGACGAGCAGCGCATCGCCGCCCATCGAGCACAGGCCCGCCACCAGCGCGTTTTCGAGCATGTAGCCGCTCAGACGGGTGTCCTTGCCGATCACCACGCGCGGGCGCTTGCCGCCCTTGCGTTCCTTCAGCACGTACGCCACCGCGCGGCCGAGGTTCACGGCCGTTTCCACCATCATCGGCTCGCGGTTCGCGACCCCGCGCACCCCGTCCGTCCCGAACAGCTTCTTGTCGCCCATCTTCGGCTCCTGGTTATGCCGGCGAACCGGCTCCGTCCACGATCTGTTGCAGCCAGGCCGTGCCCGCCGCCTTCGCCGCCGCCGGCAAGACCTGCACCCGCGCCACGTAGGCGTCTTCCTTCGCCGCGGCCCACGCGGCGAGGAACGCCGCTTTTTCCGCGCACGCCACGTCGCCCGCCGCCGCCAAGCGCGCGCGCGCCGCGGGCCACGCCGCGCAAACCCGCTCGTGCTCCGCGCGCAAGGCCGCGTCCAGCGCCGCGCGGTTTTCCGCGGCGAGCTTCGCGACGACTTCGTCGAGGCGCTTCAGCCGTTCCGCGCGCGCGCCTGCCAGTTGCTTGAGCGCGCCGGCGAGGCAGGCCCGGCCGTGCGGCGTTTTCTCCAGCAGCGGTCGCCGCACCTGCGCGTACCAGACTTCCAGCGCCGCGAGATTCCCGACGTAGATCGCCCCGTTGCGCAGCACGCGCGCCACGGACCGATAGCCCGCTTCGTACGGAACCGTGCCCGCGTGCGGCGCCGCCGGCACCACCAGCTGCCCCGGCTTTTCTACGTCCTTGCGCAGCACGTGGCCCGCCGCCAGCACCGTGCCGTACTCCACCCGCACCGGCCCCGCGAGGCCGCCCTGCCCGCCCAGGAAGATCGGCGCCTGATCGAGCATCACCCCGCGCGGCACGTCGCCGAGCAGCGACGCCGTCGCCTTGTCGCCGTGCGGCGTGTAGTTGAAATGGATGAACGACGAACCGATTTCGCTGTGCGCCTTGCGGCTCGTGCCGCCGGCCATCAGCGCGTCGCAGAAATTGATCAGGCTTCCCCCCACCACGAACGGGAAGAAAATCGTCTGCTTCAGGCCCACCGTATGCGCCATCTCGGCGCCTTCCTCGAGGATCGTGCCCGGCCGCACCTGCGCGCCGCTGCCCAGCGCCGCCCCGTCGAGGAACACCGCTCCGACAAACGACCCGCCCTTGAGCTCCACCTTTTCCCCGAGCTGGCAGTCGTCCACCGTCGCCGGCGCCTCCCGCCCCAGCACGCCGCCCGGACCGATGCTCGTTTCCGCGCCGAACACTTTGCAGCCGGCATGGATGACCACGCCCGGCGCGATCCGGGCCGGATCCACTTCGGCGCCGATTTCCACCGACGCCGGCGCGGCGATTTTCACGCCGCGCGCCAGAAGTTCTTCGACGCGGCTCATTTGCGCAGCAGCGCCCCCGCCACCACCCCGACGCCCGCCGCCGCCAGCAAGGCGTACGACGTCTTCAGCGTCACCTTCATCGAAAATAGGTTCACCGTCACGTTCCCCCCCGTCATGATCAACACGATCACGAACGCCGCCAAAAGCGCCAACCCCAGCATCATCGCTTTGCTCATTTCGTCCACCTTCCGATCTGGTCCGCCACTGTCCCATATCCCCGCCCTCTTTTCACGCCCTTTTTCCACGGAACGTAAAAACTTTCGGCGAGTTTTACGTAGAACGTAAAAACTTTGCCCGGTTTTTCCACGGTGTGGAAAAAAGTTTTCCACAGTGTGGAAAACCCATGGGCCGCGATTCCCCGCGCGCGGGAGCTCAGGCGACGGGCAGGCCGTCGCGCAGGACGACGTGGCGTTTGCAGCGGGCGGCGACGGCTTCGTTGTGGGTCACGATCACGAGGGTCAGGCGGCGTTCGGCCGCGAGCTCGAAGAGGTAGCGCAGGACGTCCTCGCCGGTCTTGGAATCGAGGTTGCCGGTCGGTTCGTCCGCCAGCAGCAGTTCGGGGCCGTTCATCAGGGCGCGCGCCAGCGCCGCGCGCTGCTGCTCGCCGCCCGACAGCTCGTTGGGCCGGTGGGCGGCGCGGTCGGACAGGCCCACGCGCCCCAGCAGGTCCGCCGCGCGCGCGCGCAGCTTGGGCCCGCGCAGGAAGGCGCCCGCCGCGCTCAGGCCCGGCAGCAGCACGTTCTCCAGCACCGTCAATTCCGGCAGCAGATGGTAGGCCTGGAACACGAAACCGATCTTCTGGGCGCGGATGGCCGAGCGTTCGCGGTCGCCCGCCGCGTAGAGATCGCGGCCGCGGTACAGCACCCGGCCCGACGTCGGCCGGTCCAGCCCGCCCAGCACGTGCAGCAGCGTGCTCTTGCCCGCGCCGCTCATGCCGGTGATCGCCAGGCTCTCGCCCTCGGCGACGGCCAGGTTCACGCCGCGCAGCACCTCCAGCGTGCGCGTTTCCATGGCGAAGGATCGGCGGACTTCGAGGGCTTCGACGAGGCTACTCATAGCGCAGGGCCCTCACCGGATCGAGCTTGGCCGCCTGCCACGCGGGAATCACCGCCGCCAAGGTGCAGATCACCAGCACCGACGTCGCCACCAGCGCGACGTCGCCCACCTGCGTGTGCGAGGGCAGCTCCGCCAAATGGTACAGCTCCTCGGGCAGGAGCTGCATGCCGCAGCGGTCGTTCAGGAAATGCAGCAGGTCGTTGCGGTACTTCAGCACCGTCAGGCCCGCCGCGATGCCCAGCGCGGTGCCCAGCACGCCCTGGATCCACCCCTGCCAGAAAAACACCCGCATGATGCCGCCCGCCGAGAAGCCCAGCGACCGCAGCAGGCCGATCTCGCGCGTCTTCTGCACCGTCACCGTGATCAGCGTGTTGGTGATGCCGAAGGCGGCCACGATGGTGATGAAAATCAGCAGGAAGAACATCATGTTCTTTTCGACCCGCAGCGCGGCGAACAGCTGCTGGTTCTGCTCCATCCAGGTGGTCACGTAGACGCCGGGGCCGAGGCGGCGGCGCAGCTCGGCGGCCACTTCGTCCGCGGCGTAGGGATCCTTCGTCATCACCTGGATGGCCTCCAGGCCGGCCCCGCCGCAGAAATCGCGGGCGTCCCACAGCGAGGCCACGACGTAGCCCATGTCGAATTCCCACATGCCGATCTCGAAGATGCCGGCCACCGTCATCTCGGACGGCAGGCGGATCTCATCCTTGTCCATGAACGTCGCCGGCGAATAGACCGTCAGCCGGTCGCCCACCCCGGCGCCGAGGCGCCGGGCCAGGTCGTTGCCGATGACCACCGCGCCGTCGGCCACGGAAAACTCGCCGGCCACCAGGCTCTGGGGAATGCGGCTGACGCCCGCCTCGCGCACCGGATCCACGCCGCGGATCATCGGCGTCTCGACCTGGCCGTTGGGTTTCTGGATGAACACGAGGCTCTGCAGGAACGGCGCGGCGCCGACGACGCCCGGCACCGCCTCGATTTGCTCGCACAGGCCGTCCTCGTCCTCGGCCAGGCCCCCGGGCACGGAGACCGTCACGTGGGAATTGAAGTCGAGGATCTTGTCGCGCCACATCTCGTCGAAGCCCGTCATCACCGAGAGCACGATGATCAGGACGGCCACGCCCAGCAACACCCCCAGCGTGGAAAGCACGGTCACCACCGAGAGGAACGTGCGCTTCGGCTTGAGGTACTTCAGCGCCAGGAACAATGAAAACGGCAGCGTCATTCGGTCCGGGGTTCTTCCGGCTTGGGTTCGCGGTTCTTCATCTGGGGGAACAGCATCACGTCGCGGACGTTCTCTTCGCCGGTGAGGACCATGACGAGGCGGTCGATGCCGATGCCCATGCCGCCGGCGGGCGGCATGCCGTGCTCGAGCGCGCGCAGGAAGTCTTCGTCGATCTTGGAGGCGTCGCCGGCGGCCTGTTCCTCGAGGCGCGCGCGCTGGTCGAGCGGGTCGTTCAGCTCGGTGTAGCCGGGGCACAGCTCGCGGCCGCGCACCACCAGCTCGAAGACGTCCACGACGGCCGGATCGTCCTCGCAGCGCTTGGCCAGCGGCACGAGCTCGGCCGGCAGGCGCGTCACGAACGTCGGCTGCAGCAGGGTCTTTTCGACCAGCTTGTCGTACACCTCGTGGGTGATCTGGGCGTGGGTCATCTCGTTGGGCACGTCCAGCCCCTGTGCCCGCGCCCATTCGCGCGCGGCGGCGACGGACTTTTCGAACCAGTCCGCGCCGGCCTTTTCGAGCACGAGGTCGCGGTAGGTCGCCACGCGCCAGGGCGGCGTCAGGTCGATCTTGTCCTGGCCTTCCTTGCCGACGAGCATCGTGCCGCAGACCTCCTGCGCGGCGCCGCTGACGAGCTCTTCCACGAGCTTCATCATCGTGCGCACGTCGCCGTAGGCTTCGTAGATTTCCAGCGCGGTGAATTCGGGATTGTGCGAGCGGTCGAGCCCTTCGTTCCGGTAGTTCTTGCCGAGCTCGAACACCTTGTCGTAGCCGCCCACCAGCAGGCGCTTGAGATACAGCTCCGGCGCGATGCGCATGTACATGGACTGGCCCAGCGCGTTGTAGAACGTCTTGAAGGGATTCGCGATCGCGCCCCCCGCCATCGTCTGCAGCACCGGCGTCTCCACCTCGAAATAGCCCCGCGCCTCGAGGAAGCGGCGGATGAACGAGAGAATGCGGCTGCGGGCGTTGAAGACCTTGCGCACGTCGGGATTGGCGATCAGGTCGAGATAGCGCTGGCGGTAGCGCACTTCCGTGTCGCTGAGCCCGTGCCACTTCTCCGGCAGCGGATGCAGCGCCTTGGACAGCAGTTCCCACTTCAGCACCTTGACCGACTGCTCGCCGGTGCGCGTCGTGAAAAGCTCGCCGTCGATCCCGATGAAATCGCCCAGATCCACCGCCTTGAACGCCGCGAAGGACTCGTCGCCCAGCGCGTTCTTCTGCACGTAGATCTGGAACTTGTCCGTGCCGTCCTGCACGTGGGCGAAAACGCTCTTGCCCATCTCGCGCACGGCGACCACCCGGCCCGCGACGCGCACGGCCCGCCCCTCGGCGAACGCCGAGCGGACCTCGGCCAGCGAGCCGGTCCGTTCGAACGCCCGGCCGTACGGCCGATGCCCGGCGGCCTTCAGGGTCTCCAGATGGGCCAGCCGCTGGTTGCGGAATTCGATTTCGTGCGCGCTCAATTCCATGATGGTCCTCGTCTTGTGAAACGCGCCCACCCTACCCCCCCTTTTCCGCGAAATCCAGTCCTTTTCCCCGGGCCGCGGGAACGCGGGCGGCGCCGGAAGAAAACGGGATTTCCTCGGAACCGAACGGCCGGCCGGTCAGTTTGCCATCGTCTGGATGAAGCGATCCGCTTCGGCGATGGCGGTCGAGAGGTCCTTGAGCAGGGCGTTCACGTCCATCTCGATCCGGGCGGACTCGTCCTGGAGCGAAGCCAGCGCCTTGGCGTTCAGGTTGTGCTTCAGGTAGAGGACCTGGTCGCGGAAAACGGACAGTACGGGCTCGATCTTGGACTCCGCGTTGCGCATGGCGTCCAGCATGCGGTCGCAGTTGCGCTGGGTGTCGCGCAGCTTGGCCTCGCTGTCGCGGCGGTACTGCGCGTTCTGGTACTGCTTGGTTTCCGCCGCCCATTCGCGGAACAGATCCCGCGCGACGCGCTCGACGTCGCCGATGCGCGCATGGACCTCTTCCGCCCGGCCCTCGCAGCGCGCCAGT
The DNA here is from genome assembly GCA_964510645.1 of uncultured Verrucomicrobiota bacterium. Classification (GTDB taxonomy): domain Bacteria; phylum Verrucomicrobiota; class Kiritimatiellia; order CAIQIC01; family Lenti-01; genus Lenti-01. The sequence goes on along the minus strand of CAZECJ010000031.1, from coordinate 3,425 downwards.
TCCGCCGACGTCCGGTCGTACTGCTTCTGCAGGTCGCCGCCGTCGAACTTCACCGTTGCGCCGAACTGTTCGAGCGCGTCCTGGAAGACTTCCTGCGTTTCCTGCTGCGCGTCGCGGGCCTTGCCCACGCGCTTCACGAGGATGTCGCGCTTTTCCTGGCCGAATTTCTCCATCGTGCCGTAGTACACCGTGGAACAGCCGCACAGCGCGGCCAGCAAGGCCAGCGTCCAACCGATTCGAAGCGTCGTTTTCATGGGCGGAATCCTATGCCGGGCCGGGGACTTCCTCAACCGGAAAAGGACGGAGGCGGCCCAAAAGAAGGGCCCCCGTTTCCGGGGGCCCTGCGGGGCTTGCGAAACTGGTGGAGGCGGCGGGAGTCGAACCCGCGTCCGCACAAGCGTCGCATCAGCGTCTACGCGCGTATTCCGTATTTAGGTTTCGCCATGCCGCCTGCCCACGGACAGGCCAGCGGCACCGCAATCCACCTGTAGGTTCTCGCTCCGCGGCCCGGTAGCCCGGCCTTGGTCGCCAGCCTGCTAATGACGTCCGGGTCCGCCCCGCAGGCGAGGACGGCCGAACGTCGCGGAACTAAGCCGCGAGGGCCAATTGTTCGTTGGCTTTTGTTTTTTTTCCCGGAGGTTTAACGAGGCCAACCGGGGTCCTCGGCGCGCGACCGATGCTTCAACTGGCACGTCGAAACCGGTCGCCCCCGCAAATCGAAATCTACGGCATCTCCCCCGTTCCGCAAGCGGAACTAGTACTTGGCGCCATTCATCGTCATGACCTGCACGACGATGAGGCCGATGATCACCAGCGTGGAGACGATGGAAATCGCGGACCAGGCCGCGCCGGGACCTTCTTCTTCCTGGATGGTGAAAATGGGTTCGGCCGACGAAACCGCCGGCGTGGAGGCCCCGGAAATCGTGATGCCGGACGCGCCGCCGCCCGGCCGTTTCAGCTTGATGGTGGGCCGCCCCGCCGGAGCTTCGGTCGCCTCTTCCTCGGGCCGCCCCGGCGAAAACGTGCTGGCACCGCTGCCCACGCGCACGGTCGGACGATTGCCGATGCGAATGGTGCGCGGCTGGGCCGCCGTCGCGGTGCTCAGCGGAAGCTTGCTGGTGTCGAGCAACGCCGTCCGCCGCTTGTAGGCATCTTCGTCCGCCGGAGGCATGGCCCCGAGTCCGATATGGGAGGTCTGGGCTTTGCCAGCCCCTGGAATGGCGGAAATGTCGATGCGCGAGGTCGCTTTTTTGGGGTTGGCGCCGATGCGAATGCCGCTGGTGGCGGGAGAGGCGGGGATGGTCGCCTTGCTCAGATCGATCCGCGACGTCGACGCTTTGACCGCACTGATATCCAAGGGTTTGAGTTCGTTTTCACCGGCCATGGAAAATCCTCCGTGTCTTCAAGACTGCGTGGGAGATACTACGGCGTCCCAATCGCCTCCGTCAATCTCTTTTCGCCCGCGCAAAAGGCCTGGCGGAGCGAAAATCCAGCCCGGGCTCCGGTACCGGCGGAAAAAGGCCGGCGGTCCCGAACGGATCGAAGGCATCGCGATGCAAGTTCCCACCCTGCTCGATTCTGCGCCGCCCCGATTTGCGCACCGCCAACCGGCTTCGTCTGGCCCCTCCGCAAACGAGTCCAGCTGCGGAAATATGCAGGTGCATACTTAATTAACTATGCACAGATGTTTTCTTTATGAAACAGCTTTTTCAAATGATTCCATTGATTTCTAATCAATATATCCGCATAAATTTCTGTGCATAGTTAATTAAGTATGCACAGATAGACGCCCGGGAGGGCACCGGGGAAAAGACAAAAAAGAGAGCCCCGTTGAGGAGGCTCTCGGTCGCGGACACGTTGCGGGCTTGGCTACATGGCCTTGAAGCAGAGGGTCGCGTTGTGTCCGCCGAATCCCAGCGAGTTGTTGAGGCAGGCGCGGATCTTGGCTTTGCGGGCAACGTTGGGCACGTAGTCCAGGTCGCACGCCGGATCGGGCGTCGTGTAGTTGATCGTCGGCGGCAGCACGCCGTCGCGAATGGCCAAGGCGCAAACGACGGACTCGACGCCGCCGGCGGCGCCCAGCAGGTGGCCCGTCATGCTCTTGGTCGAACTGACGGCGATCTGGCGCGCGCGTTCCTCGCCCAGGGCGAGCTTGATGGCCTTGGTTTCGCCGGCATCGTTCAACGACGTGCTGGTGCCGTGGGCGTTGATGTAGTCGATGTCCGCCGGCGTCAATCCGGCATCCTGCATGGCGAGCATCATGCCGCGCGAAGGACCGGAAGCGCTCTCGTCGGGCGCGGTGATGTGGTAGGCGTCGCCGGAGCAACCGAACCCTGCCAGTTCGCAATAGATTTTGGCGCCGCGGGCCTTGGCGTGCTCATATTCCTCGACGATCAGCATGCCCGCGCCCTCGCCCATCACGAATCCATCGCGGTCCTTGTCGAACGGGCGGCTGGCGGTTTGCGGGCTGTCGTTGCGGGTGCTCAAGGCGCGCATGGCGTTGAAACCGCCGACGCCGAGCTCGCAGATGGCGCCTTCAGAACCGCCGGCCAGCATCGCGTCCGCCTTGCCGCGGCGGATGAGTTCGAGCGCTTCGCCGATGCAATGCGTGCCCGAGGCGCAAGCCGTCACGATGGCGAAATTGGGCCCCTTCATGCCGTGGTTGATGGAAATGATGCCCGGCAGGATGTTGGTGATCATCTGCGGGATAATGAACGGCGAAAAACGGCCCGGCCCCCGCGAACGCAGCACGTCCATTTGCGACTGCAAAATCTGCAGGCCGCCCACGCCGGAGGAGGCGACGACGCCGACGCGGGTTGCGTCCTCCTTGGCCATGTCCAGACCGGAATCGTCGACGGCCATCTTGGCGGCGGCGATGCCGTAGTGGCAGAAGGGATCCATGTGGCGGGCTTCCTTCTTCGACATGAAGTCTTCCACGTTGAAGCCCTTGACTTGGCCGGCGAATTTCGTGTCGAATGCCGACGTATCGAAATAGGTGATGGGTCCGACGCCGTTTTCGCCGGCCTGGATCGCCGCCCAGAAGGAATCCAGCGTGCTGCCCACGGGACTCACCACGCCCAACCCCGTCACGACTACGCGTCTATTTTCCGCCATGGCCTACCGTCCAATCTCTCGTTCGTTCTCGTTGAAAAACGGGCCGAGCCTCCGCCTCGCGGCGAGCGGACCCGGCCCCATGTCTCGATCAACCCAAGGGAACGACTTACTTGTCGAATCCCTTTTCCTGCAGGTACTTGATCACCGCGCCGACGGTCGTCAGCTTCTCGGCGTCCTCGTCCGGAATCTCGGCTCCGAATTCCTCTTCAAAGGCCATGACCAGCTCGACGGTATCCAGCGAGTCGGCGCCCAGGTCTTCGATGAAGGAGGCTTCCGGAACGACCTGATCCTTGTTCACGCCCAACTGCTCG
>CAZECJ010000030.1:0-27589 GCA_964510645.1 uncultured Verrucomicrobiota bacterium | reverse complement strand
AGCAGGAAACCCGGCCACCGGTAGCCGCTCAGCAGCGTCCCGTCCGACAGGACCGCGGGAAAGGCGTTCGTTCCGGCCGCGTCCTGCCAGACGACGGCCGAGACCGTGAACGGCGCGCCCGTCACGACCGCCGCCGCTTGCGCCACCGCCACGTAGTCGTTCGTCCCGTCGAACCCAAGCGCCCCCCGCCCGCGGCCCGCGGTCCAGTTCGCCGCCGACATGTTGCACAGCGCCCCCGGCCAGTTCGTCGACACCCGGTTCGACGCGACGCTTCCCGCCCCTTCGTCGAACGTCCACCGCGCCGCGAGGGCGTAGGCCGCGCCGCCGTCCGACAGCGGCCCGAACCCGTTCGCGACTTCCCACCCGTCCGGCAACCCGTCCGTGTCCGTGTCCGCCGCCAGCGGATCGGTCGCATGCGTCCCGACCTCTTCGCTGTCCGTCAGCCCGTCGTCGTCCGTGTCCGAATCCTGCGGATCCGTGCCGTAGTCCATCTCCTCCAAATTGCTCAACCCGTCGCCGTCATTGTCCTTCCCCGCCGTGTTCCGCAAAGGATTGAGGCCATTGGCGGCTTCCCAGCCGTCCGGCATGCCGTCGCCATCCGTGTCGTCGTCCTGCGGATTCGTGCCGGTACCCAGTTCCTGCAGGTTCGTCAATCCGTCCCCGTCCGGATCGGCCGCCGCGTCGTTCGCGAGCGGATCCGTGCCATGCGCCGTCTCCCAGCCGTCTGGCATGCCATCGCCGTCCGTGTCCGGCAGGTTCGGATGCGTGTCCCAGCCGTATTCCTGCAGATTCGTCAACTTGTCTCCGTCCGGATCGGCCGCCGCGTCGTATGCGAGCGGATCCAAGCCCACGTCGGTTTCCCACTTGTCGGGAAGTCCATCGTCGTCCGTATCGCCGTCCCAGGGATTCGTGCCAAAAACCAGCGTTTCCGCGAAGTCGTTCAACCCGTCGCCGTCCGAGTCGGCGGCCTGCGGATTCGTCCCATGGCCCAGCTCCTCCAGGTTCGCCAGCCCGTCGCCGTCCGCGTCCCCCGCTGCATCGTCGGTCCGCGGATTCAATCCATTCGCCAATTCCCACGAATCGGCCATGCCGTCGGTATCGGTGTCTTCGTTTTGCGGATCGGTTCCGTAGGCATACTCCTGCTGATTGCTCAACCCATCGGCATCGGCATCGCCGGAAGCATCCGCCGGATCCAACGGATCGAGCAGGTCTGGCCGGCGCAATTCGTAGACGTCGTCGATTCCATCCCCGTCCGAATCGAGCGGGGCGTTCACGTCCCTCGAAAATACCCGGTAGAACTGCGCCCGTTTCTGCGCCAACACGTCCTCGGCCCGCCAAACCTGCGTTCCCTCGGCGCCCAGAACCATCCCCGTCAACCCCCAATTGCTCAGGGCGTCCGTGGCCCGGACCAAATGGTAGTCCGTGGTGAGCGAAGGAATGTCGATCAGCAGGTTCTGGTTGCTTTCCCAGCGCGCGGAAATCCAAAAATCTTCGGCGCCTGAAACTGTTCCCGGCAGGACAATGAAAACCCAAGGCAGCAACGCGCATAACCACGGGACGCGATTGGCCCTGTTCTTCACCTTTAAGCATGGTTTCCGCATGGGAATTGGTCGACTTTGTTATGAAGACATTAATATGAGGTCTTCATTTGTTAATAGTCTACGCCATCCCCATCGGCACTTCAAACCGGAAGATTTCCGGCTACCGAACACCTAACTCATTCAGAGCCAAGCATATTGCAGTGACGAGAGCATGAAAAGCGCAGCGGTCTCCACGCGGAACACGATGGGGCCAAACGTGACTGGCTGCACGCCGGCGGCAAGCAGCGCGGCGACCTCGGCAGCGCTGAAATCGCCTTCCGGACCGATGAACGCCGCGATCTGCGGGCAATTTTCTTTCCGCAAGCGGCCGAAAAACTCCGGCAAGGGAACGGCGCCGGCCTGCAGCGCGCCGAAGCAGGCCGCGCCCGGAGCGCCGCGCAACGCGGCGAGCGCCTCGGGCAGTTTTCGCACGGGCGCGAGCTTCGGCAGCCAGGGATTTCCGCTCTGCTTGCAAGCGGCCAGCGCGATGGCTTGCCAGCGGGCCGCCTTCTTCTCGGCGTCTTCCGGGCGGATTTTCGCCACCGCATGATCCGTCTGCAGCGGCCAGATCTCGTGGACGCCCAGCTCAACCGCCTTCTGGATCAGCCAGTCCATCGGCTGTTCGCGCACGAGCGCCTGCGCCAGGATCCGGCGCGGCGCGAACGGCGCCGACGTCGTCCGCGACAGGATGTGGATCGCGGTGCGCTTCTTGTGCGGCACGACCACCTCCGCCTCGCCCAGCCGCCCTTCACCGTCGAGCAGGCCGATGCGGTCGCCCGCCTGCGCGCGCATCACGCCGGCCAGATGCTTCGATTCGGCCTCGTCCAGCTCGGCCGCGTCGCTTGCCCATCGTTGGCTTGGCAGAAAACAGCGGATCATCGACGTGCTCCTTTTCCTGAAAAGCGAAGGCACGCCCGCGAACGCGAGCGTGCCCAACGGAGGCCGGTCCTCATCGGCGAACGGAATCTAGAAAAGGAACTTCGCGCCGAGGCGCGCGTAGAAGCCGGAGAGCGAGACGTCGCGGACCGAGCGGCCATCGTATTCCGTTTTGCCGCTCATCACGTCGGTCTGGAGGCCGAGACCGCCCAGCAGGTAGACGTTCTCCGAAACCATGTATTCGTATTCGGCCCCGAGGTTCCACAGGATGGCCCCGTCGATATCCACGTCCTGGGTTTCCTTGGCGGTCTCTTCGTTGTTGTAGACGGTCATGCCGGAATCCACGAACACGTATTGGAAGCCCGTGTCGAGAATCAGGTTCCAGTTGTCCCAGTCGATCAGGTTGAAGCAGAGCGAGGCGCCGAAGGGAATCAGGAGCGCGTCGCCGTCATAGTCGGTGAGCTGGTCGTACTTGAAGTCGCGCGAATCGTTGTCCACCTGCCACTGGGCCACGCCGAAATTGACGCCCACGCCCCAGGGAAAGCTGAACCACTCGCGGTAGGACACCGACGCGCCATAGCCGCTTTCGAAGACGTCCATGTCGCCCATGCCGGGGAACCAATATTGCCCCGCCACCGTCAGTTCGCCGGGATCTTCGCTCAACAGGCCGCCAAAGGCCGCCCCGACGCCCAGCCAGGCCACGCACGCAAACAAAACCGCTTTTTTCATCATTTTCTGCCTCTTCGTTAAAAACTAGGAACGCGGGAAATCTACCCCATCCCCTCCGGGTTTGTAAAGCGCGCGGAAGAGCCCGCCGCCGGATTCTGCGCACCGCGCGCAAGCCCCGCTCACCGGCGTTCGATCCGGTACGTGATCGGCACGTCTACCTGGAATCCGTTCGGCAACGCATTCGTCCCCAGCGGCGTTTCCGCAGCCCGACGCAGGATTTCCCGAGCGCCCTTCGCCAGCAAGGCCGAACCCGAATTCTCCAGGATCCGCGCTTCCCCGATTTCCGCCGCGGGGCCGATGTCCACGCGCAGCAGGACCGTGCCGGTTTCGCGGGAGAAGCGCGCCGCGCCGGGATAGAACTTGCTCTGCTCGATGCGGTGTTGCAGTTCCGATAGCCATTCGGCGCGGATGGCGTCCGCTTCCCCGGAATCTCCCGCCTGCTCGACGGCCGGCTGGACTGCCGCGGCAGGCGCCGGCTCCATGTCCGGCGGCGGGACCACTTCCGGCTCGGGAATGGGTTCGGGTTCCGGCTCCGCCATCGGCTCCGGCACCGGTTCCGGTTCCGGCGCGGGCTCGGGAACGATTTCCGGCGGCGGCTCCGGCGCGGGTTCCGGCGGCGGAGCCTCGACGACGGCGGGCATCGGCGCCGGCGCGAACGTCACCGCCATTTCCGGGAATATCCGGATCTCGCCGGGCGCCGGACTCCAGTCGCGGCGCCCGCCGAATTCGGCGATCCCGGCTCCCAGCGCCAAGATCAGCGCCCAGGCGGCGGCCGCGGACAACCCGTCGGCGACGTCCCGCGCGGGTTCAGTCGGATTCTGCGGCGATGAGGACATTGCTTTTCCCGCAGGCGCGAAGCTGATCCATCGCGCCGACGAACGCATCGAACGGCGCGGCGCGATCCACGCGCAGCTCCACCGTCTCCGCCGCGCCGGAAGCCAGCAGCGCCGGCACGTCCGCGATGGAAATCGGCGCGTCCCGATGATAGAGCCCACCGTCGGCGGCGATGGACAGCGTCAACCGCGCCGGATCCTCCTCCGTCCGCTCCGCCGTGCTCGCCGCAGGCAAGGCCACTTTCAGCACCGGCGCGCTGAACGTCGCCGCCAGGATGAAAAACAGCAGCAGCATGAAAACCACGTCGATCAACGGCGTCAGATCGATGTCCGCGTCGAAGTCGTCGTCGAGGAATTTAGGTTCTTCCATGGCCCGACCCTAGCGGGGTTTCGGCGGCGCGGCGAAACGCCCGGCGTATTCCATCAGCTCCACCTGGAAGCCGGTGATCTGCATCCGGAAAAAATAATAGAGGCACAAGACGGGAACCGTGATCGCCAAACCGATGATCGTGGTGGTGAGCGCCTCCCAGATCCCGTTGGCCAGCAGGGCGGGATTGGCCACGGCCTGCGAGGCGATCACCCGGAAGACCTTGGAGATGCCCAGCACCGTGCCCAGCAGGCCCAGCAGGGGCGAAATCACGGAGATCAGCCGCAGCAGCGTCATCGCCCGGTTGACCTTCCGGAAATGCTTGTGGAACTGGAACGCCAGTTCCGCGCGCCGGTCGTCGGGCCCCGCGCACGTCGCCCGCACGGCTTCCGAGAAAATGCGGATCAGCGGGTTGCCCGCGCGCGCGCCGGCCTCTGCATCCAGCCGCGACGGGTCGCGAACGAGGGCCGCGATATGGCGGCGGAAAACCCAGCCGATCCAAGTGAGATACACGGCGTTCTTCGCGCACAGGTACGCCGCGATCGCGGCGACCGCGACCAGCGCCGCGCCGGCCGCGCCGATATTGTCGTAGATCCGGGAGTAATCCATCGGGAGAGGCTCCTTTTCCTGTTTAATCGCCGGCCAAGGCCAAAACGATCAGTTCCACCAAAAAGTTTTTCCACCGCCGGAACCCGCCGGCGTCGCCGCTCCGCCGCCAGGCGACGGCGGCGGCCTGCCGCAGCGCGGGGAACTGCTCCAGCGCGCGCGCCACTTCCGCGCCATAGGCGCCTTGTTCGCGGCGGCGGAAGCGGCGGAACAGGGCCTGCCCCAGCGGACGCACCAGCAGCAACCAGAGCGCCAGCACGATCGACGCCCGGGCAAATACGCGGAGCCCCCGCAGCCAGCCCTCCTGTCCCGGATAGAGCAGCAGCAAGACCGCCAGCAGCACGACGAGGACCGCGCCCGCCTTGAACGGCGTGCGCCGCCACCAGCGTTTGCGCGAAGGCGCCGGAAGAACGAGTTCCGGCGATTCCCCCGGCATGGGCGGCGGAACGGGCCGGGGGTTTTTCAGGGCCCGGGCGATTTCGCCGGGCAGGGCGCCGGCCAACCAGCCGGTGATGAGCCCGGCGATCGTGTAGTAGCCCAAATAGAAAACCAGAAACCACCCGGTCGGAGTCAGGTCGCCCGAACCGGTCCCCATTTTCTCCAGGATCCAGCGGCCGACCGCATCCACGGATTCCCACAGCGACTTGCCGTACAGGATCGTCATCACCAGCAGTTTCTGGACCGCGCCCTGCCACAAGGCGAGCAAGCCCAGCCCCAGCGCGCCCAGCCGCACCGAAGGCAGGAGGCCGAACAGCAGCGCGCCCGCCAGCCCTTGGAACGACACCGACGCATAGGCCGGCAGCGGCGTGTGCGGGCTCGCCGCCGCCTTGATCAGCAGCACGATCACGGTCGCCTTCAAGATCGCCTTCGCCTTGCGCTCGGCGAAAAACGCGATCAGCGCGATCAGCACCACCGCCGTCGAGCCGACCACGATGCCGGTGAACGGCACGCGCATCGCATGGATCAGTCCGCCCAGCCCCGCCTCGTTCAAGGCCCAGAGCGCGGTCAGCCGCTCCACGGCCCGCGCCCGGTCCAGGCCGCCCAGATCGGCGGAATTCATCGCGACCCCTTTTCCCACGACAGCAGCGCCCACTCGAAATCGTGCCGGTAGCGGCTTTTCCCGTCCGGCTCGCGCGGCAGCGCGCGGAAGAATTTCCGCAGGCGCGCTTCTTCCTTTTCCGAAAGTTCTCCCACCCGCCAGCGGACGGCCCCGACGAAATCCGCCGCCGAGGCATAGCCCATTCCGCCCCGCGACCGCAGGAAATCCACGCGCGCCTTCACGCCCATCTGGTAGAGGACGTTGACGGCATAGATGTAGTCCGGGCGCGGCTCCATCTCGCGGTCGAGCAGGGCGAGGACGTCCGGGCCCAGATAGCTCCCGCCGGCATGCAGCGTCAGGTAGCAGCGCAACTTGGCCTTCCGGTGCATCTTTTCCAGCGCGCCGCGCAAATCCTCCACGCTCATGGCGCGGGAGCAAACCACGACGTCCGCCTTCGGCACCGCCGCCCAGGAATCCGTCCACGAGAGCCGATGCACCTGGACATTCTCGACGCCCGCGCGCTCCCGGTTCCGCGCCAGGTAGCGCAGCATTTCCGGCGAGAAATCCAGCGCGTGGACCTTGCGGAGGAGCTTCGCCAGGGGAATCGCGAGGTTGCCCGTGCCGCAACCGATGTCCAGCGCCGTTTTCGCGCCGGAAAGATCCATCCGCGCCAGAAAGGCCAAGCTGTAGTCGCTGTCGCCCTCGCCCTGGCTCCGCCGCTCCGCGCGCCGATCCCAATCCGCGCTCGTGCGCGCGCCAAACGACGACCGCCGGCACTGCTCTTGGTAGAGCGCGCCGAAATCGACGTCCTGGATCAGGTCCTTGCCGAGCATGCCGGAATTCCGCCTTAGAATCGGTACTGGACGCTCGCGTAGAAGCTGCGCCCTTCTTCCGGATAACCTTCGTTCAGTTCGTAGTTTTCGTCAAAGACATTCCGGACGCCCGCCGCCAGGCCGAAACCGCGCGGCAACGCGACCTGCGCATCGAGGTTGCCCAGCCAGAACCCATCGGCCTTCGTGCCGGTCGACGACGAATAGCGCGAGGAGTTGTATTCCACGTTCGGCACCAGCGTCAGGCGGGAGCAGGCCTTCCATTCGACGTACGCCTTCCAGCTGTGTTCCGGCGAATCCGTCAGCTTGATCTCGGGATTCTCGACGTTCCGGCGATGCAGGTACATGTAGTCGAACCCCGTTTTCAGCTCCGGGAGGATAGTCCACGCCAGCCCGGCCTCCGCGCCGCCGCTTTCCGATTCGCCGACGTTCCGGAGCTGGTAGAGCCACGCCCCTTCGTCGTCCTGCGCCACCCGGTCCACCTGCTGGATCGTGTCGTCCAGGCGGCTATAGAATCCGCTCAGGTGGCCATCGAGGTTGTCGAGGATCCGGCCCTCGTAGCCGACTTCATAGTGCAGCGCGACCTCGGGATCCAGATCCGGATTGGCCAAGGCCTTGCCGAGCCGGTACGAGTAGCGGTCCTTCAGCGTCGGGAAACGCGTCTTGCGCGCGATCGTCGCTCGGAAGGTGCCGCCGGTCACGGCGTAGAACAGCCCGGCCTGCGGATTGACGGCCTCGTTGTCGTTGTCGTCGAAGGCCGCGCCGGTATTCGGATCGTCCGCTTCCAGGCTGTGGCGCGCCGCGTACTCGGCGCCGACGGCCAGCGCCAGTTTTTCCGCCAGCGCGATGCGGTCTTCCGCCCCGAGGGCCCAAGTTTCGTCCTTGAAGGTCTCGACCGGACTGCCCACGTTGTGCCCGCGGTGCACGTCCTGCTTGTAGTGGGCCGCGCCGCGGAGCTGGTGCCGCTCGCCTGCCGCCGCGCCGCCCTCGACGGACCCGCCGAACGTGTAGTCGTCGTAGATGCTCGTCCACGACGATTTCTTCGCCTGCGTCGAATAGGTCGCGTCGTCGTACGCCTTCAGCGTGTTTTCGTAGGTGTCGTAGTAGAAGCGCGGCTTCACGTAGCCCGTCTGGCCGAGGGTCTTGTTCCCGATGGCGTAGACGCTGTTCTTGACCCATTCCGTGTAGCGCCAATAGCGCGGCAGGGTGTTGGTGTCCGTCCCGGCGTAGACCGGCACGCCCTTTTCGCTGTCCTGCCGCACGAACCCAACGGCGAACTCGTCGCCCTCGTCGCCCGGCGTCCAGGCGATTTTCGCGCCGACCTGCAGATCGCGAGTGTCCGAATTCTCCCGCCGCCCGCCGTCTTCGGTCGCCGTCGCATCGAAATCGTCCGAGACGCGGAAATGGTCGCGCTCGCGGTACGAGACCCCGGCCTGCGCATAGCCCGCGTCCCGCAGCAGCCCGGCGCGCAGCGCGCCTTCCACCGTCTCGCCGCTGGCCGCGCCCGCCCGCGCCACGACCTCTTCCGGCTGCGTCGGCCGCAGGCTCACCACGTTGATCGCGCCGCCCAGCGTGTTGGGGCCGTAGATCACCGGGCTGTAGCCCTTGGAGATGGACAGCTCCGACATGCCGAACGCGTCGAACCGCCCCATGTCCACGTTGCCGTCGTACGGCACGTAGACCGGGATGCCGTCGATGAACAGCGGTACCTGCCGCGTATCGAACCCGCGCACGATGGCCGCCGCCTCGTTGCGGCCGCCGATGCGCGTCAGCGTCACGCCCGGCGCCAGCGCGGCGGCATCCGCCACGTTGGCGCGCCCCCGCTGATCGGCCTGCGCGCCCGCCACCTGCGCCGCCGTGCCGTCCCCGCCCGCATCCTCCGTCCCCACCACCAGCACCTCGCCCAGCGAAAACGTCGACGAGGCCGGCTCCTGGGCCCAGACCGGCAGACACAGCGCAACGCTCCAGGCCACCGCCAGGAACTTGATGATTGAATATTGGATATTGGATGTTGGATATTCCGTCTTCATTTCGTCTTCTTCCCTTCGTATCGTTTTTGAAATCCCTTGAACGCCGCGTCCGCCGATTTCCGGACTTTTTGGCGCAGGCCCGCGAAATCGCGGATGAACCGGCGGGCGAACGGCGTCAGTTCCGTGTGGCCGCGCGCCGCGCCGCCCTTGTGGCGGACCAGCAGCGTCTCGCCCAGTTCCCGCTCCAGCCGGTTCAGGATCTTGAGCGCCTTCACGTACGACAGGTCCATATCCCGCGCCGCCTGCTGGATCGAGCCGTGCGTTCCGATGCCGTCCAGCAGCTGCAGGAGCCCGAAGCCGCAGAATTCCTCGTTCGTCTCGTTCGCCAGCGCCAGCTTCACGTGCAGTTTCATGCCGTTATATATATCCGTGTATATCGGCAACCGCAAGAAAAACGGCCTGGCCAAGGGCGCGCCCCGGAATCCGTTATATCCATTTGAACATAACATGATTGACAGCGTTATGGCTTTGTATACATTACGCGCATGTGTCGGATCCTCCATCCGCCATCGCGCAGACGGCCGCGATATCATCTCCGTCCGCGAAGAGCGGACGGAGTGTCGATTGCGTTCGCCCGTTTCCTTTTAACGCTCATCCTGTTCGCCGCCGGTTCGGCGCCGGCGGTCACGCTCGACCTACCCATCGCGGTGGACACCCATCTCGACAGCCGCATCCGCAACGGCGCGGACAATTGGAACTTCGGCACCGACCACACCGACAAGGTGGTCATCAACAGCCAGGACAATCCCACGTCCCTTTGCCGCGCCTTGTTCCGTCTGCCCGACGACCTGTGGCTCTACGCGCCGTCCCAGATCGTGTCGGCCAAAGTGTATTTCTATGCCTGGCAAGACAATTCCGGCGACCTCGGCGTGACCTTGTATCCGCTGACGACGAACTTCGTGGAGGGCACGGGCTCCAAATACGAACAGCCCATTCCGGTGGACGACGCCACCTGGTGGACGCGGGACGGCACCAACGCCTGGACCACTCCCGGCGGGGATTTCGACACGAACCACCCGGTCGCCGGCGTTAAAGAAGATGTCCTCGACGAGAACTACCACGACCGCTTCTTCCACTGGGACATCACCGCGCTGCTCACAAACGCGGCGGCGCGCACGAACTTGCAGGCCCACGGCGCCTTGCTGAGGATCGACGAAGACTCCTATCCCCCTTCCGGCGCGCAATTCTGGGCGCCGTTCATCAGCCGCGACTATGCTTCGGCCTACGATTCGATCTATCTGCCCCGCGTACGGCTGGAACTCCGGCCGTCCATTCCGCGGCCGAGTTTCGGCGTGCCCGCGTTCGTCCAGCCCGGCGGCATGTTCCTCGCGGAAGTCGAGGCCGACGCGGACCTGACCAACGCCCCGTGGACCGCCGTGCTGGCCAACGACCTGCGCACCTGGACCGGCGCGGTCGAGCAGGTCGAATACGGCCGCTACGTCGATCACGATACCGCCCTCGGGTTCCGCCTGTCGATCCGCGTGCCGGACGACCTGCCGCCGGAAACGTTCGATCTCGCCCTCGCGCATCCGGGCGGCGTCATCGCAACCAACCGACACGCGGTCCGCGTCGTGCAGAACCTGGAAACCAATTTTTATCTCCTGCACTACGCCGATCCCCAGGTCGGCGGTTTCGAGCCGACCGATCCCGCGACGGGCAAATGCGGCAGCCACGGTTCCATGCGGGAAATCTACTGGCACGCGCCCGCGATCGGCCTGATCAACCCCCGCTTCCTGCTCGACACGGGCGACGAACTGGACGACCCCTACTACGCCTACGCGGTCACCAACTACCGGCAGTACGTCGAAGCCATGTGCCAGAGCGGCGTGCCCGTGCTGGTCACCCGCGGCAACAACGACGACATGATCCCGACGCCCGAATGGCGCAGCACCCTCGGCGTTGAAACCTACGCCGTCGCCATGGGCTCGTTCTGGGTCTTCCAAAAAGACTACGTCGAAAACGACTACGCGGCGTGGTTCACGAACGCCTATGCCGCTTCGTTCACCAATCCGACGGTCGCCTACCGGCTGTTCGGGCAGCATTTCTCCGACAGCGGCTGCTCCTGGCTGCCGCCTGCCGGGCAGGAACCCGATCTCATGCTGGTCGGCCACGTCCACGTCAATTCGACGATCCAGACCGCCCCCTACCCCATCCTCTCGACGGAGGCCGCCTTCAACAAAGGCGCCGTCGGCTTCTTCGAGTTCGCGCGGACCGATTCCGGCTGGACCTGCCCGTCGCTGGACGACGTGGCCGCCAACCAGTTCCCCCTCATGAGTACGGGCGCCGTGGCGCGCATTTCCGGCACGTTCGCCCAGGCCAACGACGGTGCTGCCGCCACCAATTCGATCGCAATCGACAACCAGATCCCGCGCCGCTTCTGGGACGGGCGCGTGCGCTTCCTGATGCCGGCGACGAACGCGGATTACGTCGTTTCCAACGGCGAAATACTGGCAAAATATCTTTACAATGGCGGATCCAACGTGGCCGTCGTCGTCCGGGTCGACATCGCGCCCGGCGCGACGACGACGGTCGGCATTCGGCCCGCCGTCGCCGGCCAGGCGCCGCACGGCACGCCGCACGCCTGGCTGGCGCAACACGGCCTGGCCACCGACGAATCGGGCGAACTGTTCGACGAGGGCGACGGCACGCCCGCCTGGCAGGAATACGTGGCCGACACGGATCCGACCAATGCGGCATCCTGTTTCCGCATCCGCGGCACGACCAACCGGCCACCGTTGACGATCTGGTTCGACTCCAGCACCAACCGCCAGTACGCGCTGTTCGGCTGCAGCAACCTCCCGGAAGGCATCTGGACCCCCGTGGCGGACGTGGAAACGCGCCGGGGCGCCGGCGGGTCGGATCTCATCCAGATCACCAACGCCTATTCCGGCCATGCCTTTCGCTTGCGCGTCGATCTGCCCTGAAAACCGAAATCCATTTGGAAAAGAAGGAGTCACACATGAAGAAGAGAATGATGAAGTTGTTCGCGCTGGGCTTTGGATTGGCCATGTCGTTCGTCCCAGCGGATGCCGCGATCTTGCAAGTCGGCGCCAGTTGGCCGGGCACTCCTTACGCCGACATCCAGAGCGCGGTGACGGCGGCCGCCCCCGAGGATGAAATCTGGGTGGAGCAAGGCACCTACACGCTCGCGGCCACCATCGTGATCGACAAGTCGCTGGCCATTTACGGCGGTTTCGACGGCGCGGAAACGCAGCGGGACGAGCGCGACTGGTCCAACCAGGTCACCATCGTGGACGGCAACGACAGCTTCCGCTGCTTCCATGTGGCCAACGGCAACGATGCCACCGTCACCCTCGACGGCTTGACCCTCACCCGAGGAATTCCCAGCGACGGCGAGAACGGCCCCGCCATCTGGAACGGGTTGAGCGGCGCGTACTTCGGCTCCCTGACGGTGGCCAATTGCGTCATCACCAACAACAGCGGTTCCATCAAGCACGGCGCGGTGTTCAACGACTGGGGCCACTTAACCGCGATCGACAGCACGTTCGCGAACAACACCGCCGTCAACAAGGGGGGCGCCATCATCAACTACGGCCATGACCTGACCCTCATCCGCTGCCTCTTCTCGGGCAACAGCGCGAACAACGGCGGGGCCGTCTCGTTCCCCAACACCTCCGGCAGCCCCAGCGCCACCAACCACAACGTGTTCGTGGATTGCGTGTTCAGCAACAATGCCGCGACTATGGACGGAGGCGCCCTCCTCACCGACGGCAACATGAGCCTGACGCGGTGCGCGTTTGTCGGGAACCACGCCGGGCGCAGCGGCACGATCGCCACGCGCGGCGACACCGGATTTTCGCAGACCTGGACCAACTGCCTGTTCGCCGGCAATTCCTCGAAGAACGGCAGCGCGATCTGCATCAACGGTTCATCGGGCCCGCTGGGCGTCATCCGCGCCATGAACTGCACCTTCGCCACCAACACGTGCATCGCGGGCGGCAGAGGCGGTGCGCTGTATACGATGAAACCTTCCACCAACGCCAGTTCCGTCTTTGAGGTGGCCAACTGCGTTTTCTGGGGAAATTTCACCAATGCCATCGACCGCTCCGGCGCGACGCAGCCGTTGCCCGCGGTGAGCTATACGGACATCGACCAGGCCGGTTATGCCGGCAGCAACGGCAACCTCAATGAGGATCCGATGTTTGCCGATCCCGCCAATGGGAATTATCGCCTGCATGACGGCTCGCCCTGCCTCAATACCGGCACGGACGTCAACGCGCCGGAAGACGATCTGGACGGCACGCCGCGCCCGCAAGGCGACGGCTTCGACATGGGCGCCTATGAATTCGAGGAAGCGGATGTCGAATCCCCAACCATTGAGACCGTATCAGCCTCGGATATTACCGCCACCTCGGCTGCGCTGGCGGGCGACCTGACCAGCGATGGCGGCGCGCCGACCACGGTCTACGCCTTCTGGGGCGAGGATCTCGTCGACGTCCTCCCGATCACGGTGGACACCTACGTCGATTCCTCCCGCTCAACCAACAACTACGGGACCTCCGGTTCGGCCAAGGTGGTCGCCAGCACGACGCCGGCCCGCGCGCTCTTCAGGCTGCCGGAAGACCTGTGGACCAACGACGTCTCCCAAATCGTCAGCGCCACCGTCTCCTTCTACGTGTGGAGCGACAATACCGGCAGCCAGGACATGTATCTGCACCCCCTGACCCGGGCATTCACCGAAGACGGCGCCACCTGGAACACCTACGACGGCGCCAACGCCTGGACCGCCACCGGCGGCGACTTCAACTCCGGCGCCTCCATCCTCGGCGTCAAAGGCGTGGCCGGCGTCTACAGCAACGACGCCAACGGCAAGTTCTTCACCTGGGACATCACGCCCCTCTTGACCAACCCCGCCACCTACGCCGAACTGCAGGCCTACGGCGCCCTGCTGGATGCCGGCACGGCGACGCCCCAAAAGTTCGCCAGCTTCAACAGCTCCGACAAGACCGGCTATCCGCAGGCCTACCTGCCCGCCCTGACCCTCGTGCGGGCCAACGGCGCACCGGACCAAAGCGCGAACCTCGGAGTCCTGGCGGAAGGCGCGTTCACCAACGCCGTCGGCGACCTGCAGCCGAACACGAGCTACACGTTCACGTTCCTGGCCAGCAACGCCGCCGGCACCGCCTGGGCTCCCGCCGCGGGCGCGTTCACAACCCCCGCCGCAGCCCCGATCATCGCAAACGCCGATGCCAGCGACGTCCTCGCCCAGTCGGCCACGCTCCATGCGGCGCTGACCTCCGACGGCGGCCTGCCGACGTTCGTCTCCTACGCCTTCGGCGCCGATCCGGCTTCCTGGAGCGTCACGGCCCTCGCCGGCGCCTATCCCGAAGGCAACGTGACCGCGGGCGTGAGCGGCCTGGCCCCGGCCACGACCTACTACTACCAGTTCATGGCCAGCAACGCCGCCGGCGTCGCCTGCGCCTCCGCCACCAACAGCTTCACCACACCCTACGGCGTTTCCATGGCAAATGTCACGTTTTCCAATGGAACCATGGTGATCGACATCGATGGCCTCTCGGACAACGTCACGAATGCCGTTGAACGCTCCTTCAACCTAGAGGGCAACGACTGGACATTCGTCACCAACATCGTCGGTTCCGGTGCTGCCAATTGGGTTGAGGAACCGAATCCGGAATGGACCAATATGTTTGTCTTCTACCGGCTCCGTCTCGTTCAATGAGGAAAGCCGCCCAGGCCAGACGGCGCTTCGACGCCGGGACGCTCCGCCCGCAGACCGCGGGCGGAGCGGCGGCCGCGTTCACGCTCGTGGAATTGCTCGTGGTGATCGCCGTGGTGGCCTTGCTGACCGCCATAGCGATTCCCTCTTTCAGAAAAGCCAGGAATCTGGCCATGGAAAGCGCCTGCAAAGCCAACTTGCGCCTCTGGGGCATCGGATTCCTGGCCTATGCCAGCGACCACCATGGATACCTGCCCCACCCCGACGGCCAAGAGCGGGAGGTCAAAGGAACCGACACGGGCAACGAAGGGTACATGGATCTGGTGCCCCCCTACATGGGCGAACGGCCGCGATGCGATTATCCCTCCGGGCACAAACCCACCCACGGGTTCTGGCAATGCCCCGCCGCGCGCGTGGCCCCGGGCCTTTCATCCAGACCCAACGGATATTTCAGCTATGCGATGAACTCCTATCTCGCCCACGATTTCAACTTCGGGCTTGCCTGGGGCGTTGATCCGCAGCCCAGTTTCCTTTTCATGGGGCGAGTCCCCGCTCCCGCCCGGACGATTCTCATGTTCGAACAAACGTTGAATCCCCAAATGGGCTATGACGGAGCGGGCGGGCTGGCTTCGGCCGGGCAGTACGGCGCGGAGGACGCCCGTGCCGTCACCGAGCGCCACGCCCATACCTTCGGCGGCATGGGCGGCAACGTGCTTTATCTCGATGGCCACGTGGCTTGGCGCAACGATCTGTGGGACGACGACCTCAAGAATCCAAGAATACCCCAGCGGGGAGACCTGACCTGGTTCCCCTATCCGTACTGAGCCGGCCCGCCGTGTTCCAGCGAATCAGCCCCCGAACGATCGGAATCCCATGAAACTCAAATCGCTGTGGTCCGGAATCGCGTGGAGTGCCGTTTGTTTTCTTTCCGCGTGCGGCGATCGCGCCGGCGCTCCGCCGGCGGTCGCTTCGAAACATGCCGTTGTCGTCACCGATGCCTTGGACCGCGCGATCCATTTCGACCAGCCGCCCCGGCGGATCGCCATCGCCGGCAAGGCGTCCTTCATGATCGAAAACGCCATCCACCTCTTCCCCGAAGCCCGTGAAAAGGGAGTGGATTTTCTGGGCGGCCATTTTGCGCAACGCGCGGAAGCCGGCGACTTCCTCGCCCTCGTCGCGCTCGACCACGCCGCAGCGGCCATCCGCGGCGGAGAGGCCGGCGTCGAACAAATCGCCGCCACCCAGCCCGACGTCGTGCTGATGAAAAGTTCCGTCCGGCGCACGGGCGACGCCCTGGACGGCGCGGGCCTGCCCGTCGTGTTCCTCGATTTCGAAACGCCGGCCCAATACGAACGCGATCTCGCCATCCTCGGCCAGATGCTGGCCGCCACGAACCGCGCCGGAGAGTTGATCGCCTATTACCGAGGCGTCCAGGCCGCGGTGCGCGCGCAAACCGCCGATCTGGCCGCGGCCGCCACCCCCCGAACGCTCCTGATCCAATACGCGGCCCGCAGCGGCACCGTCGCGTTCAGCGTGCCGCCGCCGGACTGGATCCAGACGGAGATGGTCGAACTGGCCGGCGGCATCCCCGTATGGAAAGACGCGGCCCAGCCCGGCGGCTGGACGGTCGTCAATCTGGAGCAAATCGCCGCATGGGATCCCGACGTCGTGCTGGTCGTCAATTATCGGGGATACGCCGCTCAAACCGTCGAAATCCTGCTCGGCGATCCCTCGTGGCAAACCCTGCGCGCCGCCCGAACCCGCCGCATCTATGCCGTCCCCGGCGATTACTGCAGCTGGGACCAGCCGGATCCGCGGTGGGGCCTGGGCCTGCTCTGGATGGCCACGCGTCTGCATCCCGACCGTTTCGCCGACGTGGATCTCTCTTCCGAAATCTACCGGTTCTACGCGCTGTACGGCCTTGAGCCGAACGTTGTCCGCGAACACGTGCTGCCCTTGATCCACGAAGATCTCGCTCATGTCCGAAATTGAACGCCATGCCGCCGGGTGGCGGCGCCACCCGCAACTCGTCCTGCTGGCCGCGCTTGTGCTGGTGGCCGGCACGTCGATCTTCCTCGGCCGGTTTCCGACGCCGGGGCTGACCTCGCCGCTGCGCCTGCTGGAAGATCCGCTCGCCCAGCGGTTGGTCTTGAATCTGCGCCTGCCTCGCATCCTGATCGCGATCCTCCTGGGCGCGGCCCTATCCGGGGCCGGCGCGGTGATGCAGATGTTGTTCCGCAATCCGCTGGTCGAGCCCGGGTTTCTGGGCGTATCCCACGGCGCCGCGTTCGGCGCGGGCCTCGCCATCCTGTTCCTGGGCGGAACGGCCTGGACGATCCAGGGCTGCGCCGCGGTCTTCGCCCTTCTGGGGCTCCTGGTTTCCTACGCGCTGGCGCAACGCCTGCGCTACGGCGGCTGGATCCTGCGGCTGGTGCTGGCCGGCATCGCGACGTCCGCGCTTTTTTCCTCCGGCCTGGGCCTCCTGAAAAGCATGGCCGATCCCCTGCGCCAGCTTCCGGAACTCACCTTCTGGCTGATGGGCGGCCTGTGGGCCGTCGGCTGGCGCGACGTCGCCCATGTGCTGCCGGTCGTCGCACCGGCCCTGGCCGTCGTTTGGCTGATGCGCTGGCGCGTATCGCTGCTGTCGCTCAGCGATGAAACCGCGTTTTCCCTCGGCGTCGCCGCCGGGCGCGAACGCGTCGGACTGCTGATCGCGGCCGTCGCCGCCGTCGCCGCCGTCGTTTCGGTTTCCGGCATCGTCGGCTGGATCGGCCTGCTGGTGCCCCACGTCGCCCGCCGGCTGGTCGGGGCCGACGCGCGCCAATCCATTCCGGCCTCCATGATCCTCGGCGGCTTGTTCGGCCTGCTGTGCGACGATTTGGCGCGCACGCTGACCGGCGGCGAAATTCCGCTGGGCATTTTCACGTCCCTGTTCGGCGCGGCCTTGTTCCTGGTTCTCATGACCCGTCGCCCCCCGGGAGAAGTCTCGTGACCGCCCCGCCCATCCTGTCGCTCGCCGGCATTGGCTACGCCTACGCGCCGGATCGCCCACCGGCCCTGCGGGACGTTTCCCTGGAAATCGCCGCCGGTTCGATCGTCGCGATCCTCGGACCCAACGGCAGCGGCAAAACCACGCTCCTGCACGTGCTGCTCGGCCTGCTGTCGCCCTGCGCCGGCACGCTGCTCATCGATGGCCAACCGCCCGCCGCCTGCTCGCGCCGCGCGCTCAGCCGGATCATCGGCCTCGTGCCGCAGCATGAACACGTCCCGTTCGACTTCGCCCTGCTCGACTACGTCCTGCTGGGCCGCGCCCCCTATCTGGGCCCGCTGGAACTGCCCGGAACAGCCGACGTCGCCGCCGCCGACCGGGCGCTGGAAACCGTCGGGCTGGACGCCTTGCGCGCGCGTCCCGTCACGGCCCTCAGCGGCGGCGAACGCCAGCTGGCCATGGTCGCCCGCGCCTTGGCGCAGGCCCCGCGCATCCTGCTGCTCGACGAACCGACCTCCCACCTCGATCTCGCCAACCGCCGGGCCGTCCAGCAAGTCCTGCGCAAGCTGGCCAGCCAAGGCGTCACCGTCGTCTTTTCGACCCACGATCCCCACTTGGCGGCCGGCATGGCGGACCATGCGGTCCTCATGCGGGCGGGTGCGCTGCTGGCCGCAGGCCCGCTCGAGGCCGTCTTCACGCCGGAAAGCCTGGGCGCCACCTACGGCATCGACGTGCAGGTGGTCGCCTGCGGCCCCCATCGGCTGGTGATTCCCTGAGGCCCCCCAGGCGCGGCCGGGCGCGCGCCTAGTCCGCCGCCGGCGGAAGCTTCAGCAACCCGTGCAGCCGGCGCATTTCCTTGGCGGCGGCGGCGAGGCTCCGGGCATGGATCGCGCCGTACAGTTCCACGACTTGCTTCCCCGTCTCCGTCAGCTGCGAATGGCCGCCCGTGCGGCCGCCCGTGCTGGATTCCACCAGCGGCTCGCGGAAACAGGCGTTCACGGCCTCGACGAGCTGCCAGGCCCGCTTGTAGCTCATCTTCATCTGCCGCGCGGCTTCCGTGAGGGAATGCGTTTCCGCGATCCATTCCAGCAGGCGCGCCTTGCCCGGACCGATCGTCGCGAAGATGATCCGCAGATGCGGCTGGCGCTCCGGCGTGCCGAATTTGCCTTTTCGTGTTTGCCTGATCTTGCCCATGCGCTTCGCTCCCGGTTCGAATACCCGCCGCCACTATCTCATCCCGACCGTTTTCGGCACAATGGAAAAAACCGCCCCCGGGCGCGACTATCGCTGATTATAATATGTGATAGTCGGTTTTTCCACGCGACGTAAACATTTTCGGCGGGTTTTACGTGGAACGTAAATGCGTTGCCGATTTTTTACGTAGTGTGGAAAGTTTTCCACAGTACGTAAAACCGGCCAGCCGCCGCGGGGAACGGGCCGCGGTCAGGCGCGGAAGCGCGCGGCGATCTGCGCCGGCAGCGCATCGCGCGTGGCGGGATCAACCCGGAACCGGCACCCCGCGTTTTGGGGATCCACGATGCCGAGCCACTGGCTCAGTGCGCGGTGCTGGATCACCGCAAGGACCGGGGTAGGCCCGCGGAAGAGCTGCGCGACCGCCGCCGCGAATTCCGGCGCGGCGAGCTCGATCAGTCCCAGTTCGTCGAGGACGACGGGGGTTCCCGGAGCGGCGGCCGCCAGAACGTCCGCGGCCCAGCGCGCGGCGTCCGACTCCAGGACGTAGGCCAGGCCGCCCGGAACGGCGGGCGCGGCGAGGCGCCGCGCCAGCGGACGCTTCTCGCCCGCCCAGGTCTCGATGAACAGAACGTCCGCGCCGCGCCCCTGCCCGTCCCAATGCGTGAAGAATCCCGCGGGCGCCGTCCAGCCCAGGCGTTTCATCGCGGCGCGCACGACCGTGCTCTTGCCGACGTCGATGTCCCCGTAGACGATGACGTTCACGGCGCCGGCGCGACGGGTTTCTTCTGTTTCTTCTTGCGCAGGGCGTCGAAGACGAAGGCGAGTTCGGGAAAGCGGAAGGCGCGCGCGAGGCCGAAGTAGACGGCGATGCCCAGCGCAATGGCCGCCGGCACGCCGAGGATCTGCGCCGGCTTGTGCGGCAGGTAGACGTAGAGCCAGGTCGTGATCGCGCGCTCCGCGTACCACGCCGCGGCCGCCATGACGGCGGCCGCGCCCAGCGCGCGCGCCAGCCCGGCCAGGATGCCGCGGAAGCCGAGGGGGCCGAGGCGGCGGCGCAGGAAGACCGCCAGCAGCAGGCCGTTGAAGCCCTCCGAAACCACGGTCGAAAACGCCAGGCCGGCGTGTTTCCAGTATTCCGGCAGGGCCAGCGCGGAGACCACGTTCAGCGTGAAGTTGAGCGTCACGGCGCACAGGCCGATCTTGACGGGCGTGCGCGTGTCCTGCAGGGCGTAGAACGCGGGCACGAAAACCTTGGCGAGGCAGAACACCATCAGCCCCGGCGCGTAGAACGACAGCGCGCGGGCCGTGAGCCAGGTGCTCTTCGGATCGAACGAGCCCTGCTCGAAGAGCATCTGCACGACGGGGCCCGCGAGCACGAACAGGCCCACCGAGGCCGGCGTCATCACGAACAGCAGCGTGCGCAGGCCGTGATGGATGGCCGCGCGCATCTCGTCGTGCTTTTTCTGCGTCGCGAAATCCGACAGCACCGGCAGCAGCACGGTGCCCAGCGCCGTGGCGAGGATGCCCTGCGGCAGGTAGATCAGGCGTTCGGCGTAGAACAGGGCCGAGGGCGCCCATTCGCCGACCCACCGCAGCGCGATCAGGCTGTTGACCATCACGTTGACCTGGTTGACCGCCAGCCCGAGGGCGGAGGGACCCATCAGCAGGAAGACCTGCTTCACGCGCGGGTCGCGCCAATCCGAATCCACGCCCGGCCGCCAGCCCACCCGCCACAGCGAGGGAATCTGGTAGGCCAGCTGCACCGCGCCCGCCGCGAACACCGTCCAGGCCAGCGCCCGGATCTGGGCGGACGCCCCGCCGCGCACCACCGGCACGATGAACAGGATCGACAAGATCCAGGTGATGTTCAGCAGCGCGGGCGTAAAGGCCGAGACGGAAAACAGGCGGTAGGAGTTCAGCACGGCCATCGCCAGCGCGGCCATGCAGATGAAAAAGACGTAGGGCAGCATGATCCGCGCCAGCGGCAGCACCGTCGCGGCCTTCTCGCCGAGGTCCGGGAACCGCAACGCGACGCCCATTCCCGCAACGCCCAAGGCCACGATGACGAGCAGCGTCGCGCCCACCAGCGTGACGACCCGGCGGGCCAGCTGCCAGGCCGCGGCTTCGCCCTCGGTCCGGCGCGAATCCATGAACACGGGGATGAAGGCCGACGAGAGCGCGCCCTCGCCGAACAGCGCGCGGAACAGGTTCGGGATGCGGAACGCCACGACGAACGCCGACATCGCCAGCGAGGTGCCGAAAAAACCCGCCGTCAGCACGTCGCGCACCATGCCCAGCACGCGGCTGAGCATGGTGAACCCGCCCACGAAGAAGGCGAACCGGATGACGTTGCGGTTTTCCATGCGGCTACTTCGCCCCGGCTTTCCCCGCCGCGGGACACAGGTCCGCCAGCGGGCAATTCGCGCAATCGGGCTTGCGCGCGAAACAGCGCCGGCGGCCGTGCCACACCATCGAATGCGACCAGGCCGTCCAGTCCTTTTCCGGCACGATCGTTTGCAGCGCGCGTTCGATTTTCGTCGCATCCGTCTCGTTTTTCACGAACCCGAGCCGGTTCGAGAGCCGGATGAAATGCGTATCCACGACGAGGCCGGGCCGGCCGAACACCGTCGCGACCAGGAGATTCGCGGTCTTGCGCCCAATGCCCGGCAGCGAAACCAGCACGTCGAAATCGCCCGGCAGCTCGCCGCCGAATTCCGCATCGATCCGCGCCATCAGCGCGCGGACGTTCTTGGCCTTGTTGCGGAAGAAGCCCGTGGAGTGGAATTCCTTTTCCAGCGTCTCTTGCGGCGTCGCCGCCCAATCTTGCGCCGCGCGGTACTTCCGGAACAGCGCGGGCGTGACGAGGTTCACGCGCTTGTCGGTGCACTGCGCCGAGAGGATCGTCGCGACGGCCAGCTCCAGGGGCGTGGACCAGTCCAGCTCGCATTTCGCGTCGGGATAGGTTTTTTTCAGGCGGCGCAGGATCGCCTGGGCCCGGTCCTGCCGTTGCTGGAGGGTTTCGCGAACCACGCTACGGCTCCGCGAGATCCTGCAGGTAGCGCAACCGCCCGCTCAGGTAGGGCCCCGGGAATTGTTCTTCCAGCAGCGCCAGCTGATCGCCGGAATCGAAGACGTTGACGAGGGCCTCGTAGTCGGCGCGCGAGAAGTTCAGGACCGCCTCCAGTTTCTTCGTGGCGACGTCCTGCACCACGAAGCAGAGCTGCTCGTCGGTCGAATCCTGCGCGTCGAACAGCAGGTTTTTCTTTTCCGCCGGCAGCCGGTCGGCGTTTTGCTGGAACATCATGTATTTGACGTGCTCCACCAGCCGGGCATCGAGGCCTTCTTCGAGCAGGAAAATCCGCTCGACCAGCTCGCTCCACTCCACGACGAGGTGCGCCTCAGGCGGCAGGACATCCTTGGGCAGCAGGCGGTTGAGCTCAGCCATCGCCGCCAGGAAGGATTTTTCCACGTCCGGCAGCGTCCGGCCGGCCGCGAGCGGGTCGAGGTGGATGAAAATGTCCTGTTCCCGGTCCCGGTAGATCAGGGGCTTGTCGACGCGGAAGCTTTTCTGGCAGCCGACGCATTCCACGCGATTAATGCGGTTGAGCAGGAGCGCCTCGCGCAGCTCCGGTTCGGAGTCCACGTTGATGGAATCCCACAGCTCCACCGACTGTTCCTTGCCGCACAGCGGGCAGGCGATCTCGTGTTTTCGCTTCTGTGACATAGGCTTGGCATCATGCCAGCCCCGGACGCAGAACACAACCCCAACCCGTCCCAACAAGGGATTGCGTTCCCCCCCCGTTTGGGGTAAAAGAAAACCCCATGAATCAAGAATTTGCAGGCTATTCCATTACGCGCACGATGACGGGCGGCGGAATGACGAAGCTGTATGTCGCGATCGACGCCCAGCAGACGCGCTTCGTGATCCGCGTGCTCGACTCGGTCACGGCCAAGGACCGCAAGAGCCGCCGGCGGTTCTTCCATGGCGGCGAGGTCATCGCGCGCCTGAACAGCCCCAAGCCGCATCCGAACATCGTGCCGTTCATCAAGGCGGGCTACGAAGACAAGGGCAAAACGCCCTACATGGTGCTGGAATACGTCGAATCGCGCACGCTGCGCGACCTGCTGCTCTACCGCGAGCCCCTGCTAACGGACAACGTCATGATCTTCATCCGGCAGCTCGCGAACGTGATCCAATACGTCCACGCGCGCGGATACCTGCATCTGGACGTCAAGCCGGAGAACATCCTGATCCGGCCCGACGGGCGGCTGGTGTTGATCGATTTCGATCTGGCCCTGCCCCGCAAGCGTTTCTTCAAGAAGCTGTCGAACGTGTCGGGCACCACGGCCTACGTGCCGCCGGAAACCCTCGTCAACCGCATCGCAGACGACCGCGCGGACATCTATGCGTTCGGCATCTGCTGCTACGAGATGCTGACCTTCCACAAGCCCTACGAGGGCGAAAAGATCGACCAGGTCCGCGCCGCGCAGATCGATCCCCGGACGCCGCCGCAGCCCATCCGGCAATACAACCCCAACGTTCCCGTCGCCTTGGCCAACCTCGTCATGAAGTGCATCGCCAAGAATCCCGAGGACCGCTATCCGGACATGGTCCTCGTCCTGCGCGACCTCGACAAGTTGAGCTGAGCGCGATTTTCCCATGCAACCCAATTCCGCCCCCGACATCTATCTGATGAAGCGCGAGAAATCCCGCGCCGGCTGCATGACCGCGCTCATCGCCACCGTGGCCGTGCTCGTGTTCGCCGCCCTGTTTGCGCTGGTCCGCTGGACCCAGACCCGCGGCACCGAGACGGCCGAGCCCGTCGAATTTCCCGTCGCGCCCATCCAGGAGGAAATCCCGCCGGTGCAGATTCCGGACGTTCCGATGCCCGTGCCCGTCGAAGCCGTGCCGGCGCCGCCGCCAGTGCCGATCGCGGAGGTGCCCGCGCCCGCGCCGGTGCCGATGGTTTCCGCGTCCGCGCCGGCCCCCGTCCCGCCGCCGGAACCGGCAGCGCCGCCGGCGCCCGCGACGGGCGATGCCGCGCAGCGGCTCGCCCAGGCGCGCGAGCGCCTCCAGGCCGGCGACGGCCAAGCCGCGCGGCAAGCCGCGCTCGAGGCCCTCGCCGCGAGCCCCGGCAACGCCGAAATCGAGACGTTCCTGGGCGAACTGGCCATGCCCCTGCTGGCCTCGCAGCGGCCCATGCCCGAAAAGGTCGAGCACGTCGTCCAATCCGGCGACTATCTCGGCAAGCTCGCCGCCACCTACAACACGCCCGTCGCGCTCATCGCCAAGGCCAACAACGTCCAGGGCGCCAACATCCGCGTCGGCGAAACTCTCCGCCTGATCGACGGCAACACCCACGTCTTCGCCCTCGCGGTCAGCAAGAGCCGGAACGACCTCGTCGTCACCCTCGACGGCCGGTTTTTCAAGCGCTACCGCGTCAGCACCGGCGAGAACGCCAAGACGCCCGTCGGCACCTTCAAGATCGTCGACAAGATCGCCCAGCCGGCCTGGCACAAGCCTGGCGGCAAGGCCATCCCCTACGGCGATCCCGAAAACCTGCTGGGCACCCATTGGCTCGCGCTCGACCTGCCCGGCTACGGCCTCCACGGCACCTGGGAGCCCGAATCCATCGGCAAGCAATCCAGCGCCGGCTGCGTCCGCCTGCTCAATCCCGACATCGAAGAGCTCTACACCATCCTGCCCAAGGGCACGCTCGTCACCATCACCGAATAAGAAGGTTCCACCCGTGGCCGCCTATACCCTCCCATTTGAAAAACCGCTCCTCGACCTGCAGAACAAGATCGAGGAACTGCGCCAATTCTCCCGGGAAAAAAGCATCGACGCCCCGCAAGACGTCGCCCGCCTCGAAGCAGAACTGGCCGACGCGCGCCGGAACCTCTACGCCAACCTGACCCCGTGGCAAAAGGTCATGGTCGCGCGCCATCCGCGCCGGCCCTACACCCGCGATTACGTTGCGGCGTTCGTCCGGGATTTCTCCGAGCTCCACGGCGACCGGCTGCTGTCCGACGACCAGTCCATCGTCGGCGGCCTGGGCTGGATCGGCAACCACGCGGTCATGGTCGTCGGCACGCAAAAGGGGCGCGACACCAAGAGCAACCTGGCCTGCAACTTCGGCTGCCCCTATCCGGAAGGCTACCGCAAGGCCCTGCGCCTGATGCGCCTCGCCGCCAAATTCAACGTCCCCATCGTCACGTTCATCGACACCCCCGGCGCCTTCCCCGGCATCGAGGGCGAACAGCGCCACGTCGCCGAAGCCATCGCGGTCAACCTGCGCGAGATGTTCCGCCTGCCCGTCCCGATCATCGCCATCGTCATTGGCGAAGGCGGCTCCGGCGGCGCGCTGGGCATCGGCGTGGCCAACCGCATCCTCATTCTCGAACACTCCTACTATTCCGTCATCTCCCCCGAAGGTTGCGCGGCCATCCTCTGGAAAAACCGTTCGCACGCCGATACCGCCGCCGCCGCCCTCAAGCTTACGGCCCCGGACCTCATCGAGCTCGGCATCGCCGATGAAATCGTGCCCGAACCCCTCGGCGGGGCCCATTCCGATCCCGCCGGCGCCGCCGACCGCGTCCGCGACGCGCTCGTGAAAAACCTCGTCCAGCTCAAGAAAATGACCCCGAAGCAGCTGCTGGACCAGCGCTACGACAAGTTCCGCGCCATGGGCGTCTTCAAGGAAGGCGCGCTTCCGCCCTTGACACCGCCCCCCCTCCCGGTAGATACGGTATAAGGCTGGACAACATCGGGATAAAGCCGTCCCCCCCACCCCCTCCGATAGGAACCCACATGAAGAGCATCAAAGGCACCCGCACCGAAAAGAACCTGCTGGCCTCGTTCGCCGGCGAATCGCAGGCCCGCAACCGCTACAACTACTTCGCTTCCGCCGCCAAGAAGGAAGGCCTCGTCCAGATTTCCATGATCTTCGATGAAACCGCGGACCAGGAAAAAGAGCACGCCAAGCGTTTCTTCAGCTTCCTCGAAGGCGGCATGGTCGAGATCGCCGCGGCCTATCCCGCCGGCGTCATTGGCTCCACCCTCGACAACCTCAAGGCCGCCGCCGGAGGCGAGCACGAGGAATGGACCCTGCTCTATCCCGAATTCGCCCGCATCGCCCGCGAGGAAGGCTTCGAACAGATCGCCGTCCTCTGGGACAAGGTTTGCAACGCCGAGAAGCAGCACGAGAAGCGCTACAACGACCTCTGGAAGAATCTCTCCGACGGCAAGGTCTTCAAGCGCGACGGCGTCGTCGTCTGGCGCTGCCTCAATTGCGGCTACCTGCACGAGGCCAAGGAAGCCCCGAAGCTCTGCCCCGCCTGCCTGCATCCCCAGTCCTACTTCGAGCTCCTCGGCGAAAACTGGTAACCCTATAAAAAAAACGAAACCCCGAAAGGAACGAACATGATGAAAGCTATTGTTGACGCCGGAACCTGCACGGGCTGCACCCTCTGCTGCGACATCGCCCCGGACGTCTTCGCCATGGGCGACGACGGCCTCGCGCACGCCAAGGCCGACCAGGTCCCCGCCGCCGCCGAAGCTTCCGCCACGGAAGCCGCCGGCAGCTGCCCCGTCTCGGCCATCAAGGTCGACTAGTCCCGTCCGCTGGACGCACCGGCCGCCGCTCCCGCGGCGGCCTTTTTTTCTGTCCTGCGGCTGCCATTCTGAATTCCGACTCCTGAATTCTGAATCCTTCCCTATGGATCTCCTCCTCGGCATCGGCAACCCCCGCCACGGCGACGACGCGCTCGGCCCCGTTTTCGCCCGCGCCTTCCGCCATCCGGAGTGGCTCTGCGTCAATGCGTCCACCGCCCCGGAAAACTTCGCCGGCCTCGTCCGCCGCCTGCATCCCGAACTCCTCGTCCTGCTCGACGCCGCCGACATGGGCCTGCCCCCGGGGACCCTCCGCCGGCTCGATCCCGCCGCCATCCAAAGCGGCGATTTCGGCACCCATGCGGGCTCCATCGGCCAGCTCGCCCAGTATCTGTCCGATTGCGCCGGACGCGTCGTCGTCCTCGGCATCCAGCCCGCCGGCGTCCGCCCCGGCGAGCGCCTCTCGTCCCCGGTCCGCGCCGCGCTCCAAGCCCTCGGGCGCACCCTTGCTTCCGGCGAGCTTCCGCCGTAGGATTTCGGTAGATGACAGGAGCCGCGCCATGAAAGTGCTTGCCGCATTGGATCTCGCCCGCACGACGCCCGACGTGCTGCGCGAAGCCCGCATCTGGGCCCGCCGCCTCTCCGCCGAACTGATTCTCATCCACGTGGCAGACCCCGATCCCGACTTCATCGGCTACGGAGCGGGGCCCGAGAGCGTCCGGCTGGCCGTGGCCCACAAGTTCACCCGCGCGCACCAGCGGCTCGAGGCGCTCTCCGTGGAACTGCGCAAGGAGGGCCTCGACGCCACCGCGCTCCTCCTGCAAGGCGCCACCGCCGAAACAATCCTGCGGGAAGCGGACCGGCTGTCCGCGGACGTCGTCCTCATGGGCACCCGCGCCCGCGGCGCCGTGCGCGAACTGTTCGTCGGCAGCGTCAGCAAGGAAGTGCTGCGCCAATCCACGCGCCCCGTCCTGCTCATCCCGCCCCTGGACGTCGCTTCGGCCTGAATCAGAAGGTCCAGTCGGCCTGGAGGACGAGATTGCGGCCGGGTTCGTTGACGCCGGACCCGTGGATGCGGTAATCCTCGTCCGCCACGTTCTCCAGTGCCAACGTCAGCGCCAAATCCTCCCGCACGGTCACACCGCCGCGCAGCGTCAGCACCGCATAGCCCGGCGTGCCGCCGGGCGGAATGCGCTGCGTGTCGCG
>CAZECJ010000029.1:0-27717 GCA_964510645.1 uncultured Verrucomicrobiota bacterium | reverse complement strand
GGAGCCGGCACGACCTCGTGCCGGGAGGGAAGGCCGGAGATTCAATATCCAATATCCAATATTCAATATCCAATGATCAATGGAACAGCCGGGAAGGTCGCGTTGAACGGGCTGGGAGGGAATTTCCGCGGAACGTAAAAACGGGGAGCGGTTTTTACGTAGAACGTAAAAACTTTGGGCGATTTTTACGTAGAACGTAAAAACTTTGGTGCCGGTTTTACGTAGAACGTAAAAACTTTCGGAGGGGTCGGACTTGATGATTGGAGATTGAATATTGAATATTGAATATTGAGCTCGGCTCGCGTCCAAACAGCCCGGACGGCTCGGCGAGCCGTCCCTACCTTGAACGGCCGCGATCATTTCGAACCCTCGTCGCGCAGGCGGGCGCGGATCTTGGCGAGGACGTTGGTGGAGTATTCGTAGGGGCCGACGAAGCCCTCGGGCAGTTTGTCGCGCTTCACGAGGTCCATTTGGCGGGCGTGGTTGAGTTCGCCCCAGATCTGGCGGGAGGCGGTGATCGCGCGGTAGCGGACCCAGGCGGACTCGGCGTCGAGTTCGGCGGCGGACTGCGCGTCGGCGTCGGCGGCGGCGCCGGCGGCCTGGTCGGCCAGGATGGCGCGGCCGCGGATGCCGGCGAGGTACTGCTCGTTGCGCTGCATGCCGCGGCGCCAGTCGCGCTGCTGTTCCAGGAAATCCTCGAGGCCGTTCTTCAGGTAGAACTCGGTGTAGGTCTTGGCGAAGTCCTCGAAGGAAATCTGGTTGACCTGGTAGAGCGAGTAGCGCTGGGCCCAGGTGACGGCGGTATTGCCGCCGAGGGTGAAGTTGGCGTTGCCGTAGATGCCTTCGAGGTGCGGCTCGAACGCCTGCAAGAGCGGATCGAGTTCGGTGCCGACGATGGCCGGGATCCAGCCGATGATGCCGTTGAGCTTTTCGTTGCCCTTCTGCGAGGCGAGGAACATCAGGAAATCGACGGCGACGTCGACGTTTTTCGAGTTGCGCGAGACGCCGAACTGGAAGCCGCCTCCGGGCGATTCGTAGATGCGGCCTTCGACGACTTCGCCGTAGACGGGATCGTCGCGCGACGGGATGGGGAAGTCCATGATGCCGACTTCGAACTGGCCCTTGGCCTGTTCCTGGAGCGAACGGGCGTCCCACGTGCCGGTGGTCATGAAGACGGCACGCTGCTGGGCGAAGAGGAAGACGGCTTCGTCGCGGCCAAGGCCGGTGTAGCCGACCTGGAAATAATCGGTGACTTCGCGGAGCATCTGGAGCCAGCGGGCGTAGGACGGATAGGTGAAGTCCAGCAGGCCGGTCTTGAAGGCGACGAAGGTTTCGTCGTTGCCGACGAACCCGTCGCGGTTGAAGTCGGCGCGGCGGAAGGCGCCGTAGGTGACGGGGGAGAACATCATGCTGTCCCAGTGGCCGAAGTGGTAGGCGGAGCCGGCGATGGGGATGTAAGCGGCGCCGCTGGCGGGGTTGACGGTGTTGCGGATCTGCTCGCAGACGGCTAGGAACTTCCGGTAGTCGAGCGGCGCGACGTCGCTGCCGGTGATCTGCCGGAGGAGGTCCTTGTTGTAGAAGATGCGCACGCCGAACTGCGACAGCGGCACGGACATGTATTCCTGCATTTCCGTGACGTAGGCGGTCTTCATGCCGTCCTTGAACGTCTGGCGCAGGGGCAAATCGGCGATGTCGGTTCCGGCGTTGTGCGGGTTGGGCGTGTTGACGTGGCGGGAGAGCGGCTGGAAATAGCGGTTGTAGTAGGAGAGCCAGATGTTGTCGGGGAGCATCGCGCCGACCTGCATGATGTCCGGCGCGGTGCCGCCCATGAGCTGCGTGCTGACCCATTGGCCGTAGGTGCCTTCGGGAATCGCGTCCTGGACGATGACGACGTTGGGATGCGTCTTCTGGTACTCGCGGGCCATCTCGTCGATGCCTTCGCGCACGCTGGCTTCGAGCTGCCAGTGGCCGAGGCGGATGACGATCGACCCGGGCGGCGTCTGCTGCGCGCGGTACGTGGCGATGACCCACGCGGACCAGAGGAAGACCGCGAAGACGACGAGCAAAGCGAAGTAGGTGCGGACGAAGGCGAATGCGGATTTGAGGAAGTTCGGCATGGCTAGATGCCCTCCTCGGCGCGGATCTTCGCTTCGAGCGCGTCCATGCGCGCCAGGGCTTGCTTGCAGCCGTAGACGCGGATGTCCTTGGGATATTTTTCCAGCAGCAGGTTGTAGTAGGTGCGGGCGAGGGCGAAGTCGCCGACCTCGAATTCGGCGATGGTGCCCAGGTTCCAGTAGGCCCACGCGAATTCGATGAAAGGATCGGAGGGATCGACCTCGGTGGCTTCGAAGGAATTCTTTTCGGCCAGCAACCGCTTTTCCTGATCGCCAAGCGTCTGGTAGCCCACGGCCAGCAGCGACCAGGCGGGGCTCAGGAATTCCTTCTTTTCGCGGGCGACGAAGTCTTCGAGCTTGGCGACCGCGGCGCGCGTGGATTTCGGTTCGAGCTTCGCGAGCTGGATGCTCTGGAGATAGAGGAACGCTTCTTTGGCGGCGAGGTGGCCGGGGAATTGGTCGAGGATGTGCTGGTAGGCCTGGTTGACGGCGGCGTAATCGGGTTCCTGGCCGACGGGCACCAGATGCATTTGGCGGGCGAGCGCGAGCTCGGTCCAGGGAATCATCGGGCTGTCGGGCGCGGCGGCGAGGATTTCCTGATAGAGCTGGGTGGCCAGCTTGGGATCTTCGCCGGGGCGGCGCAGATCCCACGTGGTGGCGAGGCCGTAGGTGGCCATGGCCCAGTCGTCGGAGCCCTTTTCGGCGCTGGCGCGGGCGGTTTCGAAGGCGAGCACGGCGTTCTGGAATTCGCTCAGGCGATAGGCGGTCCAGCCGTCGGCGATCAGCGCGGGCGCATCGCCGCCGCCGGCGGTTTTCTTGCCGCAGGCGGAGAGCCCGAGGGCCAGAAGCCCCGCCAGGAACAGGCGCGCAAGCTGGGTTGTCCGGTGATCCATGTCGATAAATCCTTTCGTCCGCCGGGCGCGATCCGCGCTAGTAGACAAAAAAGCATATGGCAGAACGTGGAGCGTTTCGCCAGCCTAAAAATCAAACCGATCGGTTGGCCACTACGAAACGCGCGAAAGACGCGAAAATGAAGTGTTTGGAGTGCGCAGCGAAAAGAACCGCCGTACGATGAAGCGTGGACTACGTACGGAGCCGGTTCGCAGTCCAGCCTTCAAGCTGGTTTCTTGATTTCAGCAAAAAGCCCCGGCCGGGGATGCCGGCCGGGGCGTGGAATTTCCCCACGGCGAATTTCCCCACGGCGATTGTACTTGCGGCGCAAACCGCGGTGTAGCACACTCCAACGCAAGGTTGTATTGCGACTCTTTTTCCGCCGAGTTGCGAAATAATCGAGCGAGGCTTTCAAATGGCTCCTGTTACCGTAAAAGTTCCTTCTTCCCGGACGCGGGTGGTCGCGCTTTCTACTGGCAAGCGTGGGCGCAATTTGGCCTGGGGGCGGAAGTTGTCTGCGGTTTTGGCCAAGGCGAGGAAAGTGGATTCGTCGGCAGAGCCGGTTGTCTATTTCATCCCCAAGAAGAACGCCATTTGCCTCTTCTAAAGGGATGATTTCGCAAACCTATCCCTTCGTCGAATATCGGGATGCAAAGGGCTGCGTCATTCACGAACCGGCGCCCTATTTGCCCGTAAGAATCACGAATCCTCATTCAGGCAAGGCCCTCACGACGATCGCATTGGTCGATACGGGGGCAGAGGCCTGCGTTTTTCCGGCCGATCTGGCCGCGATGTTGGAGCACAACTTCCAGGCGGCAGGGTGTATTCGACTGATGTCGTTGGCGTTTCTGGTCCCGGCACCGTGTACAAGCATACCTTCAACTTCGAGATTCTCATGCCCAATCAGCAGGACGTGCTGGTATCCTTCGATCATGTGCTGGTCAATTGCATCGATCAGGAGATTTCTCCGTTGCTGGGCGTGTGCGATTGTCTTTGCCGGTTCAAAGTCACGGTCGATTTTCCGCGGCAGACGACGATGATTTCGATGTAATCTCCAGCCAAATGGGGATCGGGGGAAATGTGGCGACGGAGCTGAATTGGTGACGAACCGCATTGGGGGCAAAAAGCCCCGGCCGCAGGGGCGGCCGGGGCGGAGGCTTTCGGATTCCGGATTCAGGTTTTCCTGAACCCTGAACTCTGAACCCTCTCTCCTGCCTTACACCAGCCCCTGATCGAGCATGGAGTCGGCGACCTTGACGAAGCCGGCGATGTTGGCGCCGACGACGTAGTTGCCGGGCTTGCCGTATTCCTTGGCGGTTTCGAAGGCGCTGTGGTGGATGGCGACCATGATCTGGTGCAGGCGGGATTCGACTTCCGCGCGCGTCCAGTTCAAGTGCATGGCGTTCTGGGCCATTTCGAGGCCGGAGGTGGCCACGCCGCCGGCGTTGGCGGCCTTGCCGGGACCGTAGAGCACCTTGTTGTTGATGAACACGTCGACCGCCTCGGGGGTGGAGGGCATGTTCGCGCCTTCGGAGACGAGCTTGCAGCCGTTCTTGACGAGCGCGGCGGCGTCGGCGCCGTTGATTTCGTTCTGCGTGGCGCTCGGGAAGGCGCAATCGCAGGGGATCGACCAGGGATTCTGGCCTTCGAGGTACTGGGCGCCGAACTTCTTGGCGTAATCCGAAATGCGGCCGCGCTTGACGTTCTTGAGCTCCATCACGAACGCGAGCTTCTCGGCGTTGATGCCGTCCTTGTCGTAGATGCTGCCGGCGGAGTCGGAGAGCGAGACGACCTTCGCGCCGAGCTGGTTGAGCTTCTCGACGGTGTACTGCGCGACGTTGCCGGAGCCGGACACCGTGCAGGTCTTGCCCATGAACGTTTCGCTGCGGGTCTTGAGCATTTCTTCGGCGAAGAACACGCAGCCGTAGCCGGTGGCTTCGGGCCGGATCAGCGAGCCGCCCCACTTGAGGCCCTTGCCGGTCAGCACGCCGGTGAACTCGTTGCGGATGCGCTTGTACTGGCCGAACATGAACCCGATTTCGCGGCCGCCGACGCCGATGTCGCCCGCGGGCACGTCGGTGTGCGGGCCGATGTACTTGCACAGTTCCGTCATGAACGACTGGCAGAAGCGCATGACTTCGTTGTCGCTCTTGCCCTTGGGATCGAAGTCGGAGCCGCCCTTGCCGCCGCCCATGGGCAGGGTGGTCAGGGAGTTCTTGAAGATCTGCTCGAAACCGAGGAACTTCAGAATGCTGATGTTGACGGAGGGATGGAAGCGCAGGCCGCCCTTGTAGGGGCCGATGGCGCTGTTGAACTCGATGCGGAAGCCGCGGTTGACGCGGACGTTGCCGGCGTCGTCGAACCACGGCACGCGGAAGATGATCTGGCGTTCGGGTTCGACGAGGCGCTCGAGGATCCGGCCGGCCTCGTACTTCTTGTGGCGGGCGACGACGGGCTCGAGGGTCTCGAGGACTTCGCGGGCGGCCTGGAGGAATTCCGGCTCGCCGGGATTGCGGGCCTGCAACTGGGTCAGGACTTCTTGGACGTAGCTCATCGGGGGCTCCTTGGGGTTCGGTCGGGCAGGGGAGGCAAAGCCTTTTACCCGGTAATTTCTTGCCGCAAAAATGAGGCTATGCAGAAGAAATATGAACATAAATGTGGATTGAATTTAAATAATACGGCAATATTGCCATATCAATGAGTCAAATAGGACTGATTAACGGCATCCGGACGGCAGAGAAAAATAGCCGCTGAGCATGAAAACAGGAAACAGCAGGAAAACAGGTTGAACCATCTCGGTCATGTTGAGCGAAGGCGCGGAGCGCCGCAGTCGAAACATCTCGGCCTAGTCTCTGCGGCCTGCCGGCGGCACGAGACCCAGATCCCTCGACCCGCCTTCGCGCAAGGCTACGGCGGGCAGGCCAAGCTCGGGATGTCAGCCTCCGTTTTCCCTGAACCCTGAACCCTAATCCCAGCCTTTCCTATGAAACTGACCGCCGCGGAAATCAAACAACGGATCTTGAAAATCCTGCACCGGATCGGCCGGCCGGCCGGCTCGTCGCAGATCGCGGAACTGTTGCGCGGCTGGGGCGTGGATCTGAGCGAGCGCAGCATCCGGCTCTATCTGCTGCAGCTCGACGCGGAAGGACTGACGGAACTGACCAGCCGGCGCGCGGGGCGGTCGCTGACGGCCAAGGGACGCGCGGAGATGGAGCAGGGGCCCGCCATCGAGCGGGTGGGATTCATCGCGGGGCAGATCGATGAATTGAACTACCGCATGGGGTTCAGCCTGCGCGCGGGCATGGGCACGCTGGTAGTGAACACGACGCTCCTGCCGGCACGGGACGAAGCCTCGGCGCTGGACGTCGTGCGGCCGGTGTTCGCGGCGCGCCTGGGCATGGGCTCGCGCCTGCTGGTGCTGCGGGCGGGAGCGACCTACGACGCGGCGCGCGCGGCGGTCGTCCCGCGCGGCAGGATCGCGCTCGTGACGGTCTGCAGCGTGTCGCTCAACGGCATTTTCCTCAAGGAAGGCATTCCGATCACGTCGCGCTACGGCGGGCTGCTGGAATTCCGCAACCGGCTGCCGGCGCGGTTCACGGAACTGCTGGCGTACGGCGGCACGACGCAGGACCCGCTGGAATTGTTCATTCGGGCGAAAATGACCAGCGTGCGCAAATGCGAGCAGACGGGCAACGGCCTCGTCGGCGCGAGTTTTCGCGAGTTTCCGTCCGTGGCGCTGCCGGCCGTATTGAAGATCCGCGACCAGCTGCGCCTGCTGGGGCTCGACGGCATTCTCGCGGTTGGCGTACCCGACCAGCCGCTCTACGGCATTCCGGTGGGCGAGGGGCGGACGGGGGTGGTGGTCCTGGGCGGGCTGAATCCGGCCGCCGCGCTGGAGGAAGCGGGGATCGCCGTCGAAAATCGGTCGCTGGCGGGACTGTTGGACTACATGAAGTTCCCGGAATTCCGCCACCTGAACATGTGGACCCGGCGCGGGGAGTGACGAACAGCCGAGTATTCAGGAGTCAGAATTCAGGATTCAGAATGGGGATCCTTGAACCGTGAACCTTGAACCGTGAACCCTGAACCCATTTCTCAGACCGGCATCCGCGCCTTGCCGGCGCCGGTGGCGGCGGTGGCGTAGGCGGGGGGGATGTCGCGCGCATGGCGGACGTCCTCGATGGTGTAGAAGGCGGTTGGATCGAATTCGCCCAGCAGTGGCTGGAATTCCACGAGCCGCTTGCGCGGCATGAGGGTGACGAGCACATGGACCGGGCCGCGCGCGCCGTCGGCGTCCTGCCGGGTCACGCCGAACCCCGCGGCGGAGACTTTCTGCATGAAATCGGCGACGGGCTTGGTCGTGATGACGCGCACGAGCGACCAGCCGACGGCGAGGCGTTCCTCGATGAACATGCCGACGAGCGTGCCGCAGGCGAAGCCGGTGGCGTAGGCGACGTAGGTGAAGAACTGCCGGTCGCCGGACAGCACGCGCGACACCACGCTGATCCAGATGAGCACTTCCACGAACCCGCAGGCGGCCGCGAAATACTTGCGCCCGCGGGCGATGAACGCGACGCGCAGCGTGCCCATGCTGACGTCGGCGATGCGCGCGACGACGATGAGCAGAAATGGCCCAAGCAACGACATGCGGGGGAAGATACGGGCGGCGCGGGACGGATGCAAGCCCCGGCCGCGCCCGTTCCCGCAACGGGAAACGGCCGCGCGCAACGTTGCGCTTGCAATTAACTAACTAGTTAGTTAGATTGCGCGCCATGAAGACAAAACCCGGCAAAGACGGTCCGGACGTGCGGGCCAAGCTGCTGGACGCGGCCGTCCGGCTGTTCGCGGAGCAGGGCGTGGCCGGCACCACCGTGGCGGAAATCGCGAAGTGCGCGGGCGTCACCTCCGCCATGGTCCACTATTATTTCAAGACGAAGGACCAGCTGCTCGACGCCGTCGTGGCGGAAAAGCTCGTCGGCGAATTCATCGCGTCCGTCGCGGGCGAACTTGAGCGCGGCGAACCTGATCCGCTGGCGCTGGTGGAGCAATTGGTGTGGCGCATCGTGAAAGCGTCGGACGCCTGGCCGTGGCTGCCGCCGCTGTGGGTGCGCGAGGTCATCAGCCAGGGCGGCGCGCTCCGGGAGAAATTGATCCAGCGCGTGGACATCGGCAAGCCGGAGCGCTTCAAGGCTGGGCTTGCGGCGGCGCAGAAGGCGGGACTCGTGAATCCGGAAATCAACCCGCAGCTGACGTTCATGTCGATCATGGCGCTGACGATGCTGCCGCTGTCGATGGCGAAGGACTGGGACCGGATTCCGCTCATCGGCCGGGTGAGCAAGCAGGAGCTGGGCCGGCACGTGGTCGCGCTGCTCCAGCACGGCCTGGCCGCCGCGCCGGCGAAAACGCAGGGGAGAAAAGCATGAAAACGATTTGGACAAGCTGGATGCCGGGTCTTGCCGCGGCGGCGCTGCTGGCCGCGGGCTGCGGCCGCGAGGCGCGCGACGTTTTCCAGGGCTACGCCGAGGCGGATTACGTCGACGTGGCGACGGCAGAGCCGGGCCAACTGGAATCGCTCGGCGCGGCCAAGGGCGACGCGATCGCCGCGGGCGCTCCGCTTTTCGCGCTGGAAGCGGCCCGCGAGGCCGCCGCCCTGCGGCAGGCGCAGGAACAACTCGCCGCCGCCCAGGCGCAGTTGCAGGATCTCCGGCAAGGCAAGCGGCCGCCGGAACTGGACGTCGTCCGCGCCCAGCTGGAGCAGGCGCGGGCCGAGGCGACGCGCGCGGGCGCCGAGCGCGCGCGCGACGCGGCGCAATTCGCGAGCGGCGGCATCGCGCAGGCGCAATTGGACCGCTCGCAGGCCGCGGCCGACGCCGCGGCGGCGCGGGTGCGCGAACTGGAACGGCAGCTCGACGTGGCGCAACTGCCCGCGCGCGCCGACCAGATCGCCGCGCAGGAGGCCCAAGCGGCGGCGGCGCAGGCGGCCGTGGACCAGGCCGCTTGGCGGTTGGGGCAGAAGACGGTCGCCGCACCGGTGGCGGGACAGGTCTTCGACGTGCTCTACCAGCCGGGCGAGTGGGTCGCGGCGGGCCGGCCGGTCGTGAGGCTGCTGCCGCCGGGCAACGTGAAGATCCGCTTCTTCGTGCCGGAAACCGCGCTGGGCGCGCTGGCCGTGGGGCAGGCGCTGGCCGTCCGCTGCGACGGGTGCGCGGACGAACTTCCCGCAAAAATCGCCTATATTTCGCCCGAAGCGGAGTTCACGCCGCCGATCATCTACAGCAACGAAACGCGCTCCAAGCTCGTCTTCATGGTCGAAGCCCGGCCGCTGGACGGCGCGAACCTGCATCCGGGCCAGCCCCTCGAGGTGGTCTTGCGCTGAGGCGCCCATGAACGGCGAATACGCCATCGACGTCCGGGACCTGAACAAGCATTTCGGCGACAAGCACGTCGTCCGGAACGTCTCGCTGCAGGTGCGCCCGGGCGAGATCTTCGGGTTTCTCGGGCCCAACGGCAGCGGCAAGACCACGACGATCCGCATGGTGTGCGGGCTGTTGACGCCGGATTCGGGCCGGGGGACATGCCTGGGGCACGACATCCTGCGCGAGAGCGCCTGGATCAAGCGCCAAGTGGGCTACATGACGCAGAAATTCTCGTTTTGGGACGACCTGACGATCCGCGAAAACCTGGATTTTACGGCGCGGATGTACGGCATGAAGCACCGGAAGCGGATCGTCGCGGGCGCGCTGGCGGAGCTGGGGCTGGAGGCGCGCGCGGAGCAGCTGACGGGCTCGTTGTCCGGCGGCTGGAAGCAGCGGCTGGCGCTGGCGGCCTGCATGCTGCACGAGCCGAAGCTGCTGCTGCTGGACGAGCCGACGGCGGGGGTGGATCCGTCCGCGCGCCGGGATTTCTGGGAAGAGCTGCACCGGTTGGCGGCGCGGGGCATTTCGGTGCTGGTGAGCACGCACTACATGGACGAAGCGGAGCGGTGCCACAAGCTGGCCTACATCGCGTACGGCGAGCTGCTGGCGCAAGGGACGGCGCGCGCGGTCACGGATGCGCAGGGATTGGCCACCTGGGCGATCCACGGCGAAGGCCTGGGGGCGCTGGCGGAAGCGCTGAAGAACCGGCCCGGCGTGGACCAGACGGTTTTGTTCGGGGCGACGCTGCACGCGAGCGGCGCGGACGCCGCGGCGCTGGAGCGGACGCTGCGCGCGGCGACGGCCGGCACGGCCTGCCGCCTGGAGCGGGCGGAAACGGGGCTGGAAGACGCCTTCATCCACCTGATGAACCGCGCCGTCGACCGCACGGGAGTCCGGCCATGAACGCTCCCGGGACGTTCTCGTTCGCCCGCTGGTGGGCGATGGTGCTGAAAGAGTTCCTGCAGCTCAAGCGCGACCGGATCACCTTCGGCATGGTGGTGGGCATTCCGCTTGTCCAGCTCGCGCTGTTCGGCTACGCCATCAACACGGATCCGAAGCACATGCCCACGTTGGTGCGGGCGGCGGACCGCAGCGAATTCACGCGGGCGTTCGTCGCCGCGCTGGAGCAGTCGGACTACTTCCGGATCGTAGGCGAAGCGCCGGACGAAGAAGCGGGCCGGGCGGCGCTGGCGCGCGGCACCGCGACGTTCGTGCTGAACGTGCCCGCCGGCTTCACGAAGCGGCTGTTGCGGGGCGAGCGGCCGGCGCTGTTGCTGGAGGCGGACGCCACCGATCCGATGGCCACGGGGACGGCGCTGGGCGCGGTCGAGCAGCTCGCCCGTTCCGCGCTGCGCCCGCACGCCGGCGGGGCGCTGGGCCATCTGGCGCCGGGCGAGTTGCCGTTCGAGGTGCGCGTGCACCGGCTCTACAATCCGGAAGCCAACAGCCGGTACAACATCGTGCCGGGCCTGATGGGCGTGATCCTGACCTTGATGATGGTGCTGATGACGGGGCTGGCGATGACGCGCGAGCGCGAGCGGGGCACGATGGAGAACCTGCTGGCGATGCCGGTGCGGCCGTTCGAGGTCATGGCCGGGAAGATCGTGCCCTACGTCGCCATCGGGCTGCTGCAGGTCACGCTGATCCTGCTGGTGGCGGTGTTCGTGTTCCGGGTGCCGTTCGTGGGCAGCCTGCTGTCGCTGTACCTGGCGGCGCTGCTGTTCGTGGCGGCGAACCTGACGGTGGGCATCATGTTGTCGTCGCTGGCGAAGAACCAGCTGCAGGCGATGCAGATGACGGTGTTCTACTTCATGCCGAACCTGCTGCTGTCGGGGTTCATGTTCCCGTTCCAGGGCATGCCGGGCTGGGCGCAGGCGATCGGCAACGTGCTGCCGTTGACTTATTTCCTGCGGTTGGTGCGGGCCATCTTCCTGAAAGGCGGGGAGTGGGGCGACCTGTGGCCGAACATCTGGCCGATGATGGTGTTCACGGTGGTGGTCATGGCGATCGCGACGAAGTTCTATCGCAAGACGCTGGACTGAGAGGGCGCGATGAAAAAACGGTGGCTGGGAGCGATGGTGTGCGGCGCGGCGGGTTGGCTCGCCGGATGCGTGACGGGGCCGGATTTCAAGGCGCCCGAAGCGCCGCGTTCGGAATCCCATGGCGCGGGGGCTGCCGCGGGCCGGACGGCGGAGGCGCGCGGCCCCGGCGGCGCGGCGCAGCGGTTCGAGGCGGAGATGGATCTGCCCGCGCGGTGGTGGGAGCTGTTCCGGAGCGAGGAACTGGACACCGCGGTGCGGACGGCGCTCACGAACAGTCCCACGCTGGCGCAGGCGCAGGCGCGGTTGCGGCAGGCGCAGGAGGAGTTCAACGCGCAGGCGGGCGCGGTCCGCTATCCGGCCGTGGACGCGGGGTTGTCGGCCGGGCGGCAGAAGGTGAATCCCGCCGCGATGGGCATCACGGAC
Organism: uncultured Verrucomicrobiota bacterium; assembly: GCA_964510645.1. Lineage (GTDB taxonomy): Bacteria > Verrucomicrobiota > Kiritimatiellia > CAIQIC01 > Lenti-01 > Lenti-01. The sequence goes on along the minus strand of CAZECJ010000029.1, from coordinate 15,831 downwards.
GTGCCGGTTCCGGATCCGTTCTCGCTCTACAACGCGTCGGTATCCGTGTCCTATGCGCTGGATCTGTTCGGGAAGAACCGGCGGGCGCTGGAGGCGCTGAAGGCGCAGGTGGACCGGCGGGAATTCGAGGTGGAGGCGGTGCGCCAGACCCTGGCCGCGAACGTGGTGCTGGCGAGCATCCGCCAGGCCGAGGCGGAGCGGCAGGTTGCGTTGGCGAAGGAGCTCGTCGCGGTGCGGAGTGCGCAACGGGAAATCGCGGAAAAGCGCCACGCGGCCGGGGGCATTTCCGCGGCGGAACTGGCGCGATCGGGACAGATGCTGGAACAGGCGCGGGCTGCGGTGCCCGGGCTGGAGAACCAGGCCGCGCGGATGCGCCTGCAGGTGGCGGTATATCAAGGCCGGGAGCCCGGCGAAGCGGGGGCCGGCGGGCTGGACCTGGATCGCCTGCAGTTGCCCGAGGAATTGCCGGCCAGCGTGCCCTCGGAAGTGGCGCGGCAGCGGCCGGACATCCGCGCGGCGGAGGCGGTCTGGCACCAGGCCTGCGCGAACGTGGGGGTGGCGACGGCCAATCTCTATCCCCAGATCACGCTCACCGCCAGCCTGGGCGCGCAACAGGCCGACCTCACGGACATCCTGGAGAAGGCGAACGTGTGGAGCATCGGCGCCGGTCTGATGCAGCCCGTTTTCCATGGCGGGGCGCTGCGGGCCCGCAAGCGCGCGGCGGTGGCCGCCTACGACGAGGCGGCGGCGGCCTATCGCGAAACCGTGCTGCGCGGCCTGCAGGAAGCGGCCGATGTCTTGGGGGCGCTGGAAGCGGATGCGCGCATCCTGGCGGCCCGCACGGCGGCGGCCAACCATGCCCGGACGGCCGTGGAGATCGCCGCGCGGCAGGAGGCGCAGGGGGGGCTTAGCCGGGCGGTCCTGCTGGAGGATGAAGTCCGCCATTTGCAGGCGGAAGGCGAGCGCATTGCGGCCCAGGCCGCGCGCCATGCCGACACGGCGGCGTTGTTCCATGCCTTGGGCGGGGGGTGGTGGAACCGGGATTCGTCCGGAAGGCAGGCAGGAAGAGATTGTCCGGACTGAACCGGAGGGGCTAGGGCGCCGTCACGCCGATTTGGTAGAACCGGGCATGCACGGGCCCCCCGACAGGCGGGTACGAGGTCGTGACTTCGTTCTCCGCCGCCGTGATGCACAGGCCGACGGGTTCAAAGGCGCGGGCCAGATTGGTGCTGGTATAGATCTGATACACCCGTCCGGAAATGCTGCGCCAGGCCACGACACAGGTTTCGCTGCCCGCCGGGAACGCGATGTCCGAGAAAGTGAAAACCGAAACGGAGCTGCGGGGATCGGTTCCGGCGATCCATTCCTCATGATTGGAAGCGCCATCGCTGTCCGGATCGCCTGCCGCGCCGTGATCCGGCGCAGCGATGGGGGCGCCGGTGTTCAGGTTGGTGTGGCCGATGATGCCGTCGTCCCAGGGATTCAGGTTTTGCGCAACTTCCCAGCCGTCGGGAAGGCCGTCGCCATCCGTGTCGGCCTGGCGGGGATCGGTTTCCCCCCACTGCTCACCCGCATCATGGCGGTAATTGTTGTTCAGATCCCCCGTGATGCGGCCATCCCGGTTGCCGTCCTCGAAGCCGTCCGGCAGTCCGTCGCCGTCCGTGTCGGTATTCGTGTGGCAGGTTTCCCCGAAATAGAGGGGTTCATAAAGGTCGTTCCGGTTGACATCCTCCAAGGCATCCGGAATGCCGTCGCCATCCGTGTCGGGATTCAGGTTCACGATCCGCGCGGCGGACAGGGCATAGCCGGAGGCGGCGTAGGCCACCGCGACCGTGCAAACTCCGCTGTCCGGACTGGTCCAGGCGAACCGGATCTCGTTCATGAAGTCACCTGGGGTTTCGTCCTGGAAGAAATAGCCGGAGGGATTCTGCACCACGCCGTTGACGGCGAAGACAAAGTTGCTGGTTTCGGCCGGCAGGGTTTCGGTGAACCGGGCGACCACGGTATAAGCCTCGTGGGAGAGGATGTCGATGCGCTGGCCGTCGAATATCGGCCAGGCCACGCGGAGGTCCGCTTCGGCGCCCTGCGGACTGAAGAGAATCGAGTAGCTGCGGCCGATGCGGTCGTCGGCCAGGTCGCGGCCCCAGGAATTCTCGGCCACGCCGATCTCGCCGCCGAGCAGGTCGATGCCATCGTTGTTGCCATCCGGCGAGTCATACGTGGCGTCGTTTCCGGCCTCGTTGCCGCTGCTGCGGAAGGTGGCCAGGGAGATGGTCGCGATCTGGGGGCAGAAGAGGTCCAGGTCGTTGCGGTTGATGCGGAATTCAAGGCAGTCGTTGTCCGCGCTGACCGCCACCGCCGAGTCATGGGCGTTGGGCTCGTACCAGATGTCGCCGTTGAAGAGGCGGATCCGGGGCGTTCCACCGGCGGAGTACACCATGATTTCCCGCGTGGCATGCTGGCTGGCATTCTCCAGGCCGATCGAGCCGGACGGAGTGGAAGCGTCGCCCAGCCACGGGAAGCTGCTGCTGCCGGCATGCGCGTTCCAGGCGATGCCGATGGCCGGCCGGGACGCGTCCACGATATCCTGCATGCGCACCAGGAAATACACGTAGGTATCGTCGCAGGTCAGACGGACTTCCGTGAGATCCTCGTCCGTTGACGCTCCGGAAAACGTGCGGTAATCGTTGGTGTCGCCCTTGTAAACCCATTCTCCCCGGTCGATGGTGGTCGCATGGATGTCCGCCGGGGCGGCGCCGGTCCAATCGCCCGGCCAACCGTCGATTTTGATTTCCGTGCGCTTGTCCAGGACCACGAGATCCCAGTATTCCAGCCGCGGGACCGTGAACTCGATGAAATAGCCGCCGGAATCGCTGCCCTCCGTGAAGGCCAGGGCCTGCGGCTGGCCGAGGCCGTCGTCGGGCGTGGCGACATAGACCTGCTGGATCTTTTTGTCCGCGTGGTATTTCAGCGCGATGTTGGTTTGCGCCGGCGGGCGGCCGCTGCGATTGCGCCAGAGCTCGTCCACGCCATTCAGGTTGATCAGGTTGAGCGTGTCGAATTCGTCGTGCCAGAGCCGCACCGTTGTCCAGATCGCGCCGGACTGGCCGTTTTTGGAGAGCGCATGGCTGGCGCTGGCGAGGTCGGCCCCGGCCGTGCCGTCCGACACGCCCCCGAGCGTGTTGAAGAACAGCAGGTTTTCGTATTTCACGATGAAATCGTAGTAGTCGCGCATGGCGCGCTTCAGCGTCGGCCGCATCGGCGGCCAGTGCATGGGGAAATAATGGTTCGAGAGCATCTCCACGCCCTCACCGAGCTCGATGTGGAACGCGCCGCTGGCGAACACGCAGGCATCCATCAGGCGCACGGAGGCTTCGCTGAGATAGTTGGTGTAGTCGTTCAGGTTCATGTAGGCGGCGAGAACCACCTGCTTGTTGCCCCGCTCCTTGGCGCGCAGGACCAGGTCGCGCACGTCGTTGTAGCGGTCGTAGCCCCAAACCTCGGCGTAGTACACGTCCACGTCCGAAGGCGCGATCTGGTCGAGATAGCCGGCATAGACGTCGTTGTGGAGGACCCGGCCGTCCGGGCTGGCGTTTCGGACGGCCGCGCGGCAGCCGGCAATGAACGCCGGAAAGGCGGCGCCTTCCCAGATCCCGTCGTTGGAATTGTGGCGATAGGACCAGGCGCCGCCCAGGTTGTCGAGATGGATGCCCTCGAACCCCAGTTTGAGGATCGCGTCCTGGTACTGGTTGTAGATCCAGCGCTGCCAGTCGGAATGGGAGCAATCCATCACCCAGATCGTGTGGTCGTGGAGCGGATGCTGGCGGATGTCGATCGGTTCGGTCGACCACGGCTTGTTGTAGGCCGCCCAGGCGGGATGCAGCGGGGCGGAACCCGTGCCGCTGTCGCCGTAGAGCAGGTCGTAGGCCAGGGTGAACATGTTCAGGCCCTTGGCGGCCGCGATCTTGTTGGAGACCGTCGCCAGCGACTGCACGCGCTGGTCGATTTGCGTGAAGACATTCATGACCCGGCCGTCGCAGGCATACGGAACCAGGCGGTCGTGCTCCCACATCCAGTCGTAGAACTGGACCGCATTGATGTGGTATTTGCCCAGTTCCTTCGCCTTGGCCGCGGAATCCCAGGACTGCTCGCCCTCGTAGTAGTCGGAGAAGAACCCGTAGCGCGGGAACTTCGTCCAGTCCGTGCTGACGTCGATGGCGGTCGAACGGCGGTCAAGGGTCGTGCCGCCCGCGATGAACTCGGCCGCCACCGCGTACCCCCGGAAGTCGTCGTGGCGGGTGGTCCAGGGCACCGCGACGGTCAGCCCCTGGCCGGCGTTCACGGTCACGTTGGAGTCCAGGACGGCGAGTTCTTCGAACAGGTGGGAGATCCGCAGCCGCAACGTGCCGTGGAGCGCCGCGCCCGACGGATTGAACAGCTCCGCCGAAATCACGGCCGGGTCGCCCGGATTGTAGCGCGCCTTGTCTGGATACAGATCCCGGATCGGCGAATTGACGCGGAAATAGAAATCCTCGCCCCAGTTGTTGTCCCAGACCGAAGTTCCATACGAGTCCTGCGCCTCGATGGCGAACCGCACCGTCGTGCCGCTCCCGAAACCGCCGAGGCTGGCATGCCAGCGCGTCCGGCCGTTCTCCTCGCCGTTTGCGGCGAGGTTGGCGGCGAGCCAGGTCGTGTCGTCCGTGGTGTAGATCACGCGGACAGTCGTGGCGGCGCCGGCGGGTTCGGTTTCGGTGTTGATCCACACCTCCTCGCCGGCCTCGATGCTCCCGTAGGCGGGCCAGTAATCGGAGTTCCTCACGGCCAGCAGTTCGAGCGGCGCATTCACCACCGCCAGATGGTTGGTTCCGCCGGCATTGTCCCAGAGGGTCTCGGCGTCCGCGAACAGCACTTCGACGGCAAATTCGATCGCCGTGCCTGCCGGAAAGGGGCCGAGATTGACGTGCCAGAGAGCTTTGTTCCCGCTGGTGCCGTTGGGGGGCATCGGCGTCGAGGTCCAGGCGCCGGCGTTGGCGCGCCAGACCACCCGCGCCGAAACCGAGTCGGACGCCAGGCGGGATTCCGTGTTGATCCACAGGTCGTCCTCGGGGTCGATCTCGCCCTGGGCGGGGTAGGTCTGCGTGTTGCCGACCCAGCGCGTGGAGGTGCCGCTGTTGACAATGGCCAGGTAATTCGTGCCCCCCGCGGTGTCCCAGGTTTCCCCGCCATAGCCGAAGTTCACGGCGGTCGCGTATTGGATGCGGTCGCCGGCCGCAAAGGGGCCAAGGCTTCCGCGCCAGACATCGTTGGAACCGGAGGTTTCGTGCCACGGCAGATTCGCCTCCTGCCAGGCGCCGCCGTTGACGCTGTAGGCCGCTTTAGCGGATAAGCCTTTTGCCTGGGGCCGCGATTCGGCGAGGATGGAAAGGATTTCGCCGGGATCGATGGCCCCGTTGACCGGACTGTGCCGGGTATTGCCCACCCATTGACCGGGGTAGGGGGAGTTGACGATCACCGGATAATTCGCGCCGTTGTTCGTGTCCCATTCCTTGTCGGCGGGGCCGAACGTCACTTCGATGGCATAGAAATTCGTAGTCGCGGCCGGGAAACTGCCGATGGCGCCCTGCCAGAGGTCGTTGGCGCCGATCGTGCCGGTCTTCGCCAGGTTCACCGAGGTCCAGTTGAAGCCATCGGTGCTGGACACCACCCGCGCGGAGACCGCGGTGCCGATGGGATACGTCTCGAAGCTCACCGTGACGGTTTCGCCCGGGTCCACCTGCTGGTTGGGCGGATCATGGCGCGCATGGCCGAACCAGCGCGCGCCCGCTCCGCCGTTCACCGTGGCGTAGTAATCCGCGCCGCCGTTGCTGTCCCACAGCGAACCGCCGCCGCCGGCGAAGACTTCGACCGCGTAGCGGATCGTGGTGCCGGCCGCGAACGGCCCGAGATTGACATGCCACCAGTCATGGCGGCCCAGCTGCCCGTTGGCGTTCATTTCGGCGGCGGACCAGTTCGAGCCGTCATCCAGGCTGTAGACCACCCGCGCACCCGTCGCGCCGCCGCTCGGCGCCGATTCCACGTTGATCCAGACGTCGTCTGTGGCTTCGATGGCGCCATCCTGCGGGGCGATGGTCACATGGCCGGCCCAATCGAGGGCGTTCGCCTGCCGGGCCAAAAGGGCCAGCGCCAACAGCAGGACCAAGCGGAATTGGGCGGGGATGATCATTGGGGATTTGAACGGGCGCTCATGAAAATCATGGCATTTGTCGCGGCTATGTCGATCGAAATCGTTGGTTCGCGGATCTCCCACGTGTCCAGGCCGGGCAGATCGGACCGGGCTTCCCCCCGGTTGCACATCAAATGCCACGTGCCGGTCCGGGGAAACGTGATTTCGCGGCGTTTGTCCGCCCCGAAATTGATCAGGACCACGAAATCGCTGTCCCCGGGCACATCCGGGTAAGCATATCCGATGAAGCCGTCGCCCGGGTCGGCCGCCCGGCGGAAGGAGCCGGACCCGGCGGGATCGGTTCCGCCTTGGCGAAGGGCCGGATGGGCTTTTCGCAAACGGATCAGGGCGGAAAAATAGTCAAAGACCTCGGCGTGGGCCGCGCGCAGGGCATCCCAGTCCATCACATTGTTGGCTTCGTCCGTGCTTTCGCCGGAAGTCACCAGGTTGCCCAGGTGATGGCGGAGGACTTCCTCGCCCATCCACAGCATGGGAATGCCCAGGGCGGTCAGGAGATGGGCGGTGGCGACCTTGACCGCCGGGGGGGAGGCATCGAGGTGGCCGGTCAGCGTGCCGTCGTCATGGGAGGCGGCAAAGGTGATGACCTCGCCGGGATAGGTCCAGCCGGCGGAGCGGAAATAGCCGGTCGCCGTTTCCGCGTCGGGCGACGTTCCGGTCCGGATCAGGTCCCAGATGGTCTCCCGGTAGGCGGTGCCCCAGGAGGAAACGGCCGGGCCGCCGGCGTTCACGTTGAACGCCTGGATGGCCTGGTTGTGCCGGGGATCCCATTCTTCGAAAATGAAATAGCGGTCCGCATAGCCTGCGGACCGCAGGTCGGCAATCAACGCCAGCAGGGCCGGGGAATCGATGAGCGGGGTGAAGTCAAAGCGGAAGCCGTCCACGTGGAACTCCTCCAGCCAGTACAGCAGGCTTTCCCGGACCATCCGGTGGGTGGCCGGACGGGTCAGATCCAGCTTGATGCCCCACGGGATGGGGGCGGACGTGTCGTAGTAGGCGGCGGGATCGATCCGCCACGCCGGGGCTTCCCAGTAGGTGTGGTTGTAGACCACGTCGAGCACAACCGCGATCCCCGCCCGGTGAAGGGCGTCGATCATTTCCTTGACCTCCCGGCGGGCGGTTCCGTCGCCGTCATGGCTGGACAGGGAGTTCTCCGGGGCGAAGTAGCACGCGGGGTTGTAGCCCCAGCGATATTCACTGCCGGTCCACTCCTGGATCGGCATCAGTTCCACGCAGTTGACTCCCAGCCGGGTCAAGTAGCCGATTTTATCCCGGACGCCGGCATAATTCGCCCCGGAAACGGCCTCGCGGTCGCCCCGGGTGAAATCCTTGACGTGCATTTCATAGATGATCAGTTCGGATTTGTCGGGGCGTTTCCAGCCGGTGTCGCCCCAGTCATAATGGTCCTGCACGACCAGGGATTCATCGCGGTCGTTGAACGCCTTGCCCCAGGGGTCCTGCACCCATTGGCCGTCGAAATCGTCGCTGTAGTATTTATAGGCATCGCCGGGCGCGGCCCCGGCGACGGTGGCGGTCCAGACCCCGTCGCCGCCGGGCTGCAGCGGGTGCGCGCTCGGATTGAATTGGTTGAAGGTGCCCACCACGGAAACCCCGCTGGCCCGGGGGGCATACACGGCGAACCGGGTGCCGAGGTCCGCGCCCAGGAACGTGGAGCCCAGCGGTTCCGCCGGCGTGGCCGGTGCGGTCGGCGGCGCATCCGGCACCGGCCCGGCCGGTGCGCCGGTGCCGAGGAGAAGAGCGCCGCAGACGGATGGGATCCAAGTGCGCGGTTTCATGTCAGGACTCCTGGGTTGGGGGTGGCGAGAGGCGCAGGATCACACAACCATGCCGGGGGATTTCCGCGGAGTAGCCTGTCCGCACACCGAGGTCTTCGTGCCGCCAGAGATCGCGCACGCTCTGCGGGCCTGCCGCCCCGAACGCGGCGAAATCGATCTGCCGGATGCGCGGTTCGTTTTCGCGGTTGAACAGGCCAACGATCCAGTCGCCGTTCGACATGCGGCCGGTCCAGGTCTGGCTGTCTTCGTCGGCCGGATCGTTGGTCAAGGGGCGGCCGACGAAGCCCTCTTCGTTGAGCGCCAGCAGTTCCCGGTTCTGGTAGATCCACAGGCTGTCGCCGATGGTGTCGAACTGGTCCGCGACCGCCACGGCGCCGCCGGCCACCAGGCAGAGGGAGACCGCGCTCTTGCGTTCATCGTCGGTGTCGAAGGTGTTGAGGCGGAGGAAATCCGCATCGAGAAAAACCCGGCCGCGACCCGCGACATGCGACCAATAGGTCAGGCCATCGAACGGATTGGAGTATTGCGACCAGCTGTCGTGGCGGAGGCCGCGCTGGTTGTCGCTGAATTTCCACCATTGGCCGTTGCCGGTGTCCTCGCCGACGCGGATCATGTGGCCGTACTGCCGCTCCAGTTCGGCTTCGTTGAACAGATGCGGCATCACGAGGCTGAGGAACACGCCGTTGGCGTCGCAGGCTTCCCGCATCCAGCGCAGGGCGGTTTCGTACTCCGCCCGGGAATTGACCGGGCCGAGATTGTCGCCCAGGTAGCGGTCCCGGCCGGTCTCGAACCAGGAGAGGAAATCGACGCGCAGGAAGCGGATGCCCATGTCGGCGTAATGCTGGATGCCCTGCTTGACGTACTGCTCCGCCCCGGGCCGGTCGACTCCGATGAAATCGAACCAGCCGATCTTATTTTCGGTGATCAGGTGGCGGAGGGGCGTGTCCGTGTTCTTGATCCGGACGCCGGCTTCGGCAGCCGCCCGGGACACCCAGAGGGGATTGTCATAGATGCCCAATTGCATGCCCCGGGCCTGCAGGTTCCGCGACCACCAGGCATAATCATGCGCCCATTCGCGGCTGAGGCGCGTGCGGTAGCCGTGCGCGTCGTACACCACGTCGCCCCAGCCATCCACGGCGACGAGGGTGTACCCGTAGGGTTTCAGGTTCTTCTCCACCCAGTCGACATTGGCGGCCCAGACGGCTTCGGGCATCGCCCGGTCCGTCCGGATGTTGTATTCGTAGGTGCTCCAGTACAGCGGCGCGCGGCCGGGCGGTGCGGCGCGGGCAGCGGCGGCCAGGGCGGCCAGCAGGAGGAGGGTGCAGTGGATTGTAGCAGTCATGGCGGATCCTTTCGGCTGCTACAAACGGGCGCGGCGGTCGAAGCCCGGATATGCACAACGGCTTCAAGCCGGATGTGTTGGGCGGGACGGGCGGGGTCCGCCGTTGCCTGCATTCGCGCCGTCAGCAGGCCGGCCGCCGTTTCGCCGAGGGCGGTCAGCGGCATTTCGACGGAGGTCAACCCCAGCATCTCGGCCGCCGGCGAATTGTCCCAGCCCGTGATTGCCGGGCAGCGCGGCGTCCGTTGCCGGCGGATTTCGGCCAGGACGCCGAAGGCCACGGAATCATTGAAGGCGACGAAGGCTCCCGGCCAGCGCCGGGACTGGCGGAAGATCGTTTGCATGACTGCCTGCCCGTCGTCCTGGATCAGGTGGTTCGGCAAGACCCGCCAGCGGGGGACCTTCAGGCGACGGGCGGCCAATTCAAACGCGCGGCGCCGTTGCCGGCCGTCGTAGGTATTGACGGGGCCGGCCAGATGCACGATGTCCGTGATCCCTTGCTCCAGCAGATGGGTGACCAGGCGCTCCATGGGGCCCGCATTATCCGCCGTTACATCGTCCACCTGTTTCCAGACCGGCGCCTGCCGGGGCGCGCGGCAGGCGCACAGTACGAACGGCAGGGGGGGATTGGGGCGGGTCCGGGCGAACAACTGCAACGGGGGGTCGATCAGGACGATGCCATCCACCTGCCGGCTGGCGGCGAGGCCCTCCAGCAGCCGGAAGTAGTCTTCGTCGCCATGCGCGATGGAAATGTGGAGATGACCCTTGCTGCGGCCCGCCGCGAGGTCGATGCCGCGGATGACTTCGGCGAAGAATCCGCTGCCGATGTTGCCGGAAAGCACGCCGATGGCCCCTGTCCGGCCGCTGGCGAGGGCCTGCGCCAGCACAAGGGGCCGATACCCGTGCTGCTGGATGAAGCGCTGCACCCGTTGCCGGGTGGCCATGGAAATGCGGGGGTCCCCGGACACCACGCGGCTGACCGTGCTTTTGGTTGTCCCGGCCAGGGTGGCGATGTCCTTCAAGGTCATGGCAGGCGGTGTCTTCATGGCGGCGGTTCCAGTTTTCCGCACGGTAATGCAACCGGTTGCACATGTCAAGCGTTTTTCCTGCCTGCGGGTGCGGAAGCCGCCGGCAATCGGGATCGCCTGCCGGAACGGGGCGTGGGGAACCTAGAACTTCGCGCTGGCGACGAGTTCGGCGTAGCGGCCGTTCCGCGCCAGGAGGGTGTCGTGGGTGCCGGATTCCACCAGGCGGCCCTGTTCCAGCACGAGGATGAGGTCGGCGTGGCGGATGGTGGAGAGGCGGTGGGCGATGATGAACGCCGTGCGGCCTTCCATCAGCTTCTCGAAGCTCTCCTGGATGGCGCGCTCGGTTTCGGCGTCCACCGCGCTGGTGGCTTCGTCCAGGATGACGATCCGGGGATCCTTGAGGATCATGCGGGCGATGGACAGGCGCTGGCGCTGGCCGCCGGACAGCTTGATGCCGCGTTCGCCGACCTGGCTCTCATAGCGCTCGGGCAGGGACTCGATGAACGCGTCGATGCTGGCGAAGCGCGCGGCGTCGCGGATGCGCACGGGATCGATCTGGCGGCGGGCGAAGGCGATGTTCTGCGCCACGGTGCCGTGGAAGAGGAAGGTTTCCTGGAACACGATGCCGATGGCCTGGCGGAGGGATTCCAGCCGCACGCCGCGGATGGGTTCGCCGTCGATCAGGATGCGCCCCTGCTGGGGCTCGTAGAAGCGGGGCAGGAGGGAAACGAGCGTGGTCTTGCCGGAGCCGGTGGAGCCGACGATGGCGATCTTGGATCCGGCGGGCGCGGTGAAGGAAATGTCATTCAGGACGGGACGGTCGGGCTTGTAGCCGAAGGTCACGTGCTCGAAGCGCACTTCGCCGCGCGTGAATGTCACGGTTCTGGCCTCCGGGCTTTCCTTGACCTCGGGCGGCAGGTCGAGGAATTCGAACACCCGCTGGGAGGCGGCGAGACCGCGCTGGATGGTGTCGTAGAAGCCGACGAGCTGGTTGATGGGGTCGAAAAAGCGGCCCATGAGGGGGACGAACGCCAGGACGGTGCCGAGCGTGACATTGCCGGTGCCGAGGATGACCATGGCGCCGCCCCCGACGCCGATCAGGAGCATGGCGGCATCGCGCGTGCCGTAGAGGATCTGGTGGTTGAGGCTGAACACGCGCATGGCCTTGTGGACCAGCCGCACCTGGGCGAGGTTGGTGCGCAAGTAGTCGCGGCGGGCGGTGGGCTCGCGCTCGAAGGCCTTGATTTCGCGGATGCCGGCGATGTTCTCCTGGATGGTGGCGCCGATGACGGACTGTTGCTCGCGCATGTCGCGGTAGATCGGCCGCAGGTGCTTGCGCACGCGCTGGACGGCGGCGAGGATGACGGGGATCGGCAGGAGCGTGAACAGGAACAGGCCGGGGCTCATGCCGATCATGATCAGCGGAACCGTCACGAGGTGCGTCGAGGCGTAGAGCAGGACGTAGGAATCGCGCAGCATCTGCTCCATCTGGTCGGTGTCGCCGACGGCGCGGGTCATGATGGCGCCGGTGCGCTCGGCGTCGAAGTAGGCCACGGGCAGCTCGTGGAGGTGCTCGTTCACGCGGTGCTTCACGTCGAGCATGATGCGCTGGCAGACGCGCGTGCCCAACCGCCACATGGTTACGCCGATGGTGTTGGCGATCACGATCACGACGAGCAGGACGGCCAGATAGCCGGCGGACCAGAGCAGCCTGGCCCGCACGTCGGGCAGAACCGGGGCGAGATCGAACACGTGCCCGAAGAACGAAAACGTGCCGCCGCGCACCACGCCGTCGATGTACCACGCCAGGCTCGCGGCAGGGAGCAGGTTCAGCACCGAGTTCAGGAAATAGCAGAGATAGACCGCGCCGAGTTGGCGGCGGTAGGGCCGGACGAATTCCAGCGCGCGGCGCAGCAAGCGCAAATCCGCGCGGGCCGAACCGGCGGCGGCCGCTCCGTCAGGCGGTTTCATGGAGCTGGCCCTCCACGCACATCCGCAGGGAGTGGTAGTCTGCCTTCCACGCGTGGCCCTTCATGCGGCTGAGCGCCACCCCGTTGCGGTCCACGGCGCTGAACACGCCGCCGTCGGCGTCGAGGAACTTCGTGAAATAGAATTCCGCCGTGCGCCGGAAGACGTCGCCGTAGGGTTCGCCGAAGAGGCGCGCGCCGAGGCCGAAGCCCTTCACCGCTTCCGACTGCGTCCAGAAGCTGGCGGCGCCGGCGCAGCGGCGTTCGGTCAGGAAAAACTGGTCCGCGAAGGCGCCGTTTTCCTGCACGGCGTTCTGGAGCGCCTTATCGAGAATGGCGCGCTCGATCGTCTCTGGCAGCTCGGCGCCGGGCCATTCGCGGAAGAACCCGAACCATTCGAGCCCATGCGCGAGCGAGGCATAGGCGCCCGGGCGGCGGTCGGGGTCGTGGAAACCTGCGCGGAAAGCGTCGAGCGTGACGGTCTCGGCGGGATCGAGGATCCGCGCGAGGAAAAAGTCGCGCACGGCGAAAACGCGATCGCCCAGTTGCGCTTCGAGGCCTGCGTCGCGCAGGCAGACGACGGCTTCGAGATAATGGAGCACGTTGTTGCCCGCGAATTTTCCGATGGGCGCGAAGCCGCGCCCGCCTTCGCCCCAGCAGCCGAGCACGCCGTTGGCGCGCAGGTCGCCGACGATGGTTTTGTCTTCGATCAGCCGGAACAGGCGCCAGGCCTCGTCGCGCACGTCGGCGCGATCCGTGGCCTGGGCGTAGCGGGCCAGCGCGAGCACGACAAAGAGGTTCATGTAGGTATCAAGGCCGTTGGGATAGAAGAGCGGACCGTCGACGAGCGATGTATACCAACCGCCGGGCGTGCGCAGGGCCGAGGTCATGAAGCCGTACAGGTGTTCCGCGGGTTCGCGGCAGAACTCCAGCCCGGCGCGCAGGCCCTCGGCGTAGTTGTAGAGCTGCCGCGCCTGAATGAGGATGACGCGGTCCGGCGAGGGGACGACGGTACCCGTGGCATCGATCAAATGGTGCAGTCCGCCGCGTTCCCGGTCGCGGCAGCGCTCCCAGTAACGGAGAATGCCTTCGAAATGCCCGTAAAAAACGTTTTTCTGATTCATCGGTGGCCATTGTCCCACAAACCGGCCGGGGGGCAACACCGGAATGGAAAGGGAGGGGACGCAACGCCGAAAGAACGGGAAAAGCACACGTGCTTGGCGATGCGCGTTATCGTATCGCAAGTGGCATCAATGAGATGCAAACCATTAACGGCCTCTTCATGTGTCGTGGGCTACAACGGGATGCAAGCGGGAAGACTGTGTCTTGGGCCTAGCGAAAGAAAAATACGATGAACGTGAAGTCGGCGATCCGTGGATTTGTGCTGGGCGTGGGATGCCTTTTCGCATGCTGGACGGCGGGGTGCGAAGAAGTCGATGAGAACTCATCCGTGACCCTTTCGCCTGAATCGGTCTACTTGTCGGCGGCCGAAGTGAGCGTCGTCACGTTCACCGCCAGCGGCGGGGATGGCGACTATGCCTGGTCGATCGGCGATACGAATCTAGGGGCGCTTTTCGTCGCGGGCGAGACCGCCATCTACAAAAGCACGACGAATGCCGGGCTCAACACGGTCACGGTTGCCGACGAGGATGGCGCAAGCGCGTCTGCCGCGATCACGCAGGAATAGGGGGGGCCTTGAAGGCTTCCTGGTATGGGATACCTTCTGCTGGGCGACCGGAAAATCAGAGGTGGGTTGTCGAAAAACCCGGGCCTGGAAATGGGAAAAGAATAGATTCGTGATTTTTCAGGTGCCGTGGTAATATCGTGTCCATGAAAAATTTGGACAAGATGCCTCTTCGCCGAAAGGTGAGAATCGTCGTCGACCCAAAAGATCCGCGCATGGCCACTGTGATGCATGAAAACAAGGCCATTTTCACGATCAAGACGGACGTTTCGGGGATGCATCCCTCGATCGTCGTCGTCGCGCGCGAGACCTATCTCAAAACCATGACCAAGGGCAAGACGGGGATTGTCCTGTGGAATGGCACGGAAAAGTTGAACCGCGAAATCTAGCCGGTTTTTGACGGGGGGCGAGGGGGGGCGCCGCGGGGCGGGCGCGTCAGGCAGTCGAAGCAGATCGGCGGGGGCTCGGTGCCGATGGATTTCAACACGGTGAATGAAGGTCCCGTGCAGACCGGACAAGCCGACTTGGCATGGATCAGAAGAGCTTGGTTGGCGCCCGCCGGATCGATTCCCCAAACGTGATCCAGCAATGCCGGGCTCCGCTGGCAGAACAGCCAGGTCCGGCGTTCGTCTTCCCGCAAAGCTGTGAGGCCGCTGCGCGCGCGAAAACCGCGTTCCACGACGTGCCAGCGACTCGTTCCATGGCGGACGGTCTGGAATTTCACGCGGCCTTGTTTGAGCGAATTCAGGATCCGTTCCGCGGGTTCGGCGGAAGCCCACCGGATGCCGAACAAAACGGAGTCATCCCGGATTTCGGGCCAATCCGTTTTTTCCAGGATTGCGCTCCTGGCGGGGATCGATGCTCCGGACTTGAACTCGGCGGACACCAGGGCGAGGCCGGCCATGCCGGCCGGACGCAGGAGCCGGGGATTTCCCCAATAGGCGGCCGCGGAATGTTCGTTTCCGGCCAAAAGATTTCGGAACAAGCTCCGGACGATCACGTGGTCTGGCTGCCGAGCCTGTTCCGGCCGGACCTGGGCCCAGAAAAAAAGCCGTTCCGTCTCCGCTGTGGCCGAAACGCGCGATGTCGCCGGGACCCGCAACGGCATGGCCGTGCCCGCGGAAACGGGTTCCGGAGCCGTTTGCCATTCCTGGCAGGCCTTTTGATACGACCGCCAGAGAGCCGAAGCATCTACCGAGGCCTGGATGTCGCTCCAGGGAAAAACGGTGCGGAGGTTAATTTCGCCGGAATCGTCCAACAGCTCGCGTTCCAGTTCGCGGATCAGGCCGGAATTCAGCCGATTGTAGTAGCGCAGACCTCGCTGGTTGGAAAACCGGACCACGGCGGGAGTGGCGAGCCGGCCCGCCCGGCACAGGCGGTTCATCAGCGAGATTTCGTCGGGAAACGCGCTCCAGCGGAATTCCGCGCCGGCATGCCGAATCGCGGAAGAAAGTTCCTGCTCCAAATGCGGGGATAAGGTTCGAACAGGGGCGAACTGCAGCGGCGTGAACGGCGCATGGAAAAGCGGCATGATGCTGGCGATGATCCGGCAGGCGGGGACCTTGGCGTGGATGCTTTTCAGGAGGGATTCCAATTCCGACAGATCGCGGGTCTCCTCGAGGCCGGTGACGATGAAAAACAGCTTGAGCTGGCGCAAGCCGCTGTCCGCCAGGCTGCCCGCGATCCGAATCAGGTCGGCGGCCGTGGCCGGTTTCCCGAGATAGGCCCGGAGCCGCGCGCTGATGCCTTCCACGCCGAACGTGAACTCATGCTTGG
>CAZECJ010000028.1:0-29543 GCA_964510645.1 uncultured Verrucomicrobiota bacterium | reverse complement strand
GCGTCAGCACCGCATAGCCCGGCGTGCCGCCGGGCGGAATGCGCTGCGTGTCGCGCTCGTCGTCGGCCGAAAGACGGTCGGCCTTTTCCGCGGCATCCAGCACGGCTTCCAGCCAGAACGACTCGCCCGCCGGCTGCCAGCGCACCGCCGCCTGCCCCGTCAGCGGCATTCCGCGGCTGACGTCGTCGCGCACCGCGACCGGCTCGGAGGTCGGATAGGCATCCACTTCCCCCTCCATCCACGAGCCCATCAGGCGCACATGCCAGTCTTCCGCCACCTGGTAACCCAACGTCAATTCCACGCCCGTCACGTATCCGTTCCCGGCGTTCCGCTTCGTCACCTCCTGCGCTTCGTCGATGATGTTGCCCGTGGGCGCGCGCACGATCAGGTCTTCGATCCACGTGTAGTAGGCCGCGATCTCCGCGGACAGTTTCCCGGCGTCGGCGCGCGCGCCGACTTCGGCGGAAACGAAGCGCTCCGGATCCAGATCGTCCACCGGCGTTTCGATTTCGTCCGTGCGCGCCGTGTCCAGCCGCGTCAGGTCGGACAGGTTGGGCGCGCGGAAGCCCTGCGAAACGCCCGCATAGACGGCGTGGCGGCGCGCGGCGCCCAGCGGGGCCAAGGCGCGCAACGAACCCACGACGCTGTCCCAGTCGTCCTCGCGGGAGACCGCTTCGCCGCTGACGGGATCGAGGACGCGGTCGGCATCCAACTGCGCCCAGGTATAGCGGACGCCCGGGGTCAGCTCGAGGGCCTCGCGGAACAGGGGCACCGTGTCCTGCAGGAAGACGCCCACCAGATCGTAGCTCGCGTCGTCGGCCACGGGCCCTTGGATGTCCGTCTTGCCCGGCGTGCCGTCGGCCTTGACGTGGCGGCCGAAGGAATCCACCTCGTCGCGGCTGTAATCCACGCCGTAGGACCAGCGGCCGAGATCGGTTTCGCTCTGCAGTTCCAGCGAGGCGCCCCACGTCGTCACGTCGACGCCGCTTTCGTCGCGGCGGCCATCCGCGCGCAGCCGGTGCAGGTCTTCGTCCTGCGCCTGGCGCGACAGCGTCAGGCGATAGGCGCTGACGAAGCCGTCGAGATCGGCGGCCGCCAGCCGCGCATAGGTCAGCGCGCGGTCCTGGTCGTAGGAACGGATCTGGTCGTCGCCCCTCTTGAGGCCTTCCCAGTCGATGCCGTAGAACGTGCTGTGCGTGCGCCAGGCGTCGTCCTGCGCCACCTGCTGGTGGGCCAGCGTGAGCGTCGTGTTTTCGTTCAGATCGTAGTCGGCGCGCAGGTCGAAGTCCGTTTCCTCGTAACCCGTGTGCCGCTGGCGGCCCACGTCGTCGCCGCCGCGCACGTCGTTGAACTTCTTCCAGGTGTAGCCCGCGACGAGGCCCAGTTTTTCCGTCACCCGCGCCCGGATGCCGGCGCGCGCCTGGGTGGATTCGTCCGCCGTCGCGCCGCGATAGGCCAGCGTGCGTTCATAGGTTGGTTCGCCGGCCCACGCCGGCGGGGCCAGGGTCAGGGCGTTCACCGCCCCGCCCACCGCGTCGCTGCCATACAGGACGGAAGCAGGCCCCATGACGGTCTCGTAGCGCGCCACCGACCACGGATCCACCGTGTTCCAATACTGGTTGGGCCCGTCGCGGAAGGTGGAATTGTTGAGGCGGATGCCGTCCACCATCATCAGCGTGCGGAACCCCGTGAACCCGCGCAGATAGGGCGAGCCTTGCCCATAGCCGGTTTTCTGGACCATCGTCGACGGCAGGCCGCGCAAGGCATCCGGCGTGGTGCGGGGCGCCGTTTGCTGCAAGTCCTCGCGGTCCACCACGTGGCCGGCATAGGGCACGTCGGCCAACGCCGTTTCCCCGCGCAAGGCCGTCACGACCACTTCCGGCAGCGTCTCCACGTCCGCCGCCAGCCCCCTCGTACCCGTCAAGGCCAGCGCCCCGATCGCCGCCCAAGTCCATCTGCTCCACGTCATGTCGCGTTCTCCTTGTACGAAGATAAACGCGGCAGGGGGGTCAAAAGTTCAACCGGCCCGATGAAATCCCCTTGGCGCGAACACGGTAGCCGACACGCACCAACTGGTACCGACGGAATTGAGGCACTTATCCCGCGGTTTTCGCGCCAGCGCCCGTTGCCGGCTTGAATTTTCGGGCGGCATCCGCGACAATTCCGGCATGATGAATCGCGTTTTCCGATGGCTTGCGCTGATCCTCCTCCTGCCGGCCGGGGCCTGGGCCGGGGGCGGCCCGCTGAACACGCTGGTGGTGGTCAACGCCACCAGCCGCGACTCGCGCGCGCTGGGCGCCTACTACGCCGAGAAGCACGGCCTCCCCCCGACGCACGTCTGCTCGATCAAAACCGATCCCCGTTCGCCTTCGATATCGCTCAAGTTCTTCGAGCGCGAAATCCGCGCGCCCATCCTCGCGCATATCGCGAACCACGGGCTCGAAGGCCAGATCCATTTCATCGTGCTATGCATGGACATTCCGTCGCGCGTCGAGAACTTCAACGGAATCACTTCCGCGCTGTATTATGGATACAAACCCCCGGTTCCGGACGCGCCGCAGTGCCATCTGGCCTCCAACTCCGTCAACCAGTACTACGGGGCCGAAATGGCCTATACCTCCACGGCGGGCTGGAACCAGACCAATGCCCCCATTCCCTTCCTGCTGACGGCGGCCGATCTCGAGACCGCCAAGCAGGTGGTGGACCGCGGGGTCGCCTCCTTCGCGGCCTTTCCCGACGGCGCCTTCTGCCTCTACGGCTCCGGGGACTCCGCCCGCAACATCCGCCACCGCACCTATCCGATCGTGGCCCGCCATTTCGCGCTGTTCGGCAAGGAGGGGCTGGTCGACGCCAATGCGGCCGCCAGTCCCGCACCGACGCGTCCCGTTCTCGGCTACGTCAACGGGCTCGCCTATCTGCCCAGCAATCTCGTCGATGCGGCGTTCGCCCCGGGCGCCATCGCCGAACACCTCACCTCCTGCGCGGGCCAGATCCCCGACCCCTGTCTGGGCCAAAGCAGCGTGTGGGACTGGATGCGGCTCGGCGCCACCGCCTCCTACGGCACCGTGTCCGAGCCCTGCGCGTTCGACGTGAAATTCCCCGATCCGATGATCGCCTTCTGGTATGCCCGCGGATTCACCGCCGGCGAGGCCCTCGCGATGTCCGTGCGCAATCCCTACCAAGGCCTCTGGGTCGGCGACCCGCTCGCGGCGCCTTTCGCCGCGCCGCCGTCCGTCCAGATCCAGTCGCCCGCGCGCAACGCGGAACTCGACGGCGAAATCCCGCTGCAGATTTCCGTTGCCGCGCACGCGCGCGGCGCGCCGCCGGTCTTTCTCGACCTCTATATCGACGGCCGGCACCACGCGCCCGTCACGCGCCCGTTCGCGCCGGTCGGCAACGACCTCGTCGCGCAAATCGGCACCAGCCGGTTCGCCTACACCGTCGCGCCCGGCGAGGATCTCTTCGCCGCCGCGGCCGGCTTCGCCTGGGCCATCAATTCGAAGGGCGCCGGCCAAATCACCGCCAGCGCCAAATCCGACCGCATCGAGATTTCCATCCGCGAACCCCTGGGATCGGACGGCCAGCCGCTGGCCTTCTCCGTTGCCGTCGAACAGGGTTTTGCCAAAGCCGTCTATCTCGGCGCCACCGCCGGCACCGACCGGCTCGTCGTGGCCGACGGCGTCGGCCGCGCGGCGGCCGCCCTCCATCTGGGCCAGGTCCGCGCCTACGACGTCGAATATCCCCTCGATCTTTCCGGCTTCGCTCCCGGCCCGCACGTGCTGACCCTCGTCGTCCGCGACGGCACCGCCATGCAGTGCCAGTCGCAAACCGACCTCCCCTTCCGCATTCCCGAGCGCGCCGCCGCCCCGGCCGCGACGCCCTGAGCGGAAAGGGTCCGCAGACGGGAAACGGCGTCAGCCGAGATCCAGCCCCACCGCGCGGAAGGTGCGCTTCACGTCGCGGAAGTGCCGTTTCAGGTCGAAACAAGCGGCCAGCTCCCGCCGCGTCGCCCGCCGGGCGACGTCGGCATCCGCCGCGACCAGTTCCAGCAACGGCTGGCCGGTTTTCCACGATTCCATCGCGTTGCGCTGCACCCAGCGGTAGGCGTCTTCGCGGGTCGCGCCCTTCTCCACCAGCAGCAGCAGCACCTGCTGGGAATGGATCAGGCCATGCGTCAGGTCCAGGTTCGCCCGCATGCGCCCGGCATCCACCTTCATCCCCGCCACCAGCGCCGCCAGCTTGGCGAGCATGTAGTCCAGCAGGATCGTCGCGTCCGGCAAAATGATTCGTTCGGCGGAGGAGTGCGAAATGTCGCGTTCATGCCACAGCGGGACGTTCTCCAGCGCGGTCGCCGCGTACCCCCGCAGCACCCGAGCCAGGCCGCACAATTGTTCGCCCACGATCGGGTTCTTCTTGTGCGGCATCGCGCTGGACCCTTTCTGGCCCTGGCCGAAGAATTCCTCCACCTCGCGCACCTCCGTGCGCTGCAGGTGGCGGAATTCCTGCGCCCAGCGTTCGACGCTCGTCCCGACCAGGGCGAGCGCCGACACGAATTCCGCATGCCGGTCGCGCTGCAAAATCTGCGTGGAAATCGCCGCTGGCCGCAGGCCCAGCTTCCGGCAAACCGCCGCCTCGATCTTCGGGTCCAGATGCGCGTGCGTGCCTACCGCGCCCGACAGCTTGCCCACGCGCACGGTCTCGCGCGCGGCTTTCAGCCGCGCCAGCGCCCGGCCGAATTCGTCGTACATCAAGGCCATCTTCAGCCCGAACGTCGTCGGCTCGGCATGGATGCCGTGGCTGCGGCCGATCATCGGCGTGAAAGCGTGTTTCACCGCCTGCTTCGCGGCGGCGGCCCGCACCCGTTCCGCGCCCGCGATCAACAGATCCGCCGCCTGCACGAGATGCACGGACAGCGCGGTATCCACGATGTCGGAGCTGGTCAGCCCCTTGTGGACGTGCCGCGCCGCCGGGCCGACGGTCTCCGCCACGTTCGTCAGGAAGGCGATCACGTCGTGGCGGACCTCCGCCTCGATTTTCCGGATCCGCTTCACGTCGAACGCGGCCTTGCGGCGGATCGCGCTCCAATCCTTCCGGGGAATCCGTCCCGCCCGCGCGAGGGCCTCGCACGCGGCCAGCTCCACCGCCAGCCAAGTCTGGAACTTGCGCTCATCGGTCCACAGCGCGCCCATTTCGGGCCGGGTATATCGCTCGATCATGGTCTGCCTCCTCCGTTCAACGAAAACGCCGGAGCCCTTGCGGATTCCGGCGCTTCGACATCGGCTTCGCGGCCTTTCTATTCGGCCGCCGGTTCCCCGGCGCCTTCGCCGCCGCTTTTCGGCGGCGCGGCTTGGTTCTTCTTCGAGGATTTCTTCTTTTTCTTCGGCGCGGATTCTTCCTTCGCCGCGGGTTCTTCCGCGGGGGCCGGAGCCGCCTCGCCGACCGCGACGTCCTCCGCCACGACGACATCCCGGGAAGAATCGAACACGGCGACCTGCGGCGCCGGCGCGTTCCGGGCGCGTTCGGCTTTCTTCAGGAACAGCAGACCCGATTCCGCCTGCGGCAAGGCGTCGCTTTCCGGATTCGCCGCGATGAAATCCTCGTAGAGCGCGCGGGCTTCGGCGAATTTTCCGAGCTGTTCGAGGCAGCGCGCGGCGCCGAAGACGGCCTGCGGCCGGAGCACGCTGGCCGGATTCGCCTGGGCGAACGCCTCATAGCTGGCCGCGGCCTCCTCGAACTGGTCCAGCGCCTCGAGGCTGGCCGCCACGCCCACGGTGGCCTCGGGGGCCAGCATGTGCGCGGGATACAGGCTCAGGAACCGCTGATAGGCCGCCTGCGCTTCGTCATAGCGGTTCTGCGCATAGAATTCCGCGGCGGCCGAAGCCAGCGCCATCGGCGCGGTCGGGGCCTCCGGATCGGCCGACGCCAGCTGCTGCAATTCCTCGGGGCTATTGCTCTGGAACAGCGCCTGGACCGCCGCCGCCGCCTTGCTTTCCTTCTGGCCGCGCCAGACCTGGATGCCCAGCAGCGCCACGACGGCCACCGCCAAGCCGATCAGCGCCGGACGGCCGTATTCCGCCATCCATTTCGAAAACTGCTGCGCATCTTCGTTCTCATGCGTCGGCGCGACCGGGGCCTGCTCCGGCACCTGCGGCTCGTTCACGTCGTTCGGAATTTTCTCGTCCATGGGCGCTGCATCCTTTGGGTTGTCAAATCGGGGCCGAATTCTCGCCGCTTCCCCCCGAAAACGCAAGACAATCGTTTTCCGTTTCCCGTAAAAACCATTGACTTCCCCCGGCTGGCCGCTAGACTGGCCGGACTTTTTGAATTGGAAGAGGAGAATCGAATCATGCCCAACAGCAAGAATGCCGCCAAGCGCGCCCGGACGTCCGAAAAATCCCGCCAGCGCAATGCGGAAACCAAGTCCGCGCTGAAGACCCTGCGCAAGAGCCTGCTGGCCGCCATCGCGGATACCGCGGCGCCCAAGACCGATGCCGCCTACCGCGCGTTCTGCGCCGCCCTCGACAAGGGCGCCAAGCACGGCATCATCGCCAAGAACACGGCCGTCCGGAAAAAGGCCCGCGCCGCCGCGATGCTCCGCAAGACCCCGGCCAAGTAGTTTTTCCCCGGTTCCCAAAACGATTACGCCCCGCCCGCCTTTCGGCGCGCGGGGCGTTTTGATTGTTCCGTTGCCGCGGCGCGAGCCAGATGGCCCTGCCGCGGCGCAAGCCGAACCTACCGGTTCAGGACCATCATCATGATCGTGCCCTGGCCCGAGGCGAAGGATTCCAGGGCCTTGCCCACCACGGTGCCGGCCGCGGGATTGTCGGCGCGCATGGCCATGCCCGGCGTGGCCGAGGCCACCAGCAGATCGCCGATTTGAATCGCCCCGTAGGCGGCGTCCACCTTCACGGGCACCCGGCCGGCCATGGCGACCAGCGCGAAATGCTCTTGGAAGAAGGCTTCGAGCGCGGCGCCTTCGATGGTTTCCGCGAGCTGCGCGCTCTCCGAATCGCAGGCCGCCTTTGCCGCCGCGGCGTCCTTCGACCCGGCGCTCTTCGCCAAGGCCGACTTCAGTTGGGCCGCCTGGGCCACGCGACTCTTGATATAGGGATCGGAAGCCGCGAGTTTCTTCTCGATGCTCTTCCGCTCGCCGGCGAACTGGTCGGCGACATCGTCGCCCCAGACTTCCGCCAGCGTCTCGGCGCAGAACGCGCCGCCGCCCATGACGAGGCCCGGCTCGGTGCTGATCACGCCGACGACCGCGCGGGCGTTGGCCGCGCTGGCCAGCACGACGGCATTCGGCTGCTCCGGATCGATGCAGACCACGTCGCCGGCCTCGATGGCCGCATCGCTCTTCCAATAGGCTTCCGCCAAATCGAAGGCGGTGTTTTGCGTCAAGGCGCCGTTGATGCGGAGAGCGCCGCCGTCGGCCTCCAGATCCATGAGCGTGTTGGCGGCGGCCATGCCTTCGCCATACCACGTGAACGCCCGGATTTGGAATGTGTTGTTGTCGGCATCCGAGACAAATTTCATCTGTTCCCCGGTCGTGGACAGGATGAGATCCGCGCCGAAGTGTTGATTCGTGGCCCGGATCGTGAAGTCCGCATTGGTCGCGTCGCTGCGAATCACGAGACTGTCGTTTTTGAAGGCGTAGTTGGTCCTATAGTTGTCCTGATCCATGATATACAGGAGCGCGAGATCGCCGGGACTGCAGATGGTGGCCGTACTGCCGTTGAGCGCCAAAAACGCTTCCTCGTTGCTTGCTTCCAACGTGTTGGCCAGCAGGGTCGAAGCTCCTCCCGGCAAATGGTAGCCCGCCGCCGTGGTGGAAGACAGCCGCAGTTCGAGATCGGCGCCGATGGCGTACAGATCGCCGTCGTTCTGAACGAAGAAATTCGCGGTGCCGGCGTTGCTGTCCAGGCGCAGGCTGTTGCCGGTGGTTGGATTCTTGATGTGCAGCGCGGCCGCCGGCGATTCCAGGTTCCCGATCAGGCCATTGTTCGCGATGGTCAGGCGCCGGGTGCCCGTGCCGCTCGTGGCCGTGCCCAGGTCGTTGATGACGAACTGGCCGTTGTTGACGCCGGAAGCGACGGTGCTGACCACGAAGGTCTTGTAAATGGATCCGAAATTGCCCAGCGCCGTTTCCACCAGCATGAAGGCCGGGCCATCCCGATCGCGGTCCATGCGGAAGACCGCATTGGTGCCGATCACGTGCATCTGGCGCTCGGGACCTTCCGTCCCCACTCCCAGCGCGTCTTGCACGGAAGCGATCCCCGCGATGTCCCACGCCCAAGCTGCCGCCGGCAGGAACCCTGCGAGCACGACAGCCAACAGCAACGCCATCATCATCCGCGAAACGCTTCCGCCAAGATTAATCCGCATTCTCATCGGCATCTCCGCTCCCAGGGAATCCCCTCGCAGACGCCGCGAGCACACGCCCGCGACAACTGATCTGGAAGAGCGTATCCCACGCCCGATAGCGTAGAAAGAAGGCATAAGCCGGTCAAGTTAGGGTCCCGTTAAAATGATGTTTCTGCTATGGATGGGCGTTTGAACCAGAACGGCACTCCATGTGACAGGTGCGCCGACTTGCCAAATCGGTTCGTTTCCAGCCCGTTGATCCCGCGGGCGCGATCTATGTCACGGGCCTCATTTATGCGTGGCCGCGATCCGCCCCCCTCCAACCCATGTTCCCCGTTCTGCCTATTCCAGATCGACCTTCAGGCGGAAATAGCCTTTCGGGGCCGTCGCGTCCCCGTTGGTGAAAGACTGATCCGTTCCGTCGCCATGCACCACGTGCAAGGGTGTCGCCGACCACAGGCCCATCAGATTGGTGGAATAAAGCACGGAATAGACGCGTCCCGTCTCCGAGCGCCAACGGAATGCCGCCGGCCGGCTTTCCGCGTCTGGCGGCTCCATTCCCAACGCCAGATAGTCGTCCCTGTCCGTGCCGCTGGTCCCCGCGACATGCTCCGACCGGTCGTCGTAGCCATCGCCGTCCGTATCGGCCTTCGTCGGATCGAAGCCCAACTGCTCTTCCTGCCCATTGGACAGCCCATCGCCGTCCGCGTCACCATCCGCCGTGGCGCTGAATGGATCCAAGCCGCAGGCCAGTTCCCATTCGTCCGGAAGGCCATTGCCGGCATTGTCGATGGTGGCGCTGTCCGTCACAGTCAACCGGCCCCCGGAGCCGGATGCCGAGGCGAGCCGCTCGATCGCCACGACGCCCGATTCATCGCCCAAGGCGTAGTCGGCAATGGCCAGATCGGAATACAGATTGGTTTCCGCACCCTCGTTCACCCGGAACGTCAGGAACACCAGCCGGCCGCTGCCGGATGCCAGCGAATCGGCGCGGGCCATGAAAACGTCCAGCACGCCGTCGGCCTGCTGCCAGACCAGGTCGAATTGACTTCCGAGAGGCCCCCGCTGGACCGCAACCAGTTCCAGGACGTTCCGGTCGAAGTTCACCGTGGCCCGCAGGGAGGCCAACCCGGCCGCGTCATCGATCTCCAGCGGCACCACCACGTCCGTTCCGGGGCGGCCCAGATAATTCGGAATGGAAAGGTTCTGCGCCCATCCCGCCGAAACCAGACAACCCAGAAGTCCCGCGGCCAGGCTCGCATGCTTGAACGTGTGTTTCATGGCCAAGTCCTACTCCATGGGCTTTCCGACCAGCAGTCGCTTCAGCAACAGCCAGTCCTGCTGGTCCAGTTCGCCATTTCCGTTCAAGTCGCCCGCCTGCAATTCCTCCTCCGTCGCCTCCCGGGCATGGGGCTTGATCAACTCCTTCAGCAAATCCTCGTCGCGGAAATCGACGACCCCGTCGCCCGTCAAATCGCCGTCCACGAACGTGCCATCCACGTCGACGATGCCTCCGGGGATGATCGTCACGTTCAGCGGGTTGCCGGCGGCGTCCCGCATCGTCGCCGACGACACGACGACGCCCAGTTGGGTCCCGGGCTCCACCGACTCGGCAACGATGAAATTCAAGGTCAGGAAGGTGCCCCTGCCCGGGCGAGTTTCGCCGCCGTTTCCGGCGATGGTGAACTGCCCATCGGCGACGGCGCTGTCATTGGTCAAAACCAGATGCCGGCTGAGGCCGCTCGTCAGCACCGTTTCCGCGTTGGCATCTACTTGCGAACGCGGCGTCAAATCCGCCACCGGATAGGCAACGCGCAATTCCAATCCTTCGCCCCGAATGCCATCAGACTCGTCCAGCACCAGCCGAATTTTCACGTTGTGCCCCGGCGCTCCCCGGCCCGGCTTGACCCGCAGCACCACGCGGCCAAGACCGTTTTCCGCGGTCACCGACACCCGATCCGACGCCGCGCTCTCCACCTCCACCGGATGCGAGTTTCCCGGATAGAAAGCTTCGGTCACGCCCGCCACGTAATACCAATAGTCGGTTGCCGCCTCGGCGGCTTGATCCTCGAAGCGCGGTTCCGACAACAGGGTTGCATTCAGCCGCACGAAGGTCCCGGTTTCCGCCCCGGCGCGATAAATCTGGTAGCCCTTGATCCGCGACTGCGGATCCGGGTCCCAAGTCAACAGGATAGAAACCGCACCTGGCGTGGCCACCAGACCCGTGGGCCTCCGCACGCGGGGATCCCGCAGGCCGATCAGCCCCCCGTTCTCCATTCCGGCCATCAGGTCGGTGTCGCCATCTCCGTCGAGGTCGCGCGGCGAGATGGCCATCCGGGATGCGAACCCCTGATGGGCGCCCGCCCAGACCTTGCTCTTGAGGTAGAAGCTTCCGTCGCCTTGGTTGCGGAATTCCCATATGCGACCGGCCGCGTCCGCGACCAGGACGTCCGGCAGACCTGTGAAATCCACGTCGGCGATGCCAAGGCCCGAAGCATTCGTCACGGCCTCGCCCAGATAGTCGGCGGCAAAGGAACCATACGGCGCGGAATTGGTGCCGGAGTGGAAATACGCGCGGGTCGTTCCCTCGGCTAAAATCACCAGCAGGTCGGTGCGCTCGTCGCCATCTAGATCGCCCAGCCCCGGCACCGTTCGCAGCGACCCCGCATCCAGCAGATGCGTGGCGGCTTCCGGCTGCGTCCCGGTGAAATTCCCGCTGGATTGGACCAGGTGGATCACGCCCGTCTGTCCACCGACGGCCAGATCCTCGAATCCATCGCCGTCCCAATCCCCCATCGATAGAACGGGCGAATCGATCCCGGCGACCAGTGCGGACAATCCCGCAAAACGATCCGTCCGCTCGGACAGGTTCATGGTCCGACGCGTGCCGACGTTCTCATAGACTTTCACCCCCGCCTCATGAGCGAGAAAGACGTCCACATCCTCGTCGCCGTCCCAGTCGCCCAGCGCGACCGCGGACGCGTCGCCCACGTCCCACCCCGTGACGGCGTTCGGATCGAACGAATAGATTTCGGTCAGCAACGCATCGACCAAGGCAAACCGCAGGCGCTCGAACGGCTGGAGATTGGCCACCAGACTTTCGGAATCCGCCCAGACAACCCCGCCATCTTCCCGGCGGCTGCCGATGTGCGGCGCGGTATTTCCCGCAGCTTCGGCCAACAGCGAGATCCCATCGCCATCCGTGTCCGCGTCCGCTCCATAATCTAGATTTCCATAATAGAACTGCTCATACCCGTCGTTGACCCCGTCGCCATCCGAATCGGCGAAAAACAGATGGGCGATCCCCTCCCGGTCCGCCCCGTCTACGACAAAGCTGAACTGGCGCAAGGCCACGCCCCACGCGTCGCGTTGCTCCACGCCGTCCAGCGTCCAATACCCGAAAGAGACCTGCCCCATGTTCGGCGTGGCGACCGTGGTGCCATCCAGTACGGTGGCGGATTGGTTGACCGCCCCCGTCGGCGAGCTGACGAGGCGATACAGAGAGTATCCGGCCAGATTGACCGTCAGATTGCTCGAATCCGCCCAATAGACTCCGCCTTCGGTCCGGCGGTTGCCGACCTGCGGCAAGGTGTCGCCCTCCACTTCCGCCAGCAGCGAAATTCCGTCGCCGTCGGCATCCGAGTCCGCATCTTGGGCCAACGTGCCGAAATAATACTGTTCTAAGGCGTCGGACACGCCGTCGCCGTCGCCGTCGCCGGCAAAGAGATAGGCGATCCCCGCGCGGTTGGTGCCCTGCATCACAAAGGAAATCTGGGGCAGGGCCACGCCCCATGCATCCTGCTGGCGGACTCCGTCCAATTCCCAATAGCCGAAGACGCTGTTGCCGAAGAGATTGGGCGACGTCACCGTGGTCCCGTCTGGCACCACCGCCGCCTGGTTGACCGTGCCCGTCGGCACGCTGGTCAGGCTATACCACGAATACCCGGCCAGATTGACCGTGAGGTTGCTCGAATCCGCGTAAGCCACGCCGCCTTCGAGATGGCCGTTGCCATACAGCGGATGGGTTCCGCCCTCGTACTCGGCCAACAGCGAAATCCCGTCGCCATCCGGGTCCGAATCCGCGCCGTTGGTCAGCGCGTTGAAGTATTCGAGTTCATATCCGTCAGGCACTCCGTCGTCGTCCGTGTCCAGCGCCGCCGGCAGATAATGCGCGGTGTTGGTCGTGTTCTCCAGCAGGATGAACGAAATCGGATTCTGCGAGCGACCCCACGGATCCCGGTAAAGCTCGCCGGGATAACTGCTGCTGCTCCACCGGACGAACCGGTATCCGCCGGAGGAGACCGCCGCCGTGACCGTGGTATAGGCCACGCCGGTTTCCAGCCATTGCGTCGAAGCCACCGCCGCGATGAAATTGCCGCTCGCGTCGTCCCGCGCGTTCTGGACGAACTGCACCTGGGCGCCGGATGCGCGTTCCGGCACCCCGGCCAACCCACAAAGGAGCATCCAGACGTTCCAGGCGGCAAGCCGCCCGCCTCGCCAGCACCCCAGCCGGAGCTTCGGCCTTGCCTTGGCTTCACATGACCCTTGCGACATCACGGCATTATGTCCCGCTATTCCGTTCCGGTTTTTACAGCCAAGCTATGGGCAAGGCCGGCTGCCATGGCCGATACACTCGAGATCCCGGCCGGGACCGGCAGCAGCTGGTTGCCATCGCCGCCCCAGGTGACGATATCGCCATCGCTTGTCCGGGCCAGGTTGTGGTACCAACCGACCGCAATCGCCACGACATTCGAGAGCCCGGCAGGTGCATTGGTCTGGCCGACGTTGTTTCGGCCCCACCCCACCACCGTGCCATCGGACTTCAACGCCAAGCTGTGATACCGTCCCGCCGCGATCGCCGTCACGTTCGACAGACCTGCAGGAACGGTGGATTGTCCGTAATTGTCCCCCCCCCAACCGATCACCGTACCGTTCGTCGCAAGTGCCAGACTGTGATCCCCTCCGCCCGCAATCGCGACCACGTCGACCAGACCTGTCGGAATGCTCACCTGGCCATAGGCATTGGTGCCCCAGCCTACCACCGTGCCGTCGGACTTTAGCGCCAAGCTGTGATACCGTCCCGCCGCGATCGCCGTCACGTTCGACAGCCCCGCGGGAACATTGGTCTGGCCGCCGATGTTATAGCCCCAAGCCGCCACGGTCTGATCGCTCTTCAGCGCCAAATGATGCGCATAGCCCGATGAAATGGCCGTCACGTTCGACAATCCCGCCGGAACGCTGGACTGCCCGTGGAGGTTCCAGCCCCAAGCCAGCAAGGAGCCGTCTGCCTTCAGCGCCAAACTCGACCATTGGCCAGCCGACAACGCCGTGACGTCCCACAGGCCTTGCGGAATCGTCACCTCGCCGTACACGTTGCTTCCCCAACCGTACACGATGGAATAGCCAGCGAACGGCCGGGCGGCCGCATGCCAAGCGGTCGCATCGGCGAGTCCCGACCGCGCGTCCACCGCCAACCGGATGTCCGCCGAATTCGCAGGAGCCAAATCCATTTGCTGGAGGACATACGGCGTGGCCGACGCCCGCAGGACGGTTCCATCCGCCAATTCCGCGGAACCGAACATCTCGTTCTGGACGCTGCCAGAAAGAACCCCATCCGCCAGTTCCAGCCCCGGATCGCCGCCGGCATAGAGGTAAAAGAGCGCATTCAGCACTTCGTTGGTGGCTGGCGCATTCTGGCTGATGGTGATCTCCGCGCTGCTCGCGGTGGCGGGAATGGTCAGCCAATCGAACGACAGCAAGCCGCGCGAATCCTTGCAGATGATCTCGAACTTGATCTGGCCCAGATCGACCGCCCAGTCCGCCGCGACGTTCCAGACCAAGCTGTGGTTGGTGTTGGCGGCGATGGCCGCCCCGACGTTGGCTTCCGTCCCCTCCTCGAAGGTGGCCGGACGGATGACGTTGGCGAAAGAACGGACTCCGTCCACGAACGCCAAGGGAAACGCGCTCACGACGGCATCGTCGGCATCGTCCACGCGGTAGACGACGTCCATCAGCGTCGTGCCTTCCCGCATGGTGGCGGAAACGATCGTCGGCACCGGCGGCGCCGAGCCCGTCCGGATCACCGTCAGCGTGTCGGAAGCCGCTCCCCCGGCTTGATTCGTCCCTTGGACCCAAATGGCGTTGGTGCCCTTGGCCAACGGACACGTGAACGACCAAGATGCGGCCACCGCCAGCGCGCCGCTGCCGCCCAGGCTGTTGCTCCAGACGAGTTGTCCCGCCACGCCAGAGGCCGTCCCCGCCACGGTCAGGTTGCTGGTCGCGAAACCCACGGTCGTGTTCGCGGTCCGGATGGCGAGATTCGGCGTCATGTCCCCGAACACCTGCTGGTTGGGCTTGAAGCCCTGATCCGCGGAATCGATGAAATAATCCTGCGGTGGCGTCACGCCGGCGGCATACCCCGTATCCAGAGCCAGCAACGGCGCATCGTAATACCAGACTCCCGATGCCGGAGTACCCTCGTACACGCGCATGTAGACGTAGCCCGCCATGCTCCAGTCCAGATCTTCATAGGTCGGATCGCCGCTGGGATTCGTCATCCAATTGTCCCAAGTCGTGCCGTCGTCGGCGATGCCGCCGCCCTGCGGAATGCTGCGCACGGCCCACACCTCGTCGTCGCCGGAGACACATCCAATCGCGGAATTGGTGAGATTCGGAGGGTTGACGACATTGTCCGCGCCGGCGTAGATGAGCTGCCAGGTCGCGCCATAGCTGTCGAGCAAAGCATTCGTGCTGCCCGTGAGATCTACGGCGGTGTGATCATACGCGCCCCATTGGGTCAGCCAGCGAATGCCCACGCCGGCAGAGGCGGACATGGCAAGGCCCAACAACGTCACCGCCCCGATGCAACGAAATCTCCAACCCAGCGTCTTCATATGCGCTCTCCAATCCATGCCCGGCGTTCGGCCGCCGCGCACCCCGGAACAGAAGGCCGCCATGTCATACGGAAGCCCGTTCCGCCAAACATGCTACTCCCGCCCCCTCCCGATCCGCAACAAATATTTGCGGGGAAAGCCCAGCCGGCCGGAAAGGCGCAAGCCTTCTACAATTGGTTAATACGATGAGCCGCGATTCCCCGCAGCGGGGTTGGATTTCAGTCCAGCGCCTTCAGCGCGGCGGCGTAGCCGGCGGCGATGGCTTCCTTGGCGCGGTGGAATTCCAGCGTGCCGATGTTCCCCAGCTTGGGCTCCACGAGGAGGTCCGGCGGCTCGGCCTGGCGGCGCGCCAGCGCGATCCGCGCTTCCGCGATCCGCACCGATTGCACCAGCACGTCCATCACGGCGGGCCGCGCCGCCGCATCGGCCGCGGCCGCGCGCAGGCGGTTCAGCTTCTTTTCGATCTCCGTGCGGAACCCGTCCAGCAGCCGCGTGGCGCCGCCCGTTTCTTCCGCCGTGCTCGGCTTCGGCAAAGCCAAAGGTCCGCGTACGGGTTCCGGGGCCTTGCCCTTCCGGGATTCGGGTTTCTTATCCGGCACGATGCCCTGCGAAATGTCCACGGCGATGACGGTCTGGGCGCCCATCGAGCGCGCCACGCTCACCGGCACCGGATTGACGAGGCCCCCGTCCACCAGCAGGCGCTTGCCGACCGGCACCGGCGAAAACAAACCCGGGATCGAGATGCTGGCCCGAACGGCCTGCAAGAGGTTGCCGGAACTCAGGACGATTTCCCCGCCCGTATCCAGATCGGTGGCCACGGCGCGGAACGGCAGATCCAGCTCGCGGAATTCCCGAATGCCCAGCATCTTCTGGAATTCTTCCAG
Organism: uncultured Verrucomicrobiota bacterium; assembly: GCA_964510645.1. Taxonomy (GTDB): domain Bacteria; phylum Verrucomicrobiota; class Kiritimatiellia; order CAIQIC01; family Lenti-01; genus Lenti-01. The sequence continues at coordinate 13,405 of CAZECJ010000028.1, read as the reverse complement.
CAGCTTGCGGCCGTCGGTCAGGCCCGAACGCGACAGCGAGACCTCCCAGAAAAACGGCCGCAGGCGCTTCCAGTCCAGATCCTGCGCCAGCTCCCGCAACACTTCCTCGCGGCCCGCCGCGAGGAATACGCCGACCACCGCGCCCATGCTGGTGCCCGCGACGGAATCGATCTGGATGCCCTTTTCCTTCAGGGCTTGCAGCACGCCGAGATGGGCCCAGCCGCGCGCTCCGCCGCTGCCCAGCGCGAGCCCGACCCGCTTGTGCTTCCAGAACCGGGCCATGCTACTCCAGGAAGGTCAGCGTGGCCGACCCGATCACGCCGGCGTCGTTGCCCAGTTCCGCGCGCTTGATCACGAGCCGCTCGGCGAAGTACGGACTCAGCCGCGCGTTCAGATGCTTGCGCAGCGGATCGAACAGGATCGGCCCCGCGGCCGACACGCCGCCGCCGACGATGAACGCCTGCGGCTGCAGCAGGTAGGCCACGGACGCCATCATCGTGGCGAGGCAATCGGCCACGAAATCGAAAATCTCCTTGGCCAGCGCGTCGCCGGCTTCGGCGGCCTCGCAGATGATCTTGGGGCTCACGGCCTCGCGCTTCCCGCCCGCGCGCTCCAGGATGGAGCTCGGGCGGCCGGCGTCGATCTCGCGCAGGGCGCGCTCGACGATGCGCTTGTTGCCGACGTACTGCTCCACGCCGCCGCGCCCCGTGGGCGAAACGACGCCGTGCATGTCGATGGAGACGTGGCCGATCTCGCCGGCCATCGAATAGGCGCCGCGATAGAGGTTGTTGTTGATGAGCAGTCCGCCGCCCACGCCCGTGCCGAGCGTCAGGAACACCGCGTGCTGGTAGGCCTGGCCCGCGCCGTAGGTGCATTCGCCCACGGCCATGGCGTTCACGTCGTTGTCCACGCGCGCGATCTTGCCGAAGCGCTTGGCCAGCAGTTCCGCCAGCGGAACCGCCGTCCAGCCGGGCACGTTGGTCAGGTCGTGGACGAAGCCCTTGGCGTAGTCCACGAAGCCCGGCACGCCCACGCCGATGCCCGCCCACTCGGCGTCGCGCGGCATGTCCGCCAGCAGCGCGCCGACGTGGCGCTCCACTTCGTCCAGCCAACCGGGCACGCCCTTCAACCCCGCCGTGCTGAAGCTCGCCCGCGCGCCGATCGCGCCGCGTTCGTCCACGCGCGCCATCTTCACGAAGGTCCCGCCGAAATCCACGCCGATCGCGCACCGTTTCTTGCTCTCGTCCATGTTCATCCTTCCATTTGGAAAATCCGCAGCGCGTTCGCGAAGGTCGTCTCCGCGAGCGCCGCGGCGGCCACGCCGCGCGCGTCGGCCAAAACCTCGCCTACGCGCGCCACGAACGCCGGTTCATTCACTTTCCCGCGAAACGGCTTGGGTGTCAAATAGGGACAATCCGTCTCGATCAGCAGTCGGTCTTCCGGGATGCGCTTCGCCACCTCCCGCAGCGGCCCCGCGTTGTTGAAGCTGACGATGCCGCTGAAGCTGATGAAGAACCCCAGCGCCAGCAGTTCTTCCGCGAACGCCGCGTCCCCCGTGAAACAGTGCAGGATGCCGGGGGGCGGAACAGCCCCCGGGTCAGCGCCCCGGGCTACAGCAAAACCCGCAGCCGGGATCGATTGTAGGCCGGGGCGCTGACCCGGCGCGGTTTTTCCACAGTGTGGAAAAATTCCGCCGCTTTTTTCCACACTGTGGAAAAAAGTTTTCCACACTGTGGAAAACTCGCCGAGCATCTCGACGGTGTCGTCGTCGGCATAGCGACTGTGGACGATCACAGGCAACTTCCGTTCCGCCGCGAACGCCAGCATCTGGCCGAACAGCGCGCGCTGGGCGGGCGCCGTCTCCGGCGAGTAGTAATAATCCAGGCCGATCTCCCCCACCGCGACCACGGCCGGATCCGCCGCCAGCGCCGCGAGTTTTTCGGGATCGCGCGGTTTCTCGAGCTGGTCGCGGTCGTAGCCGACCGCCGCCACGAGCGTTCCGGGATGTTCCTGCGCGAGGCGCACGACGAGCTCGTTCGACGCCTCCGAGCTGCCGACGGCGCACATCCGGGCCACGCCGGCCGCCCCGGCGCGCGCCAGCACCGCCCCGACGGTTCCCTCCGCCGCGAACGAGTCGAAATGCGCATGCGTGTCGAACCATTTCACGGGCGCCATCCTAGCCTCCCGCTGCGTCTTTGGCAAATTCCGCCGCAGGGACTTTTCTTGGCCATCGCCGCGCAATATGGCATTTTCCTTCCCGTGAAATTCCAAGGAAATGGCTTTCGCACGTGGTATGCCTGCGCTCTGCTTGCGGGAGCCTATCCGCTCGTGCATTTTTACGCGCGCAACGCCCAGTGTTTCACGGTCGAACAGATTTTCCGTTCGTCGGGGGCCGTGTTTCTCGCGGTCAGCGCCGCCTTCGCGCTGCTGGTCTGGCGGATCGGCCGGAGACCGGAAACGCGCGCGGACGCCTTGCCGGCCAAGCTCTGCTTGGCCGCCCTCCCGGCGGGCGTTTATCTCGCCCTCTCTTTCCAGCCCCTCTGGAACAGCATCCAAGCCCGGAGCCTGCCCCTGCCCGCCGACGTCCTCCTCCTGTTGGCCGCGTTCGCGCTGATCACCGCCGCCGTGTGGAAAATCGGCGGAAAGGGAACGGCCGCCATCCTGCTGGCCGCCCTAGGCATCGAAGGAGGTCAGTGGGCCTTCGCGGCCTGGACGCAGGACGCCGCCGCCGGCGGCGCGGACGTTCCGCCGGCGCAGCGCGCCGTGTATTCCGGCATCCGCCTGCGCGCCACCCCGGACATCTATTTCGTCGCGCTCGAATCCTACCACGGCCCCCAATGGCTGCAGGACTTCTACGGCACCGACAACCAGCCCTTCCTGCGCGAGCTGGAAAGCCTGGGCTTCCACGTTTACTCCAACGCCTTCGCCAACTATTTTTCCACCTTGGCCAGCCTGCACGCCACCTTCTCCATGCGCCACCACTTCTATTCGATCTCCGCCGGCGACGCCGACTCCTCCCGCACGCGGGACCTGCTCGTCGGCGCGGACTACAATCCCGTTCTCTCCATCCTGAAGACGAACGGCTACCGCGTGGAATATCTGATGGGCAACCACTACCTGTTCCTGCCCGAGCAAGCCGAAGGCGCCGTCGACGTCTCGATGCCCGGAGAAAGCGGAGCCTTCGCGCCCCTGATGTCGCTGGTCTGGCCCCACGGATCGTTCGACGAGAACGCGACCATCGCGGGCTACCGGGATTTGCTGCTCGCACACGCCTCCGAGCCTCGGGCCGATGGTCCGCCGCGTTTCGTCTTCCTCAAGACGGGCCTCCAGCACACCCCTCGGGGCCCCCATGATCCCGAGGCGTGGAAGCGGAAATATCTCGGCCTCCTCGAGGCGGAGAACCGGTTTCTTGCCCGATTTTGCCGGTCCCTCGCGGAAAACAACCCCGACGCGGTCGTCATCTTGATGGGCGATCACGGCGCCTGGGGCTATGCCTCGCGGTGGTGGTCGAAAACGGCCGACCCCAACGAGTACTTCCGCGAAGAGGGCCTGGATCCGATCTGCATCGCGCGAGATCTCGCGGACGTTTTCCTCGCCGTCCGCCTCGGAAGCGAGCCCGCGCAAGCCCTCCCCGTCCGCAGCTCCGTCAATCTTTTCCGGGAGCTGTTCCTCCGGCTCGGCGGAGATCCGCAGCTGGCCGAGACCCGCGCCGACGACGACGCGTATCAAGAAGTCCGCGACGTCCCCTTTCGCTGCATGCGCAACGGCGAACCTCTCGCGACCTGGGAACGAGTCCCGACGGACGGCGCCGGCGCCCCCTGATCCGGTCAATCGATCTTCTTGAAGTGCTTTCGGGACGTGTCGAAGCCGGTCCACTTCTCGAACACGCTCATGATCCGGTTCTTGCGCTCGCGAGACGTCAGGATGTGCGCCGGATTGGCTTGGAACAGGCCCTCGGCGGGCGGCAGCCAATCCTGAATGGCCTTGGGATGCGTGCCGGCGAAGGGCTGGAGCACCTGCGGATCGATCTCGGCATAGGCCGTTTCCTGGAAGGGCTTGTGGGTGAAATGGCGGAAGGTGCCCTTCCATTTTTCGTTGAACTGCTCTTCGGGCCGGATCCAGCCGTAGTGGTAGATCGTGGCGTCGGCGCAGGCCGCGCGCGGATAGCGCATGCGCTTGTAGCCCGTCACCACCGAGAAAAACAACCCTTTCGGCCCCCAGATCGGGAGGTTGTTCCGCACGGCGCGCACCTCGCGCCGATACCAGCGGGGCGAATTCGCGACGGTGTTCCGGTTTCCATAGAAATGCAGGTAGCGGAAATACAGGGCCTCGACCTTCCGGTCGCCCAGATGCCGCTCCATCGCGGCGCGGATCCGCGGCAGGTCGTCCTCGTGCAGCAGTTCGTCGCCTTCCAGATAGAGCGCCCAGTCGCCCGTGCAGTTGAACAGCGCGATGGTCTTCTGCTGGCCGTAGATGAACCCCTTCACCCGCCAGGAACTGTCCATGTTTTCATTCCACGCCGTCGGAATGATCCGGATCTTCGGGTCGCCGATCGCGCGGATCCGCGCCTCCGTGTCGTCGTCGCACGGACCCAGCGCGATCACGAACTCGTCCACCAGCGGCAGGGCCGAGCGGATCGATTCCGCGAACGGGAACTGGAGGCGCTGGGCGTTCCGCAGGAAGGTGAAGGCGCTGATTTTCATCTGCGGCTTTCCGGCGGGCTCAGGTGTTGAGGCCGCTGGTGAGCTCGAAGACGGCCAGCAGCATGCTGATGGCGACGAAGCCGACGGCGACGGCGATCAGCAGCATCATGACGGGTTCGAGGATCGTGGTGAAGACCTTGACGGCGCGGTCCAGTTCGTTGTCGTAGCGGCGGCCGATGTGCTCGAGGGCGCCGCTCATGTCGCCCGATTCCTCGCCGATGGCGAGCATGTCGGTCAGCAGGCGGGGAAACGTGCCGTCCTGCGACAGCGGGCGGGAAATGGTCGATCCGTCGGTGACGCGGTCCTTCGCCGCGTGGATGGCCTTGGCGATGATGGAATTGTCGACGGTGTGCTCCACGATGGTGAGCGCCTGCAGGACCTGAACGCCGTTGGCCAGCAGCGTGCCGAGCGTATGGGCGAAGTTGGCGAAGGCGTTCGCGCGGACGATGTTTCCGGCCACCGGCATGCGCAGCAGGAACCGGTCCTTCCAATCGAGGCCCGCCGGGGTCTTGAGCAGGCGCCGCAGCGCCGCGATGCCGAAAAAGCCGCCGATCGCCAGCGCCCAGCCGTATTTCAGCAGGCCCTTGCTCATGCCGATAAGGATCCGCGTCGGCAGCGGCAGCGTGCCGCCCAGTTCCTCGAACATGGCGGAAAACCGCGGGATCACGAACACCATCATGAAAATCATCGCGCTGATCCCAACCAGCGCGACGATGAGCGGATAGACCATGGCCATGCTCACTTTTTCGCGCGCGGACAGCACCCGCTCGTAGTGCTTCACCAGCCGTTCCAGCACGCCGGGGAGCTGTCCGCTGGCCTCGCCGGCCTTGACCATGCTGACGTAGAGCGCCGGAAAGCTGTCGGGCCACCGGGACAGGGCACCGGACAGGCTCGCGCCCGACACGACCTCGTCGCGCAAGCTGGTCACGACGACGTCCTGCGCCTTGCCGGTCTTGCGCTGGGCCAGCGCATGCAGCGCCGACCCCAGCGTCATGCCCGACGCCAGCAGGTCGGACAGTTCGCTGGTGAACAGCAGCAGATCGCCCATTTTCATGCGGGAATGGGTCCGGACGCCCTTTTCGAACCGGAACCATTTCCGGGGCGGAGAGGCCGGCGACCCCGCGGGCGCCGGCAAAGGCTTGGCGGCGGGCTTCGCCGCCGGCCGGGACGGATCCTTGGCCTTGTCGGCCGGCGGCGGCGCGGCTTGCGCCTGCAGGTCGGACACCGAAATCGGCACGAGCCCCAGGCGGCCGAGCTGGAGCATCGCCGCGCGCTTGTCGGGCGCGTCGAGCGTGCCCTCCTGGCGTTCGCCCGTCCGGCTTTTGGCGATGTATTTGAATTGCGCCATCGTGGTACGCGCCTGCGCGGCTTGCGCCGCCCTAGGCTTCGTCCTCCGACGTCACCCGGAGCACTTCTTCCAGCGTCGTCACGCCGGCCAACACCTTGCGCCAGCCGTCCGTGCGCAGCGTGCGCATGCCGTGTTCCAGCGCGTGGACCTTGATGTCCGCGGCGGAGCGGCGCTCCACGATCATCTGGCGGATGGCGTCGCTGACGAGGAGGATTTCGTAGATGCCGGTCCGGCCGGCATAGCCGGTGCCGCGGCATTCCTCGCAGCCGACGGGCTCGCAGATCGTGCCCGTCAGCAGCTTGGAAATCGGGAAGCCGATGCTTTCGAGGAACGGCATTTCGACGGTCCACGCGCGCTTGCACTTGGGGCACAGGCGGCGGACGAGGCGCTGGGCGACGAGCGCCTCCACCGAGCTGGCCACGAGGAACGGCTCGATGCCCATGTCGACCAGCCGCGTCACGCCGCCGGCCGAGTCGTTCGTGTGCAGCGTGCTGAACACCAGATGGCCCGTCAGCGCGGCGCGGATCGCGATGTCCGCCGTTTCCTGGTCGCGGATTTCGCCGACCATGATGACGTCGGGATCCTGGCGCAGGATATGCCGGAGGCCCACGGCGAACGTCAGGCCGATTTCGGGCTTCATCTGGATCTGGTTGATGCCGGCCATCTCGTATTCGATCGGGTCTTCGACGGTCAGGATGCGCTTGTCCACGGAGTTGATGGTGTGGAGCCAGGCGTAGAGGCTGGTGGATTTGCCGGATCCGGTGGGACCGGTGACGAGCAGGATGCCGTGCGGGCGGCGGATCAGGCGGTGCAGGACGTCCTCGTCGTCCTTGAAAAGGCCCAGCCTGTCCATGCCGTACATGCCGCTGGAACGCATCAGGAGGCGCAGGCTGACGCTCTCGCCGTAGACGGTGGGCATGGTGGACACGCGCACATCGATTTCCTCGCCCTTCACGCGCAGGCTGATGCGGCCGTCCTGCGGCAGGCGTTTTTCGGCGATGTCCATGCCGGCCATGACCTTGATGCGGCTGATGATGGCGGACTGGAAGCGCTTCATCTGCGGCGGCAGCGGCGTCGGATGCAGCACGCCGTCGATGCGGTAGCGGATGCGCAGGTCGTTTTCCAGCGGCTCGATGTGGATGTCGGTGCCGCGGTCGTGGTGGGCTTCCCAGATGACCTGGTTGACGAACTTCACCACGCTGGCTTCCTGGTCGAGATTGCTGAGGTCGCCGACCAACGTCCCGGCGTCCTGGTCGAGGTCGATCTGGTTGTCGGCGATCAGCCGGTCGAGCGTATCCGCGCCGACGCCGTAGAATTTCTTGGAGGCCTTTTCGATGTCGGCGGCGGGGCTGAGCGCGAACTTGACGCGCAGGCCGGAGGCCAAGCGAAGGGAATCGGCCAGGCCGGGGCGGAAGGGCTCGCTGGTGGCCACGCGCAGGGTGCCGTTCTCGATGCCGACGGGAATGACGTTGTATTGGAAGATGGCCTTGGTCGGCACCTTTTCGAGGATTTCGCCCGCGATGGGCTTGTCGCCGACCTTGACGTAGGGGATCTGCATCGCCTGGGCCAGCGCCGGCAAGAAGACGTCTTCGCGGGCATATTCCAGCGCGACGACGGTGGCCGTCAGCACGCCGTCGTTCTCGCGTTGCTTGATGGACAGCTCCTCGATCTGCGACGGGGTAAACAGGCCCGTTGCTTCGAGGAGCGCCACCCACCGGCTGGATGCGGTTCCGGCCATTCGACGCCTAGACGGGTTTCTCCGCCCGGATTTCGGCCAGCAGCACCAAGGCGCGATCGAGCGCGTCCTGCAGCGTCGCCAGTTCCAGGGCGACCTGCTCCAGGCGGGCGGCGCCGGTGACCCGGATCTGCTCGAGGAAGGCGCGTCGTTCCTGCAGGGCTTCCTTCTCGGCCATCAACCGATCGATCTGCTGGTTAGCCATGGACAACGCCGCATCCAGCTGCTGGATGGTGTCCTGGGGATCTCCGCCCTCGACGATTTCCGGACGCGGCACGGCGGCGACGGGGGCCTCCGGCGTGGCCGCGTCGGGGATCGGCACCTGCACGGGCTTGCCGCATCCGACGCAGGGCACCATCAGGCCCGCGCCGGCCGCCTCGATCGCCAGGTTCTTGCCGCAATAAGGGCAATCAAAGAGAATGTCGCCCTCCCGGACTTCCGTGGTGTCGATCAATTGCGTCGGGTCGTTGCTCATGGGGCATCTCCGTTTTCTTCGGCTTGGGGCTGGGCGGGCGCCTCGGGCGCGGGCGGCGCTTCGGGCGCGGGAAACATCGAGGGTTTGGGCTCTTCCTTCCTGGCCTTGCTGGATTTGGACTTCTTCGCCTTCTTGGGCTCGGCCGGGGCCGGTTTTTCTTCCGGCGCGGCAGGGACGGCCGGATCGAACGCGAACGGCGCGGTGGCGGTCGGTTCTTCCGGCGCCGGCAGCGGCTGATCCGGAGCCGGGGCGGCGGCCGGCGCGGCGGCGTCCGTTCCCTCGGCGGCGGCGGCCTCCGCCTGCCCGCTCATCGCGCGCTCGATTTCGCGGCCGAAGGTTTCCGAATCCTGCGCGTCGGGGGACGGCTTGGGCATGGCCTCCGCGGGCGCGATCAAGGCGACGGGGGGCGCGGAACCCGCGGCGGCCGGGTCCGCGGCCTTGACCTGGCCGCGGCGCTGGCTCTTCCGCTCCTGTTCCAGTTCGCGGAGCTTCTGGGGCGAGAACGGCGCGAGCGAGCTGTCCGACCAGCCGCGGTACCAATCTTCCGCCGCCACGTTCGAGGCGCCGTGCAGCCGTTCGGTTTCCTGGTGGGCCTCGGCGGGCGTCATCAGCACGTAGGGCGTGATCAGCACCAGCAGTTCCGTGCGGTTGCGCGTCGTGTTTTCGCTGCGGAACAGGGCGCCGAGGATCGGAATGTTGCCGAGGATGGGCACGCGCGTCGTGTCGTTCAGGTAGTCCGTCTGGACGAGGCCGCCCAGCACGATCGTCGAGCGGCTCGGCACGGAAACCGACGCGGTCATCTCGCGCTTGTTGATCGAAGTCATCTTGCCGGCGGTGCCCACGTCCACGGTGCCGCCCAGCGTGTCGGCGGTCTGGGTGATCTCGAGCGTCACGTAGCGCGAGGGGTTGATGCGCGGCTTCACCTTCAGGATGATGCCCACGTCTTTGTATTCGTAGTTCGAGCGCGTGGTGCCGCCGCTGTCGACGTCGCCCGTGCGGATCGGGATCTGCTGGCCGCTGTTGATCGTGGCCTCGGTGTTGTCCGTCGTCAGGATCACCGGCGTGGCCAACACGCGGCCCTCGCTCGACGTGGCCATCATGTCCAGCACCATGTCGATGTTCAGGTCCGCGAAGGTGAAGTAATAGTTCAGGCCCGTGGGAACGGTCGAGGCCCGCGTGATCGTGTCGCCCGCGACCGACGCAAAGCCACCATTGCCGAAGTTGCCGCCCCACGAGGCGACCGGCTCTCGCAGGCTCACGCCGCCGGCCGTCCGCTGGCTGTAGGCCGTCATGGATTTCTGCAGCCAGTTCACGCCGTAGCTGGTGTCGTTCTTGAGGTTGACCTCCAGGATGACCGCCTCGATCAGCACCTGGGCGAGCATGATGTCGACCTTCTTGACGATCTCCTGCAGGGCGGCGATGTCGCCCTTGGTGCCCATCAGCAGCAGCGTATTGGTGCGCTTGTCCGCCAGGATCTTCGTGTTGGCGGACAACTGGCCGATCTTGCTGGCGGCCTCGTCGCCGGCCGCCTGCCGCACGCGGTCCGCCGCCGCCGCGCGCGCCCGGACGAAGTCCTCCAGCGCCCGCGCGCGGCCATCCGTGGCCGCCGCGTCGCCGTCGGCCGCCGGCGCCGCCGTTTCCGATTCGGACTTGGCCGCGCCAATGAAGTCGTTCAGCAGGCCCGACATCTCCTCGGCATCGGCGAACTCCAGCGCGACCACCTGCACGATCACTTCCGGATCCACCGGCCGGTCGAGCACCGCCACGATCTTGTCGAAGAACGTGAAGTTCGAGGGACGCGAAATGACGATGATGATGTTGGTGCGCTCGTCGGACAAGATCTTGACCTTGCCCGACACGATGCCCTTTTCGGCCATGGCGGCCTCGAGGGCGGCGGCCGAATCCGCGGCGGGCGCGGATGCCGCTTCCGCGGCGGGCTGCCGGGCGCGGATCATGCTGGCCGGCCGGCGGACCGCCGCCGGCTGCGCGACCTGGGCGACTTCTTCTTTCTTGTCGCCTTGGCTGTCGCTGACCAGCTCGTTCAGGCGCGAGGCGATGTCGGCCGCCTTCGCGTGCTGGATCTCGTAGACGCGCGTTTCGACCTTCAGCTCCGTCGGCTGGTCCACCATCTCCAGGATTTCATAGATGCGCTTGAGGTTGGTGGAGGTTTCCGTCACCAGCAGGCTGCTGATGCGGTCGAACCGCTGGACCTTGCCGAATCCGTGGAGCAGGCTTTGGACGATGGTGTTCGCGTCTTCCATTTCCAGGTACTTCAGCGCGATCAGCTGGCTGACCAGCACGTCGCTGTCGGGCTGCCCCCCCGCGGGCGATTCCTTCTGGATCGCCAGGCCTTCCGTGGAGGCCTTGTCGATCTGCACCACGCGGTAAAAGCGGGTGCCCAGCGGGACCAGGGCGATGTTGTTCATCGACAGGAGGCTGTCCATGGCCTGGAGCATTTCGGCGCGCGTCAGTTTTTCCCGCGCCTTGAAGTTGAACGTGCCGGCGACGCCGGGCGCCTTGATCATGGTCCGGCCCGTCAGCGGCGAGTAGTATTCATCCAGCAGCTGGTCCAGCGAGGCGTTGCTGAGCTTGAGCTGGTACAGGGTTTCGCCCTCGGGCGTGGTGGACGACTCCATGCTGGCCTCGCCCGGTTCCTGAATCGCCGCCGGAACGGGCGTCCCGCCGGTCTCGTCGGGAGACGGAACGGCCCCGGCCTCCGCCGGAAGGCCGGCGTCCGGCGGAACACCCGCGGGCGCATCGGCCGGCGGCGGGTTGGCGCGGCTCGCCCGGAACTGGGCAATGCGGTCGCGGGCGCGGACGTCGGCCGGCGGCGGGACTCCGTCCTGCGCGAAGGCCGGCGCCGGCAGCGAGGCGATCAGGAAAGCGACGGCCATCAGCCAGGTCACGCCGCGGACGGAGGGGGTAATGCGGGTGGACATCATGGTCATTCCGTTAGGGTTGTCCCGTCTCCGCCGCCGGAGGGGCGGCGGCCGGTTCTGGTTTGGGTTCCGTGGCGCCGGCTTCCCGGCGATAGGCGTAATCGATCGTAAAGGTTCCCTTGAGACGGCCGGCCGGCACGTCTTTGCCGCCGGCGGGCTGCACCGACAGCTGGCGGACGTCCGACACCGCGCCCTGCGATTGCTGGGCATGCAGGAAATGCACGAGCGCCGGCAGATCTCCCTCCCAATAGCAGGTGATGGCCGTCTCGTACAGATCCCCCGCCTGCCGTTCGGCGTCCGCCTCCCGCCGCGTCAGCGCCAAGTCGTGCTGCCCAACCATTTTTTCCAGCGCCTGCAGCAGCTCCGCCTCCACCTTCTTGCCGGCGGGGAACGTCGGCAGGCCCTGGCGGAATTCCTCCAGCCGCGCCTCGACGTCCGGCCGGCTGTCCAGCAGCTGCTGCGCCGCCGCCTGCCGCGCCAGCAGATCCTCGCGCTGCGCGCGGAAATCGGCCCATTCCTGGAACAGCGGTTCCAGCGCCAGATAGCTCAGCGCCAGCAGCACCACCGCCAGCGTGAGGCCCAGCAGATTCAGTTCGCGCGCGGCGATTTTCACGGCTCGTCCTCCGCGCCGGTTCCCGGCAGGACGAGCGCCGCGCCGAACTGCGACCGCGCGCCTTGCGGCGTATTGCGCGTGCTGATGCCCTCGGATTTCACCTCGGGGAACAGGGCCGTCTGTTCCAGCGCCTGGATGAACGAATAGACCTTGTCGGGCGCGTCGGATTCCCCGCGCAGCGACAGCGAGGCTCCCTTGCGGTAGACGTACGTCGTCAGCTCCACGCCCTCCGGCAGCGTCTCCGACACCACCCGGAGGCATTCCAAGGCCGAACGCGTGCGGTCCGCATACTGCGCGAATTCCAGCGTCTTGGCCCGCAGCTTGCGGATCTCCAGCGCCGGCCCTTCCATGCTCTCCACCTGCGCCCGCAGGCGCGCCATGCGGCCGCGCTGCAGGTTCAGCAGCGTCCAGAAAACGCCGATCGCCAGCAGCCACGCCACCAGGAAGACCGTGGCCGCCCGCAGCAGCTTGCGGCGGGTGCGGCGCTCCGCGTCCGCGGCGCGCCATTCATCCGGCGCCAGATCCAGCGCCAGCGGCCGGGCCGGTTCGGCCAGCCGCCGCGCCACGCCTTCCGACGCCGTCGGCAGCTCGTCCAGCGCATGCGCGAACAGCGCCTCCAGGCCCAGCGCCGTTTTCAGCGCCTCCGCGCATTCAAGCGGGAACCCGGTTTCGTGGAAGAAGTGTAGCGTCGGCAGGCCCGCGCCGCCCCATTCCGTTTCCAGCGCCGTCAGGGAATCCGCCACTTCCTCCGCGCAGGCCTCCAGCCACTCGGCGCGCGCAGCCTCCGCGCCGTCCGGGGGATAACCCGGCAAGGCGCGGAACGCCAGCGGCGCGCCGTCGCGGACCACCGCCATTTCCACGCCGGCGGATTCCGCGCGCAGCACGATCTGCGAGCCGTGCGCCGGAATCTTCCCGCTGTGCTTCAGCCCCCACCACCAGCCCAGGATCTCCACGTCCACCGCGTCCGGCGGCGCGCCCGCCCCGTGGAACGCCTGCCCGACCGCCTCCACGTCTTCGCGGCGCACCACCCCCATCGCCACCAGCGACGACGTCCCCGCCGACTCCAGCACTTCCGCGCCGGCCGCCACGGTCTCGACCGGGAACGGCGAAAACTTGTCCGTCTGCAATTCGGCCATGCCGCGCAATTCCGCCGCATCGGTGCTGGGCAGCAGCGCCACCCGCAGCAGCGCGCGGTCCGTCGGCAGCGCCACGGAAATCCGGCCTTTGAGGCGCTTCAGGTGCGGCTTGATCGCCGCCGCCGAAATCCAGCCGGCATCCCCGTCCGCCGGCGGCCAGTCCTCGCGCCCCTGGCCGGCGATTTCCCACGCCTCCTTCGCGCGGCGCAACGTCGTCCATTCCAGACGGTTCTGCCGCAGGCAAACGCCCGTGATCCACGAAGTGGCCATCCCTAGAAATTCCTAACCATTTTCAAGTCCGCATCCTATCCCCGCCGAGCGCGCCAATCAACCCGATTCCGCGTCTCCCCGCAAGATTGGCCCGCCTCCCGGCTCCGGCCGCCGGCCGGCGGAATTCAGAATGTCGGGGGAAAAGCAAAAGCGGAAGGCGGGAGCGAGCAAAAGCGGAATGGGATT
>CAZECJ010000027.1:0-31059 GCA_964510645.1 uncultured Verrucomicrobiota bacterium | reverse complement strand
AGGTCAACTCCATGCGCATGACCAGCCAGCGCCGCGCGGAATACTTCATCGGCGAGTTCGTCCAGAACCGCCTGGGCGCCGTCGTCATCGACGTCGAGCGCAACGGCGAGCCCAAGAAGCTGGTCTATCTGGTCAAATAAGCGGGATTTCCGGGCGTGCGGGACATTTGACATTATAGCGTTATGACGCTATAGTGTCTTGACGATGGAGAAAGCCATGAAAATCCTGCCTAAACGCGCAACGATCTATTTTCCGCCGGCTTTGCACCGCGTTTTGCGGCTGAAGGCGGCGGAGACGTCCCACAGCATTTCGGACATCGTGAATGAGGCCGTTTCCAGCGCGCTGGCGGAAGATCTGGCCGATCTGGAGTCCTTCAAGGTGCGGGAAAAGGAGCCCGTTCTTTCGTACGAGGCGGCTCTGGCGGAGCTGAAGCGGAATGGAAAAATATAGCATTCTGTTTCGGCAAAGCGTCCTGAAGGATTTGGAGGTCCTGCCCAAGAAGGACGTGCAACGGATCATGGGGGCCATCCGCGCCTTGGCCGCCGATCCACGGCCTCCGCAATCGCAGAAACTTTCGGGCCGCGAACAATATCGACTCCGCCAGGGTGACTATCGGATTCTCTATGTCATCCAAGACGACGTGCTGATCGTCACGGTCGTCAAAGTCGGACATCGCAAGGAAGTCTACCGTTGAGATGACGGAGGAGGGGAAAACCTTCCCTGTCGTTTTGTCCGCGAGCCGGGCGACGGACGTGCCCGCGTTCTATGCGGACTGGTTCATGAACCGGATCCGCGCGGGTTTTTTCAAGTGGACCAATCCGTTCCGGCCGACGCAGGTGCAGACCGTTTCCACGGCAAAGGTCCGGGCGATCGTGTTCTGGTCGAAGCATCCGGCGGGCATTTGGCCGCATCTGGACGAACTGGATGGGCGGGGGTTGCACTTCTATTTTCAGTACACGCTGAACGACTACGAGGCCGAGGGGTTCGAGCCGCGCGTGCCGCCGCTGGAAAAGCGAATCGAGCTGTTCCGTCGCCTGGCGGACCGGCTGGGTCCGGAGCGCGTGGTCTGGCGGCTGGATCCGCTGCTGCTGACGGACCGCGTGGGCGTGCCGGAATTGCTGGAGAAAGCCGAACGGCTCGCGGGTCGGCTGGCGGGACATGCGCGCAAGCTGGTGATCAGCTTTGCGGACGTCGAGGGCTATCCGGCGGTCAAGCGCAACTTGGCGCGCGGGGGAATCGCGGCGCGCGAATTCGCGCCAAGCGAGATGGAGGACTCCGCGCGGGGCCTGGCGGAAATCAACCGGGCGCACGGGCTCGAGCTGGCGACGTGCGCGGAAGAGATCGACCTGTCGGCGTTCGGAATCGCGCACAACCGCTGCGTGGACGGGGAGCTGCTGGCGCGGCTGTGGCCGGACGACGCGCGGTTGATGGAATTCCTGGGCTCGCGCGCGGCGCGGAAAGACCAAGGCCAGCGGAAAGCGTGCGGATGCCTCACGAGCAAGGACGTCGGGCGCTACCGGACGTGTCCGCACGCGTGCGTCTACTGCTACGCGAACGGAACGGCCGCGGAAGCGGAGCGGAATTTCTGCGAACATCGGCCGGAAGCCGAAAGCCTCTGACGGTAATTTCCGAGGAAAAGGGCTTGCCTGCCGCGCGGTTTCGGCCGAAACTGAAAGAGAAAGGCAGAGGTGGCGGAGCCGGGGGCTTGGTCACGGAGAGGTGACAAGATGAAAAGGATCAGCGTTGGGCTGTTTGGGTTCGGCAAGACCGGCAAGCTGGTGGCGAACGAGTTCATCAAGGACGAGCGGTTCGAGCTGAAATGGGTGGTGAAGCGGACGCGCGCGTTTTCCGAGAAATACGCCAGCCGGCTGCTGGGCCACGAATTCAACGAGGGGAGGATCCATTGCGTGGCCAAGCTGGGTGCGCGGTTTTTTCGAAAGTACCCGGTGGACGTCCTGGTGGACTTTTCGAGTGCGCAGGGCTACCGCAGCTATGCGGCGGCGGCGGACGAGGGCATCCGGATCATCACGGCGATTTCCAAGTACGAGCCGGAGGATCTGGCGGCGCTGAAGGAGATGTCCGAAAAGACGGCGGTGCTGGTGTCGCCGAACATCACGCTGGGGATCAACTTCCTGCTGGTGGCGTCGCAGGTGCTGCAGAAGATCGCGCCGCACGCGGACATCGAGATCGTGGAGGAGCATTTCCGGGAGAAGCACGAGGTGTCGGGCACGGCGCTGAAAATCGCGCAGACGCTGGGGCTGGAAAAGGAGCGGCACGTGAATTCGATCCGGGTGGGGGGGATCGTGGGGCGGCACGAGGTGGTGTTCGGGCTGCCGAACCAGACGATCCGGCTGGTGCACGAGAGCATCAGCCGGGCGGCGTTCGGGCAGGGGGCGATCTTCGGGGCCCTGTGGCTGGCGGACAAGGGGCCGGGGCTGTACACGATGGAGCAGATCGTTGCGGACAAGATGGGGCGGAACATTCCGATCTACTGAAAACGGCCGAAAAAAAGGGTTGCGCGGGGAGGGGCATATGGTAGATTCCGCGAGTCCTGTACAGGGGCGAGCGTAGCTCAGTGGTAGAGCGCCACCTTGCCAAGGTGGCTGTCGTGGGTTCAAATCCCATCGCTCGCTCCATTTTTTTGCCCCGATTTGATTGGGCGAAATCGCCTTATTTCTTTCCATTATTCGCCGCCGGCGCAATCGGCTCTTCTTTGACAATAAGTGCGCATTTGGGCGGATTTGCGCACTCGAATTGTCACCAAATTGTCACCACTTGGTAGCGCTATCGAATGGGAAAGGCCTTGGCAGGAGAGGCCGGCAAGGCGAGTCCGAAGGTCAAGCGCAGGGCCAAGATGGACCAGAAGAGCTGAACAGACCCAGCTCTCGCCGACTCAATCGTTCCTGCGGCCGCCAAGCAGGCCGGCGCGCATGAGATAGTAGAGCGGGTCATCAGGGACCTGACGGCGACGGCCACGTAGATCAGGAAAGCGGCGGACAGGGAGGAGGTTCCGTACACCTCGGGCGAAAGCCGCAGGACCCGGCTGGATGGATCGTAGTGGCCGGAGAGAAACTCGCCCGTTTGCTCCGCGGCCACGTCGCGCAGCCCCTGACGGTCGAGCGGGGTGCGAGCGCCATCGGCGCCAGTCATGCCGGAGGAGGGTTCGATCTGGGAGTAGCGGGCGAACCGGGACTTGGTCAGAACCGTCGCATAGAGCGACAGCAGCAGCGCTGGCAGGGCGAACCGGAAGTAGGCGGGATCGAAATACACATGGCTACATCGATGGCATGATGGCGCAACCGATACGGCGCAAATCAACATTCGCAACATTAAGTATCACAATATATTATACATCTCGCAGGCCTATAGCTTCTATGGATAGGACGTATAGGCCTGTGGACCCATGCGCCGGAGTGGGCGGGGGGGCAAGGCGGTGAATCAATACATCCCATTCTCGTGGCGGACGGGGGAGGCGGTTCAGGCGGGCCTTGAAGGTGCACCAGTTGGGGAGGTGGCGGTCCATGAGGGCGACGAAGCGGGTGCCATGGGACCGTTCCAGGACATGCGCGCCATTTCGTGCACGACGATGTATTCGAGGCATTCGCGCGGTTTCTGGGCCAGCTCGCTGTTCAGCCGGACGGTGCGCCGGCGGGAGTTGCAGCTGCCCCAGAGCGTCTTCATCCTGCGCTGAGCTTTCTTTCGGGTGATTTCTGCGACTTCCTCCCCAGGCGCGGGACGCCGTGCGGCCACCGGATTTCGGGACCGGACCTTGTGCAACCCGATTCCCCCGGAAACGGAGGAGGGGCGATAAGGTCTCGCCACCAGAGTGGATTTTCGATACATTGCCGCCATAGAAGAATGAACGCGGTGAAAGGCAAAAAGTCCAAAGCGATGCA
Organism: uncultured Verrucomicrobiota bacterium; assembly: GCA_964510645.1. Classification (GTDB taxonomy): domain Bacteria; phylum Verrucomicrobiota; class Kiritimatiellia; order CAIQIC01; family Lenti-01; genus Lenti-01. Next base: position 27,163 of record CAZECJ010000027.1, on the reverse strand, counting down.
TCGAGGGGCGAAGCCGGGGAAGAAACGACATGCCAAGGCGCCTTCAGTTGTGCGCAGGAAGCGGGTTGGCTTGGATCCGGCGGAATGCATGGAACGGCTGCGCTTCGAGACGCTGCTGACCGAACTGTCGGCGGGGTTCATCCATTTGCCGGCGGACCAGGTGGGTGCCGCCATCGTGGATGCCCAGCATCGCGTCTGCGACTGCCTCGGGCTTGATCTGGCCGTGCTGTGGCAGTGGGAATACGAGACGCCCGGCACCTTTACGCTGACCCATCACTTCCGGCGCGGGGACGGTCCGCCGATCTCCAGCCAGTTGCAGGCATCTGAGCTTTGGCCCTGGTCTCTCCGAGAGATACAGGCCAACAGGTCCGTCGTGATCTCCTCCACGGAAGATGACGTTCCGGAAGGGGCCGAACGCGACCGGGAATCCTTTCGTTATTTTGGGGTCAAGAGCTTGCTGCTGATTCCCCTTTCCACGGGTGGTCGAGCGCCGTTTGGGGCAATCTCGTTCAGCGACATGGCGACTTCGCGCATCTGGTCGGAGACGCTGGTCAAGCGGCTGGAATTGGTCGCGCAGATGTTTGCCAACACGATCGCCCGCAAGCGAACCGAGCTGGCGCTGCGCGAGAGCGCGGAGCGGCTGAATCTGGCGGCGGAATCGGCCGGGGCGGGGCTATGGAGCCTGGATCTGGCCACGGGCCGCTATTGGACGACGGAGCCGGCCAAGGCGACCTTCGGGTTTAGTCCAGATGAAGACGTGACCTTGGATCGCGTCCTTGAAGCCACCCTGCCCGAAGATCGAGCCGTGATCCGGCAAGCGATCGACGAGGTCGTGGCGACCGGGGGGCTCGGGCGGGTCGAGTATCGCATTGTCCGTCCCGATGGTAGTCTGCGCTGGCTGGCTTCGCGCGGCCGCCTGCACCGGGAGCCGGGCCGGCCATCCTACGTGATGGGCGTGACCATGGACGTCACGGAATTGAAAATGGCCCAGGAATCCCACAAGCAGAGCGAATTCCGGCTGGCGGCGGCGCTGGACGTCGCCGAATTGGGATTCTACGAGTTGCACAATGGCGTTCGCGTGAGCTTTTTGGACCGCCGGGCGCGCGAAATCCTCGGAGCGTCGGAGGCCGACGAGCAGGCCGGACGGATCCTTGAATTCTGGTGGGAGCACCTTCATCCTGAAGATCGCCCCGGCGTCATGGAGGTGCAGCGGGAGATGGAAGAAGCCGGGCGGGATCGCCTGACGGTGGACTACCGTTTTCTGCATCCGGAACGCGGCGTCATTCATATTCATCACTTGGTCCATGTGATCGAGCGCGATGCCGCCGGGATCGCGGTGCGGACGATCGGCGTCCTGCAGGACGTCACCGAGCGGAAGCAAAAAGAGGAAGAACTGCGCGCCAAGCAAGTCCATCTCGCCTCGGCGATCGAAGCCGCCGGCTTGGGATTCTACGAGATGGGGGCGGATGGCCGGACCCATGTGGCGGACGACCGCCTGCGGGCGTTGATCGGCATTTCGGGAGAAGAAGGCGGGTCGCGCGTGCGGGATTTCTGGTTGGCGCACGTTGATCCCGAGGACCTGCCGCGCGTGCTTCAGGAGAGCCGGGACCTCCGGAGCGGCGCCATCGACCGGGTGGCCGACGAATATCGCTATCGGCATCCGACGCGGGGGGAGCTTTGGCTCCACCATTTGGCGCGCGCGATCGAGCGCGATGCGGCCGGACACGCGGCGCGCACGGTGGGCGTCCTGCAGGACGTCACCGAACGGAGGCGCGCGGAAGAGGCCATCCGGAAGAGCGAAACCCGTTTGGCTTTGGCCATCGACACCGCCGAGTTGGGCCTGTACGAAGAGATCGGGCCTCCCGACAACCGGCTCACGACCTCGGATGAACGGGCGCTTCGCATGGTTGGCGCTCCGTTGGACCATGGCGGCCATTTGCGCGAGTTCTGGATCGCGCACGTGCACGCGGACGACCGGCCATACGTGCTCGACGTAGTTCGGAGTTTCGACGTCGAGGGACAGGATCTCGTGGCCATGGAGTATCGGTACTGGCATGGGGAGCGCGGTCTTGTCTGGCTGCGGCATCTGGTCCGCGCGGTGGCCCGCGACGGGAACGGCCTGGTGGTGCGCACGGTGGGCGTCTTCCAAGACATCACCGAGCGCAAAGAGGCGGAAATGGAAGCCCGCCGCGCCCAAAACGAACTGGCCCACGCCGCGCGCCTGTCGGTCCTCGGCGAACTGGCGGCGTCCATGGCGCACGAATTGAACCAGCCGCTGGCGGCGATCCTGAGCAACGCCCAGGCCGCGCGCCGTTTTCTCGCCGCGCCGAACACGGATTTGAAGGAAATCCGGGAAATCCTGGACGACATCGTCCGGGACGACAAGCGTGCGGGCGAAGTCATCCACCATATGCGCGCCATGGTGCAGAAGAAGGACTCCGTCGTGGCCGAGCCGCTCGACTTCAACGGGCTGGTGCGCGACACGTCGAAGCTGGTGCACAGCGAGATGGTCGTGCGGGACATCGGCCAGGAGCTAAGTCTGACGCCCAAGCTTCCGGCCGTCTTGGCGGGCCGGATCGAAATGCAGCAAGTGCTGCTTAATCTCATGGTCAACGCCATGGACGCGATGCGGGACCAGCCCGCCGACCGGCGCCAGCTTCGGATCGAGACTTTCGCGGCGGGCGGCGGGGTTCGCGTGGCGGTGCGCGATCACGGCCATGGCATTCCCGAAAATGTGATGGCGGACATCTTCCGCCCCTTTTTCACCACCAAAACGCAGGGGCTGGGCATGGGACTGTCCATTTCCAGATCCATAGTGGAAGCTCGGGGCGGCAAGCTGTGGGCGGAGAATGCCCCGGATGGGGGCGCGATTTTTTGGATCGAAATGCCGGCTCGGGAAGAAGAGAGGGGGACGGGGGGCGAGGGACGAGGGGCGAGGGTCGAGGGAGAGAACCGCCGAGGGGAGGGGGCATGAGTCAACGGTCGCTGGAAGAGTTCGGGGCGTACCGAAAAGCCAACGAGCTTTTTGCGTTGGTCGTTGCCGACATGCGGTCGATTCAAAAGGACCCGTTGTGCTATAAACTGGTTTCGCAACAGGTCGGGAGCGCCGATTCCATCGGCGCGAACATCGAAGAGGGCCATGGCCGCTTGAGTCGCGCCGAATATATCCGGTTTCTGGATTTTGCCCGCGGTTCCGCCCGCGAGACGCGCGGGCGCTACGTGCGAATGAAACCTTGGTTGGGCGACGTGGTGATCCAGCGGGTGGACTTGATTGATGAAATTATCGGGATTCTCACCACGACGATCGAACGGCTCCGCGCCGAATCCGCCGCCGGAAAAGGCCCCTGCGTTCGCGAGGAGGAAATCGGTTATGCCTGATCTCCCTCGCCCCTCGCCCCCCGTCCCTCGTCCCCCGGCTGCCCCCGTTGTCCACGTCGTCGACGACGACGCGTCGTTCCGGAAAAGCCTGTTGCGGCTGTTCAAGGCGCATGGCATCTCCGCCCAGACGCATGATTCCGCCACGGATTTCCTGGAAAGCGGGCTGGCGAACCGCGCCGGATGCATCGTGTTGGATATCCGCATGCCGGGGTTGAGCGGGTTGGATCTGCAGGAGAAACTGGCCCAGGCGGAATGTACGATGCCGGTCGTGTTCCTCACGGGCCACGGGAACATCCCGATGAGCGTCCGGGCGATGAAAAAGGGCGCGACGGACTTCCTGACCAAACCGGTGGACGAAGAGGTCCTGCTGAAGGCCGTCCGCCATGCGCTGGCGGAAAATGAAATGCGCAACAAAGAGGCGGAGGAGATCGGGATGGTTCGCGCTCGAATCCGTGCGTTGACGGAGCGTGAACACGAGGTCATGCGCCATGTCATTGCCGGGGAGTTGAACAAGCAGATCGGCGACCGCCTAGGGGTGGTCGAGAAGACCATCAAGGTTCATCGCGCCCGCGTGATGGAAAAGATGGGCGTGCCATCGGTCGCGGAACTGGTCCGGCTCTGTTCGCTGGCTGGCATCGAGCCGGCAGACAAGTAGCCAAGCCGAGGGTAGAGGGGCGAGGGGCGGGGGACGAGGGGAGCCGAGGAGAGAGGGGCGGGGGGAAGAGCAGAGGCCGGAGGGGCGAGGGGCGAGGGGGGGCTCCGACCCTCGACCCTCCGACCTCGTCCCTCGGCTGTTCCCCTCGCCCCTCGTCCCTCTGGCCTCGGTATTGGCCCAAGGTCCAATAGCGGTCGGCGGCGCCGAATTGCTATCCATTTGCGCATGCAGAAAAAGCATGCACCTTCGGCGACCGCGACGGTTCGCCCGACCGTTTATATCATCGACGACGACGCCTCCGTGCGCACCGCGCTGGAGCGGCTGTTGATTTCCGCCGGCATCCGTTCCCGGACGTTCGCCGGCGCGGATGAATTTCTCAAGGCCGGGATTCCTTCCGATGGATCCTGCGTCATCACCGACGTGAAGATGCACGGCATGACCGGGCCTGAATTGCACCGCAAAGTCCGCGCCGCGGGATCGCGCGCGTCCTTCATTTTCGTGACGGCGTTCGACACCGAGGAGGTGCGTGCCCAAGCCAAGAAAGACGGCGCGATCGCCTATTTCCGCAAGCCCGTGGACGACCAGGCCCTCATCGACGCCATCGGGTGGGCCTTGAGCCGGGCCGAGGAGAAGACGTGAAGCGCCTGAAAGAATCCAGCGAAAGGAAAACGACATGACCAGCAACGTGGCAAAATCTTCGAATGAGTTGTCCGCAGAGCGCACCGACCTGTCGGTCAGACGCACCGACCTGTCGGTCGAGCGCACCGTGATGGGGGCGGGCCGGACCCTGATGGCGTGGATCCGGACAGCGTTGTCCATGATCAGCTTCGGATTCACGATCTACAAGTTCATGCAGGCCGCCGTGCAGGGGAGCGGGAACGGCGTGATGCTGGCGATGGGGCCGCGGCGGCTGGGGCTCTTCCTGATCGCCCTCGGCGTGACCTCCGTGATCCTGGGCTCGGTGGAGTATTTCCATGCGATCAAGCGGCTGAACCGGATGTCCGCGGCCACCTACAAGCCCGTGAATTTCGCCTTCGTCGTTGGAATTCTGATCGGACTGCTAGGCCTCTTCCTGTTCATCACCATCCTGACGCATACGGAGGTGTTCTGATGTACGTGGAACAAGTCAATGCGGGCATCGAGCTGATTGCGCGGGGGCTGGAGGTCGTCGGGGTGGCGGTGCTCGCGCTGGCGTTTGCCTACGCTCTGCTGCGCGGCCTGCTTCACATGGGGAAGTGGCGGGCGGACGCCTACGATTGCGTGAAGGTGTTCATTGGAAAGGCGCTTCTGCTGGGGCTCGAGTTCCTGGTCGCGGCGGACATCATCCGCACGGTCACGACTGCGCCCACCGTGGACGGGCTCCTGGCGCTGGGGCTGCTGATCGCCGTGCGAATCGTGCTGGGGTGGTCCATCGCCGTGGAAATCGAGGGTTGCTGGCCGTGGCAGGTGGCCAAGATGAAGAGGGGAGAGGGAAGCGGGGCGAGGGGCGAGGGACGAGGGGCGAGGGACGAGGGACGAGGGACGAGGGAAGGAGCTTAAGACCATGGAAGAGTTGCTGCAGAGATTTGTTCAGGGGTTTGCGAGCCGGCTGGAGGGGCCGTTCAGTTTCCGGATGATCATCCAGCCGTTGATGGCGGTCATCTTCGCGATCATCGACGGGCTGAAGGATGCGAAGTGGGGCAAACCCGCGTATTTCTGGGCCTTGTTCGGCAGTGCGGAACACCGTCGGGAACTGCTGAAGGACGGGTGGAAGCATTTCGGCAAGATCTTCATCCTAGCGATCATCCTGGACCTCGTCTACCAGCTGAAGGTCCAGCAGCCTGTCAACGTGGCGGGGGTGATCGTGGCCGCCCTGGTCCTGGCGGTCCTGCCCTACGTGGCGCTGCGCGGGCCGATCAACCGCATCGCGCGGATGATCAAGAGGTAAAAGGGACGAGGGTAGAGGGTCGAGGGACGCGGTCGTAGCCGGTGAAAGAGAAAAGGCATATGAGTTTTGATACTGAAGGATTGTCGAGTTCAGGACAGTTCTTCTGTCCTCCCTCGCCCCCCGACCCTCGCCCCTCTCCCGTCTTCCACGTGATGGCGAAGCCGACCGGCGCGGCCTGCAATCTGGCCTGCGACTACTGCTTTTTCCTGAAGAAGGACCAGTTGTATCCGGGCAGCCGCTTCCGCATGTCGGACGAGACGATGGAGAGCTATGTCCGCCAAATGCTGGAGGCCAACCAAAGAACCATCGCCTGGCAGGGCGGCGAGCCGACGCTGATGGGGTTGGATTTCTTCCGGCGGGCCGTGGAGGTCGAGAAGAAACATCTGAAACGCGGCCAGCCCATCGAAAACACCTTCCAGACCAACGGGGTGCTGATCGACGACGAGTGGTGCGAATTCCTGCGCGAAAACCGGTTCCTGGTCGGCATCAGCCTGGACGGTCCCCGGCATCTGCACGACGTGCATCGCAAGGACAAGGGCGGAAATCCGACCTTCGACAAGGTGGTCGCGGCGATCCGCCGGATGCAGGCGCACCAGGTCGAGTTCAATATCCTATGCACGGTCAACGCGGTCAACGTTCGGCACCCGCTCGAGGTGTATCGCTTCTTCCGCGACGAGATCGGCGCGCGCTACCTCCAGTTCATTCCGATCGTCGAGCGCGACAACGAAAGCGGCAACCAGGAAGGCGAAGCCGTCACGGCCCGCACCGTCCCGGCCGAGGCCTACGGGCGATTCCTCATCGAGATCTTCGACGAATGGGTGCGGCGGGACGTCGGGACCACGTTCGTGCCGTTCTTCGATGCCGTGCTGGTTTCCTACATCTACGGCGAATCCTCGGTCTGCGTCCTGCGCCCCGAGTGCGGCGACGCCTTGGCGCTGGAACACAACGGCGACCTCTATTCCTGCGACCATTTCGTCGAACCGAAGCATCTGCTGGGAAACATCCTCCAGACACCCCTGGCGGACATGCTGGAGGGCGAGAAGCAGCGCGCCTTCGGCCGGGCAAAGTCGGAAACGCTGCCGCGAATGTGCCGGGAGTGCAAGTGGCTCTTCACCTGCCACGGGGAGTGTCCCAAGAACCGGGTCTTGACGACGCCGGACGGCGAACCGGGCCTGAACTGGCTGTGCGCGGGGTTGGCCGCGTTCTTCGAGCACACGGAGCAGCCGATGAAGGAAATGGCGGATCTGCTGAAGAACGGCCGCTACGCCGACGAGATCATGCCCGCGATGTCAAAAACACAACGGGACGCCGCCGCCGCGAGCCCCGCATCAAGATAGAGAAACAAAAATACCAAAGGAAACGACCATGAGCGAAGAAAACAAAAAATCTCGTTCGCATCTGCCGATGAGAAACACGGAAAAACCCGGTCTCATCACCTACGACGCAAAAGACCCGGACAGCAAGTTTCCGCCGATCCCGCAGTTGCGGCCGCCCAAGGGCGCGCCCAACGTGCTGCTCATCCTGATCGACGACGCCGGGTTTGGTTCGTCCAGCGCTTTCGGCGGGCCCTGCGCGACGCCGAACGCGGAGAAGCTGGCGGCGAACGGCTTGAAGTTCACCCGCTTCCACACCACGGCGATCTGCTCGGCGACGCGGCAGGCGCTGCTGACCGGGCGCAACCACCACTCCTGCGGCATGGGCGGGATCACCGAGATCGCGACCGGCGCGCCGGGCTTGTGCTCGGTGCTGCCCAACTCCATGTCGCCCTTGGCGAAGACGCTCAAGCTCAACGGCTACTCCACGGCGCAGTTCGGCAAGTGCCACGAGGTGCCGGTGTGGCAGGCCAGTCCGGCCGGTCCCTTCGACCAGTGGCCCGCCGGCGGCGGCGGCTTCGAGTATTTCTACGGGTTCATCGGCGGCGAAGCCAACCAATGGTACCCGACGCTGTACGAAGGGACCACGCCGATCGAGCCGGAGAAGACCCCGGAAGAGGGGTACCACCTCGTCGACGACATGGCCACCAAGGCCATCAAGTGGATCGGCCAGCAGAAGTCCCTCATGCCGGACAAGCCGTTCTTCATCTACTTCGCGCCGGGCGCGACGCATGCTCCGCACCACGTGCCGAAGGAGTGGGCGGACAAGTACAAAGGCAAGTTCGACCAAGGCTGGGACAAGTTGCGCGAGCTGACCCTCGAGCGGCAGAAGAAGCTGGGCGTGGTTCCGAAGGATTGTCCGCTTTCCGCCCGGCCCAAGGAGGTTCCGGCCTGGGACGACATGCCGGAGGAGTTCAAGCCGGTGCTGCGCCGCGAGATGGAAGTCTATGCGGGCTTCATGGAATACACCGACCACCAGGTCGGCCGCGTGCTGGAAACGCTGAAGAAGCTCGACATCCTCGAAGACACGCTCGTCTTCTACATCGTCGGCGACAACGGCGCGTCCGCCGAGGGCAACGTCAACGGCTGCTTCAACGAGATGAGCTACTTCAACGGGCTGCAGCAGTTCGAGACGGCCGAGTATCTGCAGGCGCGGATCGACAAACTGGGCGGGCCGGAGTCCTATAACCACTACGCGGTGGGCTGGGCGCACGCAATGAACACGCCCTACCAGTGGACCAAGCAGGTGGCCTCGCACTTCGGCGGCACCCGCAACGGCACGATCGTCCATTGGCCCAAGGGCATCCAGGCCAAGGGCGAGATCCGCAACCAGTTCTGCCACTGCATCGACGTCGCGCCGACGATTCTCGAGGCGGCCGGCATTCCCGAGCCGGTCTCCGTGGACGGCATCACCCAGGACCCGATCGAGGGCGTCAGCATGCGCTTTGCGTTCGACGACGCGAAAGCGCCGGAACGGCACGAGACGCAGTACTTCGAGATCATGGGCAACCGCGGCATCTACCACAAGGGGTGGACCGCCGTGACGAAGCACTATACGCCCTGGATCATGGCCCCGCGCCCCGCGCTGGACGACGACGTGTGGGAGCTCTACGACACGACCCAGGACTGGAGCCAGTCCAAGGACCTGTCCAAGGTGAATCCCAAGAAGCTGCATGAGCTCCAGCGCCTGTGGCTGATCGAAGCCACGCGCTACAAGGTGCTGCCGATCGACGACCGGATGTTCGAAAAGGTCAATCCGGACACGGCGGGCCGGCCGGTGCTGCTCAAGGGCAAGAGCCAAGTGCTCTTTGGCGGCATGGGCCACCTGAGCGAGAACTGCGTGCTCAACCTCAAGAACAAGTCGCACTCCGTCACCGCGAACATCGTGGTGCCGGAGAAGGGCGCCGAGGGCGTGATCATCGCCCAGGGCGCGAACATCGGCGGTTGGAGCCTGTACGCCAAAGGAGGCAAGCTGAAGTACTGCTACAACTGGAGCGGCTTGAAGCACTTCATCGTGGGCTCCGAGAAGCCCCTGCCGGCGGGCGAGCACCAGGTGCGCATGGAGTTCAAGTACGATGGCGGCGGGTTGGGCAAGGGCGGCGTGGCCACGCTGTTCGTGGACGGCCAGAAGGCCGGCGAAGGAAAAATCGAAGCCACGCTGGCCACGATCTTCTCCGCCGACGACGGCCTCGACGTGGGCGAGGACACCGGCGCGCCGGTCTCTCCGGAGTATGGTTCCAGCCACAACGCCTTCAACGGCGAGATCAAGGGCGTTCAGCTCGCGATCGCCGAAGGGGCGGAGAACCTAGACCACCTGGTCAAGGCCGAGGACGCCATCAGCATGGCGATGGCGCGGCAGTAGGTTGAAACATGGCCGGCAGCCCCGTCTGGGCTGCCGGCCGCTTTGAATCGCAAGGACCCAAAGAATCCGGACGCATGAAGGCCCGCGAAACCATTCAGGAGTTTTCCCTGCTGGGCGGTCCCTTGCACCGCCTGGGCTGTCGTCTGGGCTTGGTGCGGGATGAAACGCACACCATTCGGCTCGGGTTGGCGATCGGTGGATTGGCGTGGGGCGTTCTGGCGGTGCTGGCCATCCTGAGGGGTGGGGGACATCAGGTGTTCTCGCTCGAACTGATCGGGGTCCATGTCCGCTTGCTGGTGGTCGTTCCGTTGTTTTTCACGTGCGAGGCCTGGGTTGCTCCGGCCATGGCCGAGTTTGTCCGGAATCTTGTCCATTCCGGCGTGGTGCCGGAAAACGAATTGCCGGCGTTGGCTGCGGATATTCGCCGCGTCAACCGGCTCGCGGATTCCTGGTTGGTGGAAGTTTTCGCGCTGCTGGCGACGTTCGCGTCGCCGTTGCTGGAGATGGTCGTGGACCTGCCCGGCCAGACGGCGGATTTGTCTTCGGTCCTGGCCGAAAGCGGAGGGAAATTCGGACCCGTCATGGTCTGGTACCTCCTGCTTTGCCTGCCGCTCTTCCGGTTCCTGTTGTTCCGCTGGGTGTGGCGCCTGGGACTTTGGTGGTATTTCCTCGGACGCTTGGGGCGGCGCAAACTCAACCTGATTCCGACCCATTCGGACGGCGTGGCGGGCTTGGGTTTCCTGGAGGTCGTGCACGAGCATTTCATGCCGTTCGCTTTCGCGCTGGCGGCCTTCTACGCCGCGACGTTCGCAGAGGACATCGCCGCCGGAACCATGGCGTTCGAAGCCCTGTACGGCTATGTCCCCTTGATTCTTCTGGCGGTCGCCGCGCTGTTCATCGGTCCGCTTTTCCTCTTTTCGGCCAAGCTCTGGGCCGCGCGCGTGACGGGGTGGAGCGAGTACATGGGCATGGCGTCGCGCTATGCCGGCGCCTTCGACCGGAAGTGGATCCGGGATGAAGCGGCGACCGGCGAGTCCCAGTTGGGCACGCCGGACATGCAGTCGCTGGCCGATTTGACCAACAGCCTGGACGTGGTGCGCAATCTGCGCGTGGCGCCCGTCAGCCGACGGCTCTTGCTGGGGTTCGCAACCGCCGTGGCCGTGCCGATGTTGCCGCTGGTTCTGTTCAAGTATCCGGCCGGCGACGTGGCGGCCAAGTTGTTCCAGTCGTTGACGGGATTATAGAGGGGCAAGGGAACATGAAAACCTCCACGATCGCGGACTACCAAAGGAAGGCGCTGGGCCACGAGCGCATGATCTTGGATCTGGCGAAGGCGTTGAAAGCATTCCGGGACGCGGGCGCAAACGAGGGCCGGGCATGATGGGCTCCATTCCCATTTGGGCGCTGTTCATCGGGTCTGCCGTCCTGGTGGTGGCGGCCATCGAGCTGGGCTATCTCATGGGTCGGCATTCGCACCAGCGGTCGGAGGAGGAAAAGGAATCGCCGGTCTCCGCCATCGCAGGTTCGGTGCTGGGCCTGGTGGCCTTCATGCTGGCCTTCACGTTCGGGATCGTCTCGGACCGTTACGACGACCGGAAAGCCCTTGTGCGGGACGAGGCCAATGCGATCGGGACCGCCTGGCTGAGGACCGATTTGCTGCCGCCGGGCGATGCCGCCGAGGCGAAAGCCCTTTTCCGGCAGTATCTGGAAATGCGCCTGGAGTTCGCGAAATCCAAGACCATCCGCGCGGAAGTTCTGGCGTCCACCCGGGCCGAGTCCAAGCGGATCCAGAATCGCCTGTGGAGCATGGCGATCGCTCAATCATCGCCGGGTTCCATGAGCCCGGCCCTGGCCGCCCTCTATCTCGATTCGCTCAACGACGTTTTCGACCTCGGCGCATTGCGCTTGGCCGTGGGAGTGCAGGCCCGCGTCCCGGCCAGCATCTGGTTTGTGCTCTATGCCCTGATGGCCATGGGAATGATGGCGGTGGGATACCAGACGGGCGTGTCCGGTTCCCGGCGATCCAAGGTGCGGTTGATGCTGGCGTTTTCCTTTTCCCTGGTGATCGCGCTGATCGTTTCGCTCGACCGCCCGGACTCCGGGGTCATCCGGGTTTCCCAGCAGCCGCTGATTGACCTGTTGGGCGACATGGGCGTCGAACCGGAAGCCGCGAAAGACCCGGGTCGTTTTTAAATACAACAGAAAGAAGAAACGAATGAAAACATGCAGATATTTCACAGTGGTGGTGGCTAGCCTCGCGGGGATGTTCCTGGCGGGCGGGTGCGCGTCCACCCAGATCACCCGGCAGGAGCCGCTGGTCGGCGGGTATCTTCCCCGTCCGAGCCAGATCCTGGTGCTCGATTTCGTGGCCACGGCCGCCGACGTGCCCCGCGACTCGGCCATCGCCCAGGAGTTTACCTTGGTCGACACGCCCCAGACGCCGGAAGAGATCCAGGCCGGCCGCGAACTGGGCGCCGAGTTGGCGAAACAACTGGCGGCGCTGATCCGCGAAATGGGGATGCCCGCCCTGCGGGCGACCGGGGCCTCGCGGCCGCGCATCAACGACCTCGTGGTCCGGGGCTTTCTGGTTTCCGTCGAGGAAGGCAGCGCGGCCAAGCGCGTCGGCATCGGCTTCGGCGCCGGGGCCTCCGAGTTGCATACCGTGGTCGAGGCCTATCAGATGACGACCAACGGACTGCGCAAGCTCGGATCCGGCAAGGTGGAATCCGGCGGCGCCAAGACGCCGGGCGCGGCCATGGGCGCGGCGGCGCTCGTCGCCACCGCCAATCCGGTGGGGCTGATCGTGAGCGGCGGCATGAAGGTCTACGGGGAAAAGAGCGGCAAAAGCAAGCTGGAGGGACGCGCGGAAGCGACGGCCAAGGAAATCGCCGACGTGTTCCAACAGCGGTTCCAGGAGCAGGGGTGGATTGAGTAAACCCGGCGGGAAGCGAAAGTTGCAGCCAAAAATGAAATGCGAATGAAAACATCTACGTGGATGGGTTCCGTGGCGGCGGCGCTTGCGGCCTTGTCGATTCCGGCGCTCGCGCAAGAGGATCCGGCGGCGGAGTTGGCGAAGAAACTGGCCAATCCGATCGCCTCGCTGATCAGCGTGCCGCTGCAGTACAACTACGACGAGAACTATGGGCCGCAAGATGAAGGCTCCGTCAGCCGCCTGAACGTCCAGCCGGTGATCCCGATCTCGTTGAACGACGACTGGAATCTGATCACGCGCACGATCGTGCCGATCGTCGATCAGAACGACCTGCCGGCGAAGGGACAGGGCGAGACGGGATTGGGCGACGTCACGGCCAGCCTGTTCTTCTCTCCCAAGGCGCCGACTTCGCGCGGATGGATCTGGGGTGCGGGCCCGGTGGCGTTGCTGCCGACGGCTTCGGAAGACGCGCTGGGCGGCGAACAGTGGGGGCTGGGGCCCACGGCCGTGGCTCTGAAGCAGATGGGGCCTTGGACCATCGGCGGATTGGTCAACCACGTGTGGTCGGTGGAAGGCGAGGACGACCGCGCGGACGTCAGCGCGACCTTCCTGCAGCCCTTCGCCAGCTACATCGTCTCCAAGACCAAGACGACGTTCAGCCTGAACACGGAATCGACCTACGACTGGGAGGCCGAAGCCTGGTCCGTGCCGGTCAACCTGACCGTGGCGCAGCTCCTGAAGATCGGGCCGCAGATCATTCAGGTGAGCGTCGGCGCCCGCTATTGGGCCGAGTCGCCGGACGGCGGTCCGGAAGACTTTGGATTCCGGGCCCAACTGACGTTCCTTTTCCCGAAATAGAGCGAACCGGAGTGCCATGACCGCCAACCAGGAGATGCCAGGATGAAAAACTTAGCCATCATCGCGTTCGTCGGCCTGCTCGTGCTGGGGACCCCGGCGGGTGCGCAGCAAGCGGACGACATGGCCGCCAGCGCGGCCGCCAGGGAAATCGCCGGAACCGTGCTGGAGGAAGCCTCCGCGCGGGAGACGGCGGTTGTCCAGGCGCCGGGGAGCGTGGCCGCCGTTTCGGACCGCGTGACGGCCACCGTGACTCTGTCGGCCATCGATGCGGCCACGCGCGAAATCACCTTTGTCCGGGAGGATGGCCGGTCCGACGTGATGACGGCGGGGCCCGGCGTGGCGAACTTCGCCCAGCTCGCGGTCGGCGACCAGGTCGTCGTCACCTGCACGGAAGCCGTTGCGGTCTACTTAAGCCCGGCAGAAGCTCCCGAGACCTTTATTGCGGCGGGCATCGTGCGGGCGGAGAACGGCGCCGAGCCCGGAGGCGCGCTGCTGGCTCAGGAACAGGTGACCGCCCGGTTGCTCGAACTGGATCGAGAAACGCGTCGGGCCAAGCTCCTGTTGCCCGGCGATGAAACCCGAACGATCACGGTTCGCGATGGAATCGACCTCTCGCCGGTGCAGGCGGGCGACATGGTTGCCGTCGCGATTTCCAAAGCACTGGCGATTTCCGTGGAGAAACCCTAGCGGCGATCACGTCTGGATATAGAAAAACAACACCCCAACCAACCAAAGAAAGATAAGGAAATGAACACGAACCAAGCCAAGAAATGGGTCCAAAGCCTGCTGGCCTTGCCGATGCTGGCGGCCGCGCTGGCCCTGGGCGGCTGCGAGAGCGAAGACACGGATGAAAACATCACCGTCACTCGCTTCAACATCGACCGCGAACTGCGGAACTACTCGGACACGGACGAGTACGTCTGGAACACCACGCTGTCGGAACCCACGGCGTTTCTGCGGATCAACGACTTCACGGAAGGCGACACCTCGATCCGGATCTACGACGGGCGCGGGGTCCTGGTGCTGTCCGCCGCCTTGAACACGCTCGATTCCGTGTATTTTTCGGGCGAAGACATGTACTTCCAGCGCCGCGTGGCGCGCGGTGAACCCGGCCAATGGCGCATCGTCCTGGGGTATGGCGATTTCACCGGGGACTACGACCTGACGATCGAATAAAGAACGAAACAACACACAATACAAGGAGACACAGATGAAGACAAGAATACGGATTGCTATGATTGCCGCCCTGTTGGCGGCCTCGGGCACGGCCGCCCTCGCGGCCGAACCGCAGGGTTGGAAGGTCGAGACCACGCCCTATCTCTGGGCCGCCGGTCTCGAAGGCGACGTCACCGTCAACGGGCAAAAGGCGGACTTCGAGAAGTCGTTCAGCGACATCTTCGAATCGGTGGACATGGCCGGATCGATCCTGGGCGTGGTCCAGTACAACCGCTTCCTCTTCTGGGGGCAGGCGGATTACTTCTCCATGAGCACGGACAACCTGGACGTCGAGGACCAGCCCGAAGGCGGCAAGCTGGACGTGCAGATGATGCTCGGCGAATTGGCCGTGGGCTATCAGCTCGATGGTTGGATGGAAGGCCAGACCTTCGACGTCCTCGTCGGCGTTCGTTCCCTGACGTTCGACAACGAACTGACGGTGTACGACAAGGGCACGGTCAGCACGGAAGATCCGGGCGAGGACAGCCGCGTGGACGGCATCCTCGTCTTGCGCCCCACCATTCCGATCTTGCCTTCGAAGATCGACGGGCTGTGCTTCAATCCGACCTTGGCCATCGGCGCTGGAGATTCGGATCTGGTATATGAACTGTTTCCCCAGATTCAATACCAGATCACGGAGCACGTCGTGACGCGCCTCGGCTATCGCACCGTCGGCTACAAGCTCAAGGGCGACAAGAACGAAGACAACGAGCTGAACGTCAACCTCGCCGGCCTGATCTTCGGCGTCGGCGTGACGTTCTGATCCGACGTCTCGACGGAAGGAGGGGGTGCTTCGGGCCCCCTCTTTCCGAATTTTCCTCCGTCCGCATCCACTCAAGCATAAATAGGTACTCCCACGATGAAGCAAAGCAAAACATGGACGGCCGCACCGCTGGCGGCCCTGTTGTTCCTGGGCGCCCTGGCCGTTCAAGCGCAGGAGGGCGGCCCGCCCAAGCTCAGCACGAATCCGGGCGACCACGTCGTTTTTCCGGCCAAAGACCAGACGCCGGAACAGCAGGAACAGGATCAGCTTGCGGCGTACAACTGGGCGACCCAGCAGACGGGTTGGGATCCCTACGTGGCGGCTGGGCGGCAAGTCGAACAAGAAGAACAGGCGGAGCAGGCCAGCGATGCAACGCGCGGCACGGCGGTCAGGGGGGCGGCTCGGGGAGCGCTTCTGGGGGCGGCCATCGGCGCAGCCGCGGGCGATGCCGGGCAAGGCGCCGCCATCGGAGCCACGGCCGGCGGGGTGGGCCGCGGAATGCAGGGCCGCCAAACGCGGAAGAAGCTGGAACACGGCACGGAGGCAGACGAGGCCGCCTACCAGGCGAAGTTCGCGGATTGGGACAAGCACTTCGTCGCCGCGATGGAAGGCAAGGGCTATACGGTCAAATGACGAGCCCGGCCGTTGAGTCATGCTGCCGGAAGTCCGGAGTCGCGTGCCGCGGAAACACGACACTTGTGAAAGCGAAACGCAACGTCATCCGGGCTTCCTTGGCTCTTTGGCTTGCCGGAGCGGCGGCTTCGGGCCCGGTCTCGGCCCAAGAAATCCTCCTGCACGAAGGCCAGACCAATTCGTTGCCTGGAACCTTCACGGTTCCCTTTGCGTTCTATAGCGGCACGCTGGGACCTTCCGCCGGGTTCAGCATCGGGAATCGTGGATTCTTCCAGCCGCAGGCCTCTGCCTTCGCCACGGTGATCGGATCGACCGAAGGTTCGCTCTACGGATTTTTGGCCGTTCGCGATTTGAAAATGCCTTGGACCGAACGGGTTTTCATCAATGGGCAACTCAATCTGGGCACGTTCAACCAACTGGATATCTATCAGGATGGGAATCCCGATTTTCCGGACGACCGGGCCGGCCGCAACGATTCGGATCCGGACGACTACGTCACCGGCGACGGCACGGACGCGAAAGTCTGGGCCTTGTTTGGATATGTCCTGCCGATCGGCGGCGGCGCCGCGGATCCGAAATCCAGGCTGATGTTGCGCGAAGGATTGGTCGTCGCGGGGGCGCGGGACACGTCGATCTGGAACCCATTTCGCAGCGGCTACACGCTGGCGGGCGTGAAGCCGTTTTATCGCCGGCAGGACGTGGAGACGGATGAGACGGGCGATCAGGAGATCGCGACCTCCGGCGCGGAATTCCTGCTGCGGTACGAGAACACGGATTTTCACGAGAACCCCAGCCGCGGCAGCTACCAGCAGTTGCGCTACACGAAGGACTGGGGGGAGCTGGGCAGTTCGGCGCCCTGGGAAACCGTGGATTTCACCGCCGCCAAGTATTTTCCGCTAGCCGCCGGGGCGCGCAGCCGCCAGCGGGTATTGGCCCTGAGCTTGTGGTGGATCGACACCCCGTCCTGGGAGGATGCCTTCGTCGAGGATGGGGAGAGACAATGCGAGCGGCCGCCTTCCTATGCCGGGGCCACGCTGGGCGGAACGGAACGGATGCGGGGGTATCCCGAGGGGCGGTTCAACGACCGTTCCGCGGTGTACTACGCGGCCGAATACCGCCACATTCCGGATTGGAATCCGCTGCGCCATTTCGGGTGGCTGAACCGGCGCAACGCGCACGTGCAATGGTTGCAGTACGTCGTGGGCGTGGAAGTCGGGCGGACCGGGGCTGAATTCGATCTGGGCGAATTGCATTCCGACATGAAGGTCGCCGGAATCGTCGGACTCCGGGCCATGGTGAATACCTTGGTGGTGCGCGCCGACGTCGGCATCACCTCCGAAGGCGGCGCGGTCCAGATGACGATCGATCACCCCTTCTGACCGGGAGGGCCCGATGAAGAATTCGAATCTTCCAATGAAACGCGGATTGTCCGGGCGGCAAACCTATTGGGCCGCGGTCCTCATGGCGCTGGCCTGCCTGCATCCGGCGCGGGCGGAGGAGTCGTGGCAAGTCTGGCTCGATCAGTCCGCCAGCAAGGACCTGACGGATAAATCCACGGTTCGGGCGGCCCAGTCGTTCCGCTACGACTGCGACGAAGGTCGGCTGGCGACCTACTATCTGGAGGCCGGCTATGCGCGGCACCTGCGGTCTTGGCTGGATGGGGGCTTGGGATACCGCCAGCAGTACGACAAGCGGGACGGTCATTGGATCGAAGAAAACCGGCCATTTGTCGAGTTGACGCCGCGGTGGAAGACGCGCCTCGCAACGCTATCGGACCGGAACCGGCTGGAATATCGCGTTCGGGACGGCCGGGAGGATATTTGGCGCTATCGCAACAAACTGGCTCTGCAATGGAACGTCTGGGAAGCCTTGGGCCTCAAGCCCTACGTGGCGGCCGAAGCGTTCGCGGACGAGTCGGCCAAGCTGAAAGAGCGCAACCGCACGCGCTTCACGCTCGGTCTCCGCACGGATCCGGATCGGTTTCTCTTGCGGAGGGTCCGGGCCCGCTGGACGGAGGCTCTGGCCATGGACTACTACGTCACCGTCCAGCGCACGAAAAAAGACGACCGGTGGGCGGACGAATACATCGCCGGCCTGCAGCTGGGCGTGCATTTCTAAACCACAAGAACATAGACGGCATGAACGTGATGCGCAGCAAACTGATCCGTCGAAAATTGGGATGGTCGGCGGGAGTGAGCCTCCTGTGTGTTTTTCTCCCCGCTTATGGAGTGGCACGGGCGGAATCGTTCCATCTGGATTCCCCGCGCAACAAGGGATTGCTGCGACTGGAAATCAACAACGATTTGTTTTTTGCGGACGACAGCCAGTTCTCCAATGGTTTCAGCCTGCAATACCATGGGATTCAATATGGCACGTGGGAAGAGAGCCGGGCTCCCGATTTCATCAAGTGGGTTGGCGAGCACTTTCCATCGCTGGGCGACGGGGGAACGATAGTCCGTTATGGACAGGGAGTTGGCCAGAACATCATAACGCCGGGGGACATCCAGGCGGAAATTCCGCCGCCGGGCGACATTCCGTATGCCGGGACGCTGACCTATTCGGTGGACTGGCAGAGCTTCAACCGGAACAAAGCCACGGCGTTGCAAGCGACGGCGGGGGTCTTGGGGGAAGAGTCGATGGCCGAGGCGGTCCAGAAATTCGTCCACAACGATCTGGGCGCGGGGGACGACCCGAAGGGATGGAACGCGCAGCGGGATTCGGAACCGGTCCTGAATTTTTCCTACCAGCATATTCGCCGCCTGGTTCATCTAGGCACGTTCGACAATGGTTGGGCCGGCCAGATGGAAATTGCGCCCGGCGTTCTGCTGGGCAATCTGCTGACCGGGGCCGAGCTGGTGGCCACGCTGCGGGGGGGGTGGAACGTGCCGGAAGGATTCGC
Organism: uncultured Verrucomicrobiota bacterium; assembly: GCA_964510645.1. Taxonomy (GTDB): domain Bacteria; phylum Verrucomicrobiota; class Kiritimatiellia; order CAIQIC01; family Lenti-01; genus Lenti-01. The sequence continues at coordinate 8,168 of CAZECJ010000027.1, read as the reverse complement.
GTCGTCGCCGGCGCCGCCGGGGCGCGGCATTTTTCAAGACTTCCATCTGCCCAAGCCGGCGTCGGCCTCGGCGCATGGCGTGGAGGTGGCGATCAGCGCCCGCGCCAGCCGGATGTTCTATTCGGTGCTGTACGACGGCAGTTTCCTGACGGACGACGACCGGGACGTTGAACGGGAGGACTATGTGTTCGGGGGAGAACTATCGATTCACTACTACCACTACGACCGGTTTACGGTGCGCTTGATCTTCAGCGCGACGTCGGACCTCATTCGCGAGGAAACCTTGCCCGATCCTGGGCCGGGCCACGCGAAGACGGAAGCATCCTCTTCGTTTGGAAGCATCGTGCTGGAATTTCCGTTCTGAAAATGAAAGTCAACCCCATGAACAAGGCAACCGCCTGCGCCGTTTCCGCCCTGGTCTGCCTTTGCATGGGCGCATTCGGGGCCAATGCCGCCGCGAAGGAGAAGGAAGCTCTGGCGCGGCCGAAAGTCGGATTGGTGCTGGGCGGGGGCGGGGCGCTGGGCCTGGCGCACATCGGCGTGCTGAAGGTGCTGGAGGAACAGCGCATTCCCATCGACTTCATCGGCGGGACGAGCATGGGCTCGATCATCGCGGGGTTCTATGCCGGCGGCATGTCGCCCGACGAAATGCTAACCTGGCTGGAAAGCCTCGATTGGGACGAAGTGATGAGCGATGCGACGCCCCGGCGCGAACTCTACTTCCGGCGCAAGCAGGACGACCAGCGATACCTATTCGAGATGGGACTGAATTGGCGCGGCCCGAAGATGGGCACGGGGCTGGCGGCCGGACAGAAGTTCAACAATCTGCTGCAGCTCGTCACCTTGCGGTCGGCCAATATCACGAACTTCGACCAGTTGCCCATCCCCTACCGGGCGGTTGCCACGGATCTGCAGAGCGGCGAGGCGTTCGTCATCGACCATGGCAATCTGGCCACCGCGATGCGCGCCAGCATGGCCGTTCCCGGGGCCTTCACGGCAGCGGAGATCGACGGCCATATCCTGGTGGACGGGGGCGTGGTGGACAACCTGCCCGTGGACGTCGTGCGGGCGATGGGCGCGGACGTCATCATCGCGGTGGACGTGGGCGCCGACGCGGACCAAGTGGATCCGGCCTCCCTGAATTCGCTCGGCGGCATCCTGGGCCGCACTTACGCCATCGCCCAGCGGCCGGGCCAGGTCGAACAGTTCAAGCGCGCCGACGTCGGCATCCCGCCCGTGTTGGCGGGCCTGACGGCGTCGGACTTTGCCCGCGTTTCCGAGTTCGTTCCGAAAGGCGAGGCGGCGGCGCGCGGAAAAGCCGCGGAACTGGCGCGGTTTTCCGTCGGCGAAGAGGCGTACGGGGAATTCCTCGCGAAACAGCGCCGCGCCAAACCCGAATCGATTCCGGTCGGCGAGGTGGCGGTGACGGGCAACCGGCGGGTCGGCGAAGGCATCATTCGCGGGCGGATCCACAGCCGGGCGGGCGAGGCGTTCGACGAGCGGACGATGCAGCTCGACCTGATGCGCATCTACGGCATCGGCGAGTTCGAGCAGGTCCTGTTCCGGCTCGATCCGGGCGCGGAGGGGCGGCGCATTCTCCGGTACGACGTCAAGGAGAAGAGCTGGGGGCCGTTGTATCTGGCCTTGGGCCTGAACTTGCGAAGCGATTTCGAGCAGGACGCCGAATGGGCCCTGCTGGTGAACGTGACGCGCCGCAGCTTGAACGCGCTCGGCGCGGAGTGGCGCAACGAAATCGAGTTCGGCAGCCGGCAGCGCATCCTGTCCGAATTCTATCAGCCGCTCGATTCGCGCGGTTTTCTATTCGTTGCGCCCACGGTCGAGTATAGCTCGGAGACCGAGGCCGTCTACGAGGACGACGCCCACGTTGCCGACTACGACGTGAAAAAGGCCGAGGCGCGATTGGATTTCGGCATCCAGTTGCGGCGCTACGCCGAATTGCGCGTCGGACCGGTTTGGGGAACGGGCCAGGCGGAGGTCGAGACGGGCGCGACGAACCTGCCGACCTTCGACGAGAACTATGCCGGGTGGCGGGTTGGCCTGATCGTGGACCGGCAAGACCGCACCCTGTTCGCTCGCGAAGGGTATTTTCTGCAAGTGGATGGGGTGTCCGCCAACGACGACTGGGGCGGGGACGTCGACTTCGACAAACTCTCCGGCCACTTCCGCAAATTCCAGTCGTTCGGCGACCACACGTTCACGGTCGGCCTCCAGGGCGGCACCGGGTTCGGCCACGAACTGCCCGGCTATGCGCAATTCAAGCTCGGGGGTCCGTTCGGCTTTGCCGGCCTGGCCGAAGGCCAATTCCGCGGGTCCTACTTGGGCGTTGCTTCCCTCGGATACAGCTATCGTCTCCTGCAACTGCCGGCGCAACTGGGCAAGGGCATCTATGCGATCACCCGATTCGACGCCGGCAACGTCTGGGCGGACGAGTTCGACGTGGACGACCTCCGCTACGGCGGGGCCATCGGCCTCGGCGCCGATCTGTCCATCGGGCCGCTGTACGTCGCCTACGGCCGCGCCGACGAAGGCTACGACTGCTTCTACTTCTCCCTCGGCACCGTGTTTTAACGGCCCATGAACGCGAAAGTTCGAATCGTCGGATGGGTTCTCCTCTGCTGCGCGGTCCGCGCCGGCGCGGCCGATTTCGCGCGGCTGGAGCCGGCGTCGTCGGCTGCCGGCTACCTCGCGCGGCTGCTGACCAACGAATCGCCGTTTCCCGGCGAACGGGGGTTCGTGGGCGCGGAGGATACGAAGGCCACGATGCTCTCGATCCTCTGGGTGCTGCATGCGCGCATGAACCACGTTCCGCCGGGCTACAAGCAGGAGGAAATCGCGGCGATCCGCTCGCAGAACGTCATCGACGTGATCACCGCGAAGAACCAATGCGAAGGGTTTTCCAAGGATGCGGCCGGAAGACCGGTCGCCGCGCCGCGCGTGGAGGCGCGGATCCAGAATCTGCTCAAGATCGCCAACAGCGGGGACAAGCCGGGGCGGTTCGCGAACCTGCTCAATTTCGTCCAAGGACTTGCGAGCGCCTATTTGGCGGGCGGCGTTCCGGGCGCAGACCGGTTCGCGGGACTGGCGGTTGTGAACCAGGTCGCCGTGACGGGCCGGGCCTATTCGTGGATGACGGGCCAGGACTACTACAGCCCGGGCGGCAATTTCGTCAAAATCCACGACTCCCAGCAAGGCCTGCTGGGCGACAACCGATTCTTCACGCTCAGGAAGGAGCCCCAATGAACAAAAGGGGTTGGTTGATCCTATTGGGGTTTGCCGTTTGCGCCGGCGCGCAGGAGGGCGCGCCGGTTCCCGGGGCGGCCGTTGCGCCCCCGCCGGACGAACTGCTGGAACGGCCCCACCTCTATGAAGTGACGCGACATCTGTTCCGCTGGTACATGGACGAAAGCGACGTAGAGAAGATCGCGGGCGTGAAGGAGTTCCCCTTCTGGGTGCGGCGGTTGGACGTGAAGCTGGACGAGGGCGATCGCAGCCAGATCGCGGAAATCATCCTGCCTGCGGTGGGTATTTCCGCACGGGTCAAGAAAGCCGACTACGCGGTCGAAGAACTGGGAATCGAGGTCAAAAGTCAGGCGTTTCGGATCGTGAACGTGGCGCGGATCGCCGTTCCGCCGGAACGCCCGGCCGATTGCGCGGAAGTCCTCGCCGGCTACGAGGAGATCAAGGACTACTTGTTTCGAACGCGTTCCCAGGCGGAGTTTCCCGATGACGCGATGTTCGAACGGCTGCGGGTGACGCTGCGCAAGCATCTCGGCTTCGGCCCGGAAACGCGCGCCGCCGGCAAGCACGTGGTGCACGTGGCGCCGCTGTCGCCAGTGGCCAACGAACTCTGGGGGTTCATCGAGAGCCGGGAAATGCTGGTGCATTTCGCGTCCGACGTCGATCTGGAGAATCCGGCGACGTGGGAGCACCAGACGCTGGGGGTGCGGACCTGCGACGTCCTGAACCAGACGGTCGTGTCGCACGACGAAGCGCCGGGCAGCAACGCCTTCCTGACCCGGGACCAGGTGGGTCGCGCCCTCTACAACTGTGTCATCTTGGGTAGGCGCATCGAAGTGACCAATCCGGAGTAAGCCGGATGCGGTTGCGCGTTTGCCTGTGGAAATTCTTTCCAGAGGCGGGAGGATGTCATGGCGGCAGCGTGGCCCTGGGGGACGGGCTTTGGTTGGGGACGACGGCTGAATGTTCCCTCACGCGCCTGTTCTTTGGTTTACGCCCCCAGTTCATCCGCCCGATCGCCCCGTTGAGCACGGTGGCGAAGGCGACCCACGCAGCGTAGGGGAGCAATAGGAGGCCGGCGGGCCGGTCCACACGCCAGAAACGACGGACTACGACTGCTGTTCTTTCCGAATGACGGCGGGGGTGTCGTCGTACCGTTTGGGGAGATGCTGGATTTCAAGAATGGACGGTTCCGGGGGAGATCGGGGAACGGAATTGGACGGGGAAAGGCATGCGTTCAAGATGGACGGGGAGGGGGTGAGGCCTTGCGTTGGTGGCCGATGGCGTCGGTGGCGAGGATGGCGTGGAGAACCTGTTCGGGGGTGATTTCGCCGGCTTCGTGGTGGATGCACTCGACGGGGTCGCCGGCTTTTTCGGCCACGCGCATCAGATCGGTGCGGTCGACGCAGGGCAAGCCCAGATCGGCGAGGGCGGTGGGGAGGCCGACGCTTTCATTGACCGGGAAAAACGGCTTTTTTCATCAGGGCATATTCCTCGGGCCGTATGTCTTCAGGCAGGCCTGGATTTGCTCGCAGAGCAAGGCGGCGGAGTAGACCCAGAGGCGTTTGCGCAGGGGCGAGAGCTGGACGAAATACACGCAGGGGATGGTCCATTCGAGCAGGGGGAGCCAATAGAAGAGGGGCTGGTCGTCGCCGACGACGGTCTTGCGGGCGTAGCGTCGGAGCTGGCAGAGCATGCGCCAGGCCTTTTCCACCATGGGGTCGTCGCCGGCGTAGCGCAACGGAGGGTCGTCCTTCAGCGGCGAGACGGAAACGAGGCCTTCAAGGAAGATCAGCAGATCGGCCATGTCGCGTTCGTTGTCGAGACGAGTGGCCTGGAGGGTGATGACCGGTTCGATGCGGGCGAAGTCGGAGAGGGCGTTGCGCGGGCCGGTTTCGGAAAAATCGATGACGTAGATGTTTTCCTTTTCGTCGATCAGGATGTTGTTCAGGTTGAGGTCGCCGTGGGTGATGGAGGAATACCAGGGACGGGCCCAGGATTGGAGTTTGGGGAATTCGTGGAGCAGGAAGTGGAAGGGGTTGGGGAGGTCGCGGCCGAGTTCGTCGCAGCGCAGAAGGGGGTCATCGGGGGAAATGCCCAGCACGCGTTGGGCCTCGCCGGGGATATCGGGGAAAAAGCGCGTGGCCGGGGCATGCTGTTCGAAGGGGCGAAGGGTTTCGCGTTTGGTCTGCCCGTACCAGGGCCAGAGCACTTGGCCGAAGACGGCATCGACGATGGGGGCGAGTTCTTCCGGGGTGCGGCGGGCGTAGTGGTCGGAGAACCACGAGAGGGAGCTGCCGGGGCCGTTGACGCCGACGAAGTTGTAGCGCAGGCCCGCCCAGGAGCCTTGCGAGGCGTGGCCCATGATCACCGTGCTGTTGTTCAAGATGAATTTCTTCACGTGCTGGTGGTAGGCGCTCACTTCGGCGTTGGCGAGGGGGAGGGTGCTGATTTTCAGGACAGTGGGAATCATGCGGCGCCCCTCGGCGTCGATGCTGTCGGCGCGCATGGTGGTGGCGCTGTAGCCGCCGGACATCCGGGTGAGGACGACTCGGCTGGCGTCGGAGTAGATGCGGCGTGCAATCAGATCCCATTCGTCGGGGAAAACCAGATCGCCTTCGAGTTCGATTTTCAGCCGGGTTTCGGCGGCCGGGCGGAATTCGTCCGGGAGGTAGATCCAGACGGAGGCCGGACCGATCCGGGTTTCAGGGCGAAAAGCGGCCACGCCCAGAAAGCGTTCGGGGTCGAGCGTCTCGGCCAACAGCGCTTCGGGGTCGCGGGCATCGGAGGGAAGGTGGCCGTCCAGGCGGATGGCGTCCGCGAGGAGTTGAACCGATGGGGAAACGGCAGACCAGTCGCCGGGTCGGAACTGCGCGAGCAGCGGCGGGCGGGTGCCGGCATCGGCCATGGCGAAGCCCAGGGCCAGCGCATCTTCCGGGTGGGAGCCGTGGTTGTGCAGGACGGGAGCGGAGAGGATGAACGCCAGATGCGGAACGGGAGTCTCCAGAAAGCGCGCGGTCCATGCAGGCAACGCGGCGGCAAACTCGCCGAAGGACATTCCTTCTGCGTCCACGCGGAGGAACACGGCGGGGCGGCCGCGAACGCAGAGCGCGGAGGATACGTAGAACGACACGGCCTCGGGCTGGGTGGACTGGAGATAGTCGGGCTGGCCGCTGCCGTTTGGCGCCAGAATCACGGTGGAACCGGCCGCCAGGAAGGCGCCGAAAGAATCCATGGCCTCCTCGCGGGAACTGCCAAAACCGCCCTGTCCCAACGCCAGGGGCAGTTCGCTGAGGGTGGCGGGGAGCAGCGAGGCGGCCACGGAGGCGGCATCGGAACCGTCCGGCGCGGGGTTCCACGCGATGAGTTGGGCGGATGGGGCCGGCAGCCGATGGGCGGTGGCGGCATGGCCGGCGAACGGCAAGGGGGTTTCAGACGCTGCGGCGGACGAGGCGTCGCGTTGGAGGGCCAGGGCTTCATCCAGGGTCCCGGCGACGGCGAATTGGGCCAGCAGGCCGCTGATTTCAAGGGACTGGGCCACCTGTGGCTGCAGCGCCGCCAAAATGAGGTGGGCCCCGCCCGCGCGGAGTTTCTTTTCCAACTGAAGCAGCGAGCGGATGCCGGCGCTGGAGAGAAAGGTGACCTGCCGGAAGTCCAGGAACAGCGGAGATGGCCGGGGGGCCAGGGGGAGCAATCGGGTGTCGAACGATACGGCGCCGCCACCGTCGAGGCGGCCCGACAAAACAGCGACGTCCGGCGAGGGGAAGGTGATTTCAAGCATGTGGACCTGCTATGGTTCGGGGTTGTGCGGACAGAGAGTCTTGTCGTTCGCATCCAGTTTGTTCGAGTGAAGAATAAAGGAATCGAAGAGGGCGGACCAGTTTTTTCTCCAGTCTGATTGACGGACAGAGTGCGGCCCAAGGCGGTTCGCTAGCCTGTTCTGAGGGTCTGCGCCCTCAGTTCATCCGCCAGATCGCTCCGTTGAGCGCGCTGGCGTATGTCACTCACGCAGCGTAGGGGAGCAATAGGAGGCAGGCAGTCCGGTCCACCCGCCAGAAGTTCCGCATCGTCGCCAGAATGGCCGAAGAACCAGCCGGGCGGGTTCCACGTGGGCTTGGCCAGTCCGGCATGCCCGCCGTCGGCGGAGACGAAGAGGGCCGTGGCCGACGCACTGTAGGTCAGCAGCAACCAACCGGCCAGAGTTGTATGGGAACGGCCGGGAGACGGTTTGGGGTGGGCAGGGGCGGACATGGATAGTGGGGGTTTGGCGGACTATTTGCCTTGCTCGCGCATCCAGTGTTTCGTGGCGGCCCGCAGGTGCCCGAGGTCGGTACGCGCCGACTCCTTGACCAGCACGAACGGGGCCTCCCAGTAGAACATCACGCCGTTGGACGTCGTCGCGATCAGCTCGTAGCGAGTGGGCTCTAGGTCGCCCAAGGTGATCTGGTCGCTAGGCATCCTCATCACCCCATTATGGCGGAGGGGCTTCGGTCTTTAAACACGATTTATGGCCCCGAGATGGGTGAGCATGCGTCGCCCGCGGGGATGTCATGCGGAGACCGCAAGGCTGGGGGCGGGGGCAGGGCTTTCTTTTGGCTTTGCGCGGGGGAGGGGGGCGGCTAGGATGCGCGGGATATTTCTCCAAGGAAGATCGGAAAGCGAAGAGATGAGAATTTTGTCGGGCATCCAGCCGTCGGGCAAGCTGCACGTCGGAAACTATTTCGGGATGATGCGGCCGGCCCTCGAGCTGCAGAAAAAGGGCGAGGCGTATCTGTTCATCGCCGACTACCACGCGTTGACGTCGGTGTCGGACGCGGAAGCGCTGCGGCAGGGCGTCCGGGACGTGGCGCTGGATTTCCTGGCGTGCGGGCTGGATCCGGAGCGGACGGCGTTCTACCGGCAGAGCGATC